>CAMTDY010000033.1 GCA_947070915.1 uncultured Roseburia sp.
ATGATCGATGCCAAAGAAGGTGTCCAGGAAAACTCCAGGAGGCACGCTTACATGCTCTCTATGCTGGGGATCCAGCAGATCGCCGTGGTCATCAATAAGATGGATCTGGTGGATTACAGCCAGGAAGTATATGAGAAGGTAAAAAAAGAATATCTTGAATTTTTAAAACAGATCAATATTACACCGAAGTTTGTTCTTCCTGTCAGTTCCTTCCAGGGAGATAATATCGTAAAGCGGAGTGACAAAATGCCATGGTACGACGGGATGTGCATTCTGGAGATGCTGGATGCCTTTGAATGTGAGGAAGAGCACGACAAGCAGCCCTTCCGTATGCCCGTACAGGATGTATATAAATTTACGAGAAACGGGGATGACCGGAGGATCGTGGCAGGAACTATCGAGACCGGCACGATCCGCCCAGGGCAGGAAGTTATTTTCTATCCTTCCGGCAAAAAGAGCCACATCCATAAAATAGAGTCATTTAATACCGATCCCATCCAGGAGGGTAAGCCGGGCATGGCCATCGGATTTACGATGAAGGAGCAGATCTATATAACCCGCGGGGAGATGATGGCGATCGCCGGAGAACCACAGCCCAAGACGGCATCGAGGATCTCAGCCAACATTTTCTGGCTGGGGAAGAAAGATTTTGTTCCAGGAAGGTTATACTTCCTGAAGATCGGCGGTGAAAAGGTCAGAGTAGAGGTGGAAGAGGTCAAAGGAGTTATTGATTCCTCCAATCTTTCCTCCACCGACACGAAGCAGGCGGTGGAGAAACATGAGGTAGCAGAGGTTATCCTAAAGACCGATAAGCCGATTGCCTTTGATACGGTAAAGGAGAGCGCCGGCACGAGCCGGTTTGTCATTGTAGACAATTACGAGATCGCTGGAGGCGGAATCATAACCGAAGCGCTGGAAGATGAAGAAAGCGATATCAGAAGCAGCGCCATGCTCCGCAATTATAAGTGGGAGACCGGTGAGATCAGCCTGGAGTCCAGGATCGAACACTATGCCCAGAGGCCAGAACTTATCGTGCTGACTGGAGAAAAGAATACTGGCAAAAAGGATCTGGCAAAGGCATTGGAAAAAAGCCTTTTGGACAGTGGCAGATATGTATACTACATGGGAATTGTATCTTACCTGTATGGGGTAGGTGCTGATACGAAGTCAGGCGGAGATGAGGACCACAAAGAGCAGATACGGCGATTTGCCGAAGTGGCAAATCTCATGCTGGATGCCGGGATGATTCTGATCGTTACAGCCACTAAGCTCACCGAGAGTGACCGCAAGATTATGGAAGCGGTGATTCAAGGAGAAATGGATGTTTTCTGGATCGGCGATGAGGTAAGTACCGATATTAAAATGGATATGAGGCTGAAGGACAGTGAATTTGATTATGAGAAAAATATCCGTAAGATCCGGACGCTTCTTAAAGACAAAGGAATCCTGTTCCGATGATGGATCAGGGAGATGGAGAAAAGGATGGCTTCAGACAATAAAAACGAAAATATTATCTGGCATGACGGAAAAGTATCTTATGAAGACCGGTGCCAGGTTCTGAATCAGAAGGGGATCGTAGTGTGGTTTACCGGACTTTCAGGATCTGGCAAGTCCACCGTGGCAGTGGAGTTAGAACACATCCTCAACGAAGCGGGCCGGGCGGTATACCGTCTGGACGGGGACAATATCCGATGCGGTATCAATTCAGATCTTGGTTTCAGTGATGAGGACCGCAATGAAAATATCCGTCGTATCAGTGAGATTGCAGCGCTGTTTCAGGATGCGGGAGTAATCACACTGGTATCCTTTATCTCTCCTTTCCGGGCGATGCGCCAGTTCGCCAGAGAGAGAGCGGGGGAGGGGAACTTTATAGAGGTCTATGTAAATACGGATTTTGAGACATGCAGGCAGCGGGATCCGAAGGGTTTGTACAAAAAGCAGATCCAACAGTTTACCGGAAAGGACTCAGTCTATGAGGAGCCGCTGAATCCTGAGATCATACTGGATACGGTTGATCATACTCCTTATGAATGTGCAATGCAGATTTATGAGAGAATATGGGGAGAGAGGCATGAGTAGTTTAATCAAAAAACTCAAACGCAGGGTTAAGCACAGCAAGCGGGAATTTGAGATTGCCAGAGGCGCCAGGGAGAAAAAAGTATATCACAGCAATGGTGGGATGATCACAGTCAGGCCGGAAGCATGGGTGATCCGGGGATCGGAAGCCTATGAGGAGGTTTTCCAGCGGGAACAGTCGGATTCTTTTAAGACTAATATAAAGACGAAGAAAATGTATTCTCTCGTTTCACAGGCAAAAGACTGGTTCTTGGAATTGCAGCTGCGAAGTGAAAAATATACCTTTAACAATATGCTGGCAGTGGTAAATCCCTTTGGGGAGGCGCCATTGACAGCTCTTGTGTTGTTTACAACACTTATGGATTACAGCGTACGTGTTACCGTGGAGGGAGATACAGAGGACACCAGCTTTATATCGGAGTACCCGCCCTCCAAGCGTCACCGCATTCCCATCCTGGGACTGTATCCGGGACGGAGCACAGATGTAGTTATTGAGCTTCTGGATGAAAACGGCCAGGAGTGCGACAGCCGCAGATTTCCTCTTATGACAGAGCCTCTTCCAGAAGATTTAAAGGATATCATAACAGTAAAAAAGAAAAATGACCAGGCGGCATTTAAAAATATCCTGATCGCCGGAGGCATTGATATCAAGCCCTGCGTGTTTGACAAGGAGGGGCAGATCCGTTATTATCTGCGGAGAAAGCCCAAAGGATACGGTATTTTTCCGTTGTCAAAGGGACGTTTTCTATTTATGGAACGGGAGATTTCCGCCCCATCTTTCACAAATCCCCATTCTGTCCAGATGTATGATATGGACTATCTCGGGCGGGTGGGAAGAACTTATCTCGTGAAGAACGGAGCCCATCACACCGTAGAGGAAAAGACGCCGGGAGGCAATATTCTGACAGCGGGAAACAGCCTGGAAGAACATTCTGAGGATCTGATCCTGGAATTGAACCGGGAAAATGGAGAGATTGTGCATCAGATCAAGCTGGGGGATCTTTTTGATGAGACCTATCAGGATATGATGGATTGGGCGCACATTAATTCAGCCTCCTATGATGAAGAGCAGGATTCCATGCTGGTATCCATGAGAAATATTCATTCTGTGGCATCTTTTGACTGGAGCAGGGATGAGATCCGGTGGATTTTAGCCGATCCCCGGTTCTGGAAGGGGACAGAGATGGCAGATAAGCTGTTAAAACCAGTGGGCGAGGTGCCGTGGTTTTACCAGCAGCACGCCGTATTTGAGGTGGAACTGGAGGAAAAGAGGCCGAATATCAAGCACATCATGGTCTTTGACAATCACTGGCACAAGCGCCGGAAAGTCAAATTTTTCGACAAAGATAAATTAAGTTATATCAGCTTTTATGAGATCAATGAAAAAGAAAAAACGGTAAAATTGTATAAGCGGTTTCCCTGTCCCAAGTCAAAAATCCGATCCAATGCCATTTTTGATAAAGATACCAGGCATCTTTACGCCATGGCGGGATTTCTCGTGCCTGAGATCGAGGAAAATCTGGGTTTGATCCGCGAATATGATTTTGATTCCATGGAAGTGCTCAGTGAATATTATGTAAAGCCGGGCTTTTTCCGGGCCCATGAATTTTTGCCGGATATGGTGTCCCTGTCAAAGACACTGGTGAAAAACACGGATTACCTGGGCGGGGACCTGAAACGTCCCCAGTGCTTGACAGAAGACGAAATAGAAGGTCTGGACTTTCAGGAGGCTCCAGGTGTAAAGGATTCTTCTGTATTTTACCGAATGCAGGAAGACCTTCTCTATATTCATGAGATGGACCACGCCATCGGGGCGGTTTATCTCCGGGGGAATGAAGGGGTCTGGAAGGTGGATTTTTCAGATACCTGGCAGACCATGAAAACCTTTGAGGATGCGGATTACCGCATCGCCATGTGGCTGGATCAGCTTCCCCCGGATCAGTACGAGTTATATATTCTGCTCCATGGGGAATTACAGAATACAGGTAAAAAGCTCACGAAGCAGAAATAGATTTCTGGTGATAATACCCTTTAACTGCCATCGGGGAACCGGCGTTTTCAGAAAACCGGTTTCAATGGTAATAGAGGGTATTTTTTTCCCATAGACGCACCAGTCGCCAAATCCCCCGGCGGGACGGGTGTCTTTGGTGTCTTCCACGAGGCGGTATCCGGTCACCCGGTGGGCGACAGCGGCCATCGAAGTAATCTGGCTTTTCAGGGAGCCATGAACATCGTAGTCATAGTAGATGAGATTGCCACGGGAGTGATAGTGGATGATCCCTAATGGATTTGTGAGACTGTTTACAAATTCCATGAGACACCGGGTCTCCTGCTGGTCACCGGCGTTTACACCGGGATTTCTTTTTGCACGGTCTGGGGACTGGCCGAAGCCGCAGGGGAAATTTCGGTTCAGGTCCACGCCCCGCCCGTTTTCTTTCCAGGTTTTTGCCTCCGTGGACATGGAGATACAAACGCCGTCTGGATTTGTCATCGGCAGAAAGATCACACAGATCTCCTTCCAGAGTTCCCGGTAACAGCCCTCGTAATGTTCCAGATAATATTCCATGATCCGCAGGAGAAGGGTGGTATTGATGTACTCCCTGCCGTGGATCGAGGCGGTTATGGCAAACTGGCCCGGCGCCTCCGTAGATCCCAGGCTACAGGCATAAAGCTGGCGTTTGCCATGGGTGATGCCCAGCGATCTTACCCGGAAATACTCTGGCGGATACTGTTTTTCCAGCTCCCGGATACGTTTTTCCATTGTCGTATAAGTATAGAGAGAATTTTTTTTCATGAACTACCTCACTTCTGCGCTGGTTTTTGTGCATAACGCAATCCACAGCAGCCTTTGGGAACAAAACGCTTTTTGCCCCCAACAATATATGATAGGATATTTTATGCTGAAGTTTTGCGATTTATGAACTGTGCTGTGAGGTGGGAAAATAGACAGACGGTACAAAGAGGCAGATAGTTCCCGTAGCAGCAGGAAAATTCACACATCAGAAATGCGCCGGTGAGAGGGGCGCTGATCACAGAGGTGAAAAACCCGGACATCCCGGCAAGAAGAAAGCATATGGGAGAAAAACCCATTCCGGGAAAGAGAGCGCAGAGAGCGGTTCCATAGAGCTGGCCTATGCAGGCCCCTACCGTCAGCAGGGGAAATATGGTCCCGCCGGGCAGCCCGGAGCCAGAGGAGATCATGGAAAATAGATATTTGCCAAAGAGGAGTAGTAACAGGGTGGTATAAGGAGCAGCCGGCGCCTTTAAAATGGCCAGCATGTTATTACCAGACCCCGCAATGGCGGGAAAAAAGCAGCACAAGGCACCTGCCAGAAGGAAGAGGGCGCTCCAGAGCAGCCCGTGGCAGCACTTATTATACTTAGAGAGCAGTTTTGTAAACTGGTTTAGGGAAAGAGCATAATATTTTCCTGTAACACCTAAGAGGACACCCATCAGGGCCAGTGCAGGATAGTAGGAATACTGCTGCAGTGGAATGACAGCTTCTACAATAGGAGAAGTTCCGTAGATCAGATGGCTGACTAAAAAAGCAGAGACAGAACCGATACCCATCGTCAGAACAGACAGGGCATGTTGTCCTGGAAATTTTTCAAGAGAAAAGAAAAGACCGGATACCGGGGCGCAAAAGAGTGCAGACAGCCCCGCTCCAGCGCCGGTACAATAGTATTCAGCGGGTTTAAGGCGCGGTGGCATCCGATGGCGGAAAGACTGCAGGAAACGACATACCCCCTTGCCGGACATGGTCCCGATCTCTACGGCAGTGCCAGTTTTACCTAGAGAAAAACCCGCCAGGATACACAGGGGGGCAGAGGTCAGTTTTACGAGAAGAACCGACCACCATCTGGCATCGGTGGTGCCCCTGGCTTCCGCAACGGAATGGGGAATGCCGCCGCCCTCTGCATTTGGCTCCAGGCAGATGCTCCGGTAAACGAAACGGGACATAAGCAGCAGTCCCGCCCCCCAGGCGGCGGCAAAGAGAATGCTGCCACTTTGAAGAGAGGGAATAACTTTATGATTCAGGGTGTTGTCACAGAAGTTCATGATAAAGCGGAACAGGCATATAGCCAGCCCGGAAAAGATCCCTGTGATAAGCCCTGCGGATATTCTTGAAATTATGTATTTCTTTTGTTTCATATTAGATCTCCAAGTTGCGTATTTTTTCCTATAATGATATCATAATTTTAGTAGAATGTAAATAAAGGGGAAGGATTGGTGTATTATGTCAGCCGCTGGAATCATATGTGAGTACAATCCCTTTCATAAGGGACATCAGTTTCATATACAGCAGGTGCGTGAAAAAACTGGGGCAGATACGGTGGTGGCGCTGCTGAACGGTGACTTTGTCCAGCGGGGAGAGCCAGCCATTGTGGACAAATACGTCCGTACCCGCATGGCCCTTGCAGGGGGGGCAGATATGGTGTTTGAACTTCCGGTGCGCTATGGCTTGTCCAGTGCAGAGGATTTTGCCAGGGGAGGGATTCTGGCGCTGGATTCCCTATCTTTTGTAGATTATTACTGTTTCGGCAGTGAAGGAGCTCTTCAGGAGCAGCTGGAACAGGCGGGGCGCTATCTGGCGGAGGAACCGGAAGATTACAGAAAACAGCTTAGTCATCATCTTCGGAAAGGATTTTCTTTTCCCGCGGCAAGGGAACGGGCATATGCCGATTGTGTGAAGCTGACTGCGGAGGAGAGGGAGAAGCTTTTCATGCCCAATAACACACTGGGCATCGAATACATCAAGGCAGCCCGCAGGCTGGAATCCTCCATGAAGCCTGTAGTGATAAGAAGACAGGGGATGGGATATCACGAGGAACTGACTGGGCAGCAGGAAGAACCGGGCTTTTTGTCAGCGACAGCAGTGCGCAGCCAGATATGGAAGGGAAACTTTGCCGGGTTGTCAGAAGAAGGGATGGATCTGTTAAAAAAAGCGCCCTGTTTTCTCCACTCTGAGGATTTCTGGCAGATGTGTTCTTTTGCCATCCGGGACAGGTGGGACAGGCTGAAAGATATAAAGGATCTATCGGATGAATTAGCGAATTCCTTTCGGAAGAATTGGTATGAGGCGGTGTCACTGGATGATTTTTTGAACCGTTGCAAGACGAAGAATATGACGATGGCGAGAGTAAAACGCTGTATGTTCCAGACCCTGCTGGGAATCGAAAAAGAATCTGGCAGTGAGGAAAGCTTTCCCTATATCCGCTTGCTGGGAATGCGCCGGAGTGCGGCTGCAAAACTCAGGAGCGTAAAGAAAACGAAAGTGCTGGGCAGGCTTGCCAGAGATTTGGAGGAGCTGGATAAGAAGGGGCGGGAAAAGCTGGAGCAGGACATCAAGGCAGCGGACCTGTACCGCACTGTGGCGATGGCAGTAAGCGGACAGAGGCTGCCGGAAGAGTTTCGCCGGCAGGTGATCCTTGTGGAGTAATGGATTATCATATTGACAGGCGGCACCACCTGTGTCACCGGACTGGCGCAGAATAAAACAGGGTTTAAAGCCACACCATTATTATACTGAGGAGGGAACAATATGGAGAAACGATTGAAACAATACTTAGAATTTTACCGAAGTGCAGCTGAGGGGGAGATGGATATCGGGGATAGGAAGAGGTTCCGCAGGGAAATGCTGGTTCAGATACAGTTTTTCCAGCATGAAAGACTTATTCATCTGATCGTGACGGTGCTGTTTGCGCTGCTGGCGGTCATCACGATCCTGGCAAGCCTGATCATACAGGAGCCGGCAGTATTTCTTCTGTGCCTCATGTTTTTCGTGCTTCTGGTCCCCTACATACGGCATTATTATATTTTGGAAAATGGGGTGCAGAAGCTGTATGAGTATTATGACCGGATTGAATTATGAGTAAAGCCTAAGTATATGCCAAGTGAAAGATATTAGAGTGTTTCAAAATACCTGCCGCAATTTGACAGTAGAATTTCCTTGTACTATCATGGGAGTGAAAATGGTTTCAAGGAGGCTGGTATGAGAAGAGGGACGGAGAGTGAACTCACTGTAATTACAAGGGCAAAGGAATTAACTCAGTACATATTAACGGTTACGGATAAATCTCCGAAAAGTTTCGTTTTACACTGACCAGCAGACTGCAGAATTATTCTCTGTATGTGATCGAATCTCTGTACAAAGCCAATCATGTATTTTTAGGCAGTTCATCGCAGAGAGACCTTCAGTTTGAAAAGAGACTTACACTACAGCACGAGGCGATGACACAGCTCCGCCTTCTGTCATATCTTTCCATGGTGGCGAGAGAATGCCAGTGTATTCTTCCAAGACAGCAGGCGCAGATATCATCAAAGGTTATGGAAACCCAGCGCCTATTGTATGCCTGGATGAAGAGTGATGAAGCCAGAAAGTAACACTGGGATCCGGTTGAAGATGATTGGTGGCTCCGGTCGCCGGGCAACAATAGTAATAACGCTTCCAACGTGAATAACAATGGAAATGTCAATACGAATGGCAACACGCCTGAGCTATCACTTGAAGGGACGTACATACCATATACAGGGATACCGTAAATTTCGTATCTATGATCCCAAAGAAAGAGAGATCCAGGCACTTTGTTATGGGGACCGGATCGTCCAGCACAGTTTGTGCGACAACGTTCTGGGACCATATCTGGAAAAACATCTGATCTATGATAACAGCGCCTGCCGAAAGGGAAAGGGAACGCATTTTGCCCTTGACAGACTGACTGGTTTTCTGAGAGAATATAATAGAAAATATGGAGAAAAGGGGTATATACTTAAATGCGATGTAAGAAAGTACTTTAATTCCATCGACCATACTGTCTTAAAAGAAAAGATAAGCAGAATGGCACTGTCAGAAGACGTGAGATGGCTGCTGGGGACGATTGTAGACAGTTATGAATGTGAGCCGGGGAAAGGTCTTCCCATGGGCAATCAGACCAGCCAGTGGTTTGCCCTGTATTATCTGGACGGGCTGGACCGCCTGATCAAAGAAAAACTGCGGATAAAATATTATACGAGGTATATGGATGATATGATCCTGATCCACCCGGACAAAAATTATCTGAAAGAATGCCTGCATGAGATGGAAACTTATCTAACAAAAGAACTAAAGTTGGAATTCAATGAGAAGACGCAGATCCATGCCATCCGGCAGGGAGTTGATTTTCTTGGATTTCACTTTTACCTGACGGAAACAGGAAAAGTGGTCCGCACCTTGCGTCAGTCAGCTAAGAAACGCCTGAAGCGCAGGCTTAGGAACTACCGCCACGCCTATGCGGAGGGAAAGATCGAACTGGAAGCCATCAGCCAGAGTGTGGCAAGCTACAAGGGGCACTTAAAACATGCCCACACATACCGGCTGCAGAAAAATATATGGAAAAATTTCATACTCAGAAGAAAACATCCAGAGGAGGACTATGAACATGAAGACAAAGAGTAAACGATCACTGGCGCTGCTTCTCATCAGCGCCCTGCTGGCAGGGATTCTGCCCCTGTCCGGATCCGCCCCGGCTCAGGCGGCAGGCTATGGCCTGAACAACCCCAAAACCGATGCCAATGGCATCACCACATGGGACTGTATCTGGTTCGGGAACTACTGGCAGGAGGACACCAACGGGGACGGTAAGGCCGATAAAAACGATGCGAAGCAGCCGATCAAGTGGCGTGTGTTGTCAGTGGATGGTGACGACGCATTCTTGTTGGCGGATAAAAACATTGATGTACAGCGATATAATAAAAACTACACGGATGTCACCTGGGAGAACTGTACGATGCGGAGCTGGCTGAATGGCTATGGGGCGGAAACGAACCAGCCGGGGGAGGACTTTCGTACAAATAACTTCCTTGATCATGCATTTTCGGCGAGTGAACAGTCAGCAATCAAGACTACGAGTGTAGTAAACAATGATGATCCAGAGTATGGGACAGAAGGCGGAAATGATACGTCAGACAAGGTGTATCTGCTGTCGATTGATGAGGTGAGGAATCCGGAGTATGGGTTTACATCTTCTACGAGCAGTACGGATACAAGAAAAGCAGTAAATACCGCTTATGTGGCAGGTGGAGGGGAGACTAAAACTAGTGGTATGAACAGCGCTGGAAGCGCTGATGCTTGGTGGCTCCGGTCGCCGGGCCGCAGTAGTAATGACGCTTCCAGCGTGATTTACTCTGGGATTGTCTATTCGTATGGCTGCAATGTCTCCGACATTAGTTACGCCGCCCGGCCGGCTTTGCATTTAAATCTATCATCCCTCTCAAGCTGGTCATACGCCGGTACCGTAACCTCGGAAGGGGGAGAGAAAGAGGAGGCGACCCCGCGTCCGGGGACTACGGAAGAGCCGTCACAGACAGACGAACCGCTTTTTACATGGCCGCCGGAACCCACAACCACCCCAAAATCACCGGAGGCTCAGGCGGCGGAAAACATCACCGCCGCTCTCCCGGATCTGGACGGTCTGGGAAGTGCAGAATTAAAAGGGCCGGAACTAAACATAGCGGGAAACCAATTTAACCTGTTCAAGACTAAAATCGGGATGTCCCTTCCGGTGTTCAACAACACCCAGATCAACATCGACCATAAAAACCATACCGCAGAAGTGCTTCTGGGACTGGAAGGCGGCGCAGACGCATCGGTAAAAGCCGATCCCGACGATACTTACTGGAGGGAATCTTATCAGGAAGTCAAATCCCTGGTGAAAGCCTGCGGCGGGAAGGTAGACACGACAAAACTCTGGAACCGATTTTCCAAACTCCGGGGCAAATTAAAAAAAATCGATGGCGAGGCGGCATTTAAGGTCAGCGGAAACGCTGCCGGTTATATCAAACTGGAACTGGATGAAAACGACAAACCGGTCCGGCTGGTCGAGGGCGGCGTTATGGCAGGGCTGGAGGCTTCTGGAAAAGTGAAGACTCCCCTCTGGTGGATCGTGTACTCGGAGTTTGGCGTGGGCGGTTCCGTTGACGGAAAACTTACCCTTACCACGGAAAATACGAAGACGATCCAGGTGCAGGGAGAACTTGGTCTTACCATCAAACCGAGCATTGCCCTGGGAGCGGATGCGGTGGTTGTGGATGTCAAAGGTGGTATAGAAGGGGAAATCGGCGGAAAAGTCCAGATTCCCTGGAAGTCCTTTGAGGAATGTGTCAGTGCGTGGCTGACAGGAAAATTATTTGTAAAGGTGGATACGGTTATACCGGGCTTAAAAGGGGGTTATGATTATGACTTTCCCCGCATGGAACTCTACCCGGAGCTGGGGAAGGTGGAAAAGCGAAATATTGTGATGGAGTACAAACGAAGCAATTCTCCCACCAGAAAGGAAGTTGGCGAGATTCAGCGTTATGCTTCCGGCACCGTGGACGGGACAGAACAGTCTCTCGTATACGAAAATGCCAAGCCGGAGATGGTACAGCTTCCCGACGGAAGGATTCTGATGACCTATCTCGATGATACCCTGCAGGGGGCGAAGGGACAGGCAAAGCTGATGTACCGTTTGTACGAAGACGGCACATGGAGCAGCGGAAAACCGGTCAATGCCAATACAAATCTGGACACGGCAGGTAAATTGTGCGTGTACGGAGGCAAAGCCTATGTACTTTATGAGAACAGCCGGCAGCTGGTGACGGAGCAGATGGCCGAGAAGGAGATTCTGGATTCCATGGATCTGTATGCGGCATGTTTTGACGCCTCTCTTGACCGTTTTGAGACGTCAGTTTGTCTGGGGGAAGTATCCGGAAAAGAATCGTCATGGAAATATGGATATGATTTTGTGGCGGACGGAACATCCCTTACGGCGGTGTGGGCGGAAAACAGCGATGGAGATGTGCTTTTAAACAGTGGGAATACGGTGTTTTATCAAAGCAGCCTCTCTGCTACGGAATGGGAGGAAAAAACCGAAATTCGTTCAGTAACCGGTGCAGTTCAGGAGTTCTGCATGTGGGAAGAAGACGGAACGGTCAGGCTTGCTTACATAAAAGACGGAAAATTATATATGGATGGGACTCTCTGTGACAACATCACAGGAAAGGCAGACAGTGTAAAAATATTTGACGGGCAGATGTATCTCCGCCTGGATGGCATGCTGCACCGTTGGGGGAATGGAGCTGTGGTTTCCCTGGGAACTGCCTGTACCACCTCTTACCGGGTGCTGGAGGATACGGTATACTGGACAGAACAGGATAATTTTAAGAGCGAGATCTATAAAAAGGAAACATCGGTCTCAGGAAGGCCGGTAGCCGTCACCGCAGAGGGAGGTTATATAGGCGGTTTCAGCCTGTTGAAACAGGAAGACGGAGAACTTCTGCTGTCCTATACGCTGCAGTCCGTGCATGATATGACGGGAGAGGAAAGCCCTTATGGACTGACAGTGCTGAAATCAAAGGAAGAACTGTCAAGAAATCAGGCAGAGGTGACGGATCTCGCCTATGATATTCTCAGCTTTGTTCCGGGAGAGGATAATGATATCGCAGTGAGCGTCGCCAACACGGGAACAACGGAATTGACCCAGGTAAAGGTGACGATTTCCGATGATAGTGGAAATGTTCTTCACGAAGAAGTCGTGTCCGCCCGTATGAAACCGGGGGAAGTCCTGGAAAAGCATCTTTCGGTACAGATCCCAAAAGAACTGGCAGCGGGCAGTATACGCGCCAGCGTGTCCGCCGGAGAGCCATTTGCTTCTGATGATCAGGCATCGGAAACACTGGAATTGGAAACCAATGCGGCAGATCTGGAGATTACCTCCGTAGATGAGGATACGGTCTGTATCACAAATCTTTCGGACAGGTCTGCCGAACAGATCGCACTGGAAGTAAAAGACGGGGATGAAACAGGAACCCTTCTCCAGAGCGGGGAGATAGAAACACTAGCCGCTGGAGAGAAGAAAACCATTTCCGTAGCAGAAGCGTGGAAATCGTCAACGGTAAATACCCAGACCGGGGATCGCTATCTTCACTGTGAAGTAACCCAGAAGGCGGATGAATATACCCTTTGGAATAACAGCATCCAGCTCCGGCAGCAGGGAAGCCGGCCCCAGCCGTCGGCATCTGCTTCTCCGTCACCAACCCCGCTGCCAACCCCTCCGGGAGAGAAAGCAGAATTGAGAAATCCAGCCACAGACAGTAGCGGCGTCACCACATGGGACTGTATCTGGTTCGGGAACTACTGGCAGGAGGACACCAACGGGGACGGTAAGGCCGATAAAAACGATGCGAAGCAGCCGATCAAGTGGCGTGTGTTGTCAGTGGATGGTGACGACGCATTCTTGTTGGCGGATAAAAACCTGGACTGCCAGGAGTATAATGATACATATGCAGACGTTACCTGGGAGACCTGCACGATGCGCAGCTGGCTGAACGGCTACGGAGCGGAAAAAAACAAAGATGGGAAAGACTACCGTGACAATAACTTCCTGAACAATGCATTTTCGGCGGGCGAACAGTCAGCGATTAAGACTACAGATGTAGTGAACGATGATAATCCAGTGTACGACACAGAGGGCGGAAATAATACGTCGGACAAGGTGTATCTGCTGTCCATTGATGAGGTGACGAATCCAGAGTATGGGTTTAATTCCTCCCGGAGTGACTATGCGGAAAGCAGAAGAGCCTTGAACACTGCTTTTGCGAAAGAGCAGGGAGCATGGACAAGCACATCTGTGGAGTACGCGGGGAACGGTGATTGGTGGCTCCGGTCGCCGGGCCACACTAGTAATGACGCTTCCTACGTGTATGACGATGGCTATGTCAATACGGGTGGCGACAGTGTCAACGTCGATAATACCGCCGTCCGACCGGCTTTGCATTTAAATCTATCATCCCTCTTAGGCTGGTCATACGCTGGTACCGTGACCTTGGAAGGGGGAGAGACCCCGTCACCAACAGAACCGGGAAATACACAAAAACCACAGGAGACCGCTGCACCGTTAGTGCCATCTCAGCCAGGCAATGCTTCCGTGGCTCCGTCCGCACCGCAGCCGGGTACCCCTGTAATTTCAGCGCCAGGCATTTCATCTGATCCGGGAAAAAGCACGGTCGGGAAAGTATCATCCCTAAAACTCAAACAAAAAAAACGCACCATGACAGCCTCCTGGAAAAAACTGACCGGAGCAAAAGGCTACCAGATCTGTTATAGCGCCTCCAAAAAGTGGAAAAACAAAAAACTAAAGCTGGTCACTAAAAACAAAGCGCTAATCAAGAACCTCAAAAAGAAAAAGACCTACTACTTCCGTGTCCGGGCTTACCGTCTGGAGGGGACAAAGAAGGTATATGGGGCATGGAGCAGCGTGAAAAAGATCAAGATTAAGAAATAGCGGGAAAATGAATTTCACGGGAATATGAATATGGAAGAAAAAACCATCCCTTTCTGCACACCCAGTTGTGGAAAACGTGCTGTGACAGAGAGGATGGTTTTTGCCATCTGTAGTTTCGTATAACAAAAAAATTGATCAAAACTAAACAATCCGGTTGACAAAACCATACTTGTATGTTATGGTAATAAAAAGCATTACCATTCTTTCATTATCTGAAAATTCTTTCATTCTCAAAGAACGTCAATGCTTGATTCCCAAAAATCAAAAAAGCAGAGAGGTTGTTTGAAAATGAGAGAAAACGGTCCTCTGCGGAACGGAGGGCAGATGAAAAAAAGAAAAGAAATACCGGAAGATCCGAATCCGGGAATGCCGGCGCAGAGAAACTACAGAGACACCGTATTCCGGCTGTTGTACCGGGACAAGTCAGAACTCCTGGAGCTGTACAACGCGGTAAATGATACACAGTACACAAATCCGGAAGAGCTGGAGGCGGCGGGGCTGGAAAACGCTGTGTACATGTCCATGAAAAATGATGTATCCTGCGTGGTGGACCTGCGGCTGAACCTGTATGAGCACCAGTCCACGGTAAATCCTAATATGCCGCTGCGCGACCTGTTCTACATAGCAAAGCTATATGAAAAAATGATCCAGAAAGAAAAAAGAGACCTGTATTCGGGAAAAAGAATCCAGATTCCGTCACCGCGTTTTGTTGTATTTTACAACGGGACAGAAGAACAGCCGGAGAGGAAGATCCTGCGGCTGTCGGAATCCTTTTACCAGCAGACGGAAGAAGCCGGCCTGGAGCTGACAGTACTCCAGCTGAACATCAATCCAGGAAACAATGAGGAACTATTAGGAAAATGTCGTTCCCTGCATGACTACATGAAGTACGTGGAGCGGGTCCGGGGTTACAGCCGGGAGATGGATTTCCAGGAAGCGGTGGAGAGGGCAGTGTCAGAATGCATAGAAGAAGGAATCCTGGAAGAATTTCTGAGAGCCAACCGGGCGGAGGTGATTCAGATGAGCATATTTGAATATGATGAAGAACTACATATGGCGACGGTGAGGGAAGAAGGCAGGGAGGAAGGAGCTGCATGGGGGCGTAATCTTTTGGCAGGCATGCTGGAGAGAGGTCTGTCGCCGGAAAAGATCAGTGAGTTGACCGGGGAGCCAGTGGAGACCATACGGCAGGCAGTGTCCTGGTCAGATTATACTTATGTCCCAAAGTAAATTCCAAATTTCCATTTTAGAGATAACTCAAACTTTTTTAGTTTTCTTTCCATAGAAATGAAAAGTGGCGTGAAGAAGATCAAGATGTAGAAATAGCAGGAAGACTCCCGCTACTTCACAACATCTCCAATCAGCTGTATTGCAGCCGCAGGACTCTCTCCGAACTGATAGCAGCCCTCCAGTTTTCCAGCGGCAGCCTGAGCGAGTTCCAGGGTGGAAGTGTGGAGACAGGCAAGGGTGTCTCCTTCGGCCACATGGTCATTGACTTTGCGGCAGAGGACAATGCCGGCGGAAACGTCGATGTTGTCCTCTTTCCTGCTTCGCCCGGCACCAAGGATCCCGGCGGCAGTGCCAAAGCCTTCCGTATCCATTCCGGTGATATAGCCGGAGCGGGCAGCCTTGTATTCGTAGATGACCGATGCCTGTGGCAGGCGTTCTGGATGTTCCATATAGGAAGTATCGCCGCCCTGTTCACGGACCATGGCGAGGAAGGTGTTCCAGGCGCGGCCGCTGTGGATGGCATCCTCTGCCTGTACTCTGGCATCCTCTACAGAAATCTCTTTTCCCAGGGAGATCATTTGGGAGGCGAGACAATAGCATACTTCCATCAAGTCGGCGGGACCATCTCCATGGAGTGCATGGATGGCTTCTTTTACCTCCAGATTGTTGCCAATGGCAAAGCCAAGGGGTTCCTCCATAGAAGTCAGCTGTGCTACGGTGGTTTTTCCTGCCTGTGTACCGATGGTCACCATTTTGCGGGCGAGTTCCAGGGACTGCTGGTAATCTTTGACAAAGGCGCCATTTCCTGTGGTCACGTCCAGCAGGATCTTATCGCTGCCCGCCGCCAGTTTTTTGCTCATGATAGAGGCGGCGATAAGAGGGATGCTGTCAACGGTGGCAGTCACGTCCCTCAGGGCATAGATCAGCTTGTCGGCGGGAGCCAGTTCTCCGGTCTGGCCGTTCAGGCAGATTCCGGTATGCTGTACCGCGTGGAAAAAATCCTCTGTGGAAAGATCGGTCCGGAAGCCGGGGATGGATTCCAGCTTGTCGATGGTGCCACCAGTGAAGCCCAGCCCCCGGCCGCTCATTTTCGCTATGGGAATGCCACATGCCGCAGCGACAGGGCCGATGATCAGCGTCGTTTTGTCCCCGACGCCGCCAGTACTGTGTTTATCTACTTTAACCCCTGGGATGGAGGACAGGTCGTTGGTCTGACCGGAGTCTCTCATCGCCAGTGTCAGTGTGGTAAGTTCCCGGTCGGAAAGACCGTTGAAGCAGATCGCCATCAGCATGGCGGACATCTGATAATCCGGGATACTGCCGTCACAGTAGCCGCGTACCATATTCTGAATATCCGTATCGGATAGTTCTTTTCCTGTTTTTTTATTGTGAATTAAATCAACAAACCGTTCCATACGATGCAAACCTCCTTTTTGAATAACTGGGGAAACCTTTTGACTTTTTGCCCCAACAAATGATACGAATTGTTTCGTTTTGACCCTTGCATCATAAAGTTAGTATAGCATAAAATCCCCGGATATGGTAGAATATTCATAGTTGTTTATTTTTTTTAGGATAAACAGTGAAATACATACGTATGAATGGAGGATAATATGTCAACAGATTCTATTATTGTATTGTCTGCATTTGCAGCATATTTGCTTCTGATGGTCGGGATCGGCATTTATTCAATGAAAAAGACCAAGAGTACAGAAGACTACTTTTTGGGAGGACGCGGGCTCAACGGATGGGTTGCTGCGCTTTCTGCCCAGGCGTCGGATATGAGCGGATGGCTGCTCATGGGGCTTCCGGGGTCCATCTATGCTATGGGAACCGGGCAGGCGTGGATCGCCATCGGGTTGTTCCTGGGGACAGTGGCAAACTGGCTGTTCATCTCCAAACCCCTCAGAAGATATACTATCGTGGCGGGGAATTCCCTGACGCTTCCAGAATTTCTGGAAAACCGGTATCATGACAAGAAGAAAGTGCTTCTCAGTATCTCTTCTCTGGTGATCGTCGTCTTTTTCCTGGTTTACACAGCTTCCGCGCTGGCATCCGGAGGAAAGTTGTTTAATACGGTATTTGGTGTGGATTATCATGTTTCCCTCGCTATCGGTGCGGCGGTGATCCTGGTCTATACTTTTATGGGAGGCTTTCTGGCGGTATGCACCACCGATTTTATCCAGGGAATGCTTATGCTGGTGGGAATTCTTGTGGTTCCTATTGTAGCATATGGATTTGTCAGCAGTGATTTTGTACAGAGCATCCAGTCAACAGGTGTGGTGAACTATGACCATTATATGAGTCTGTTTTATAACGGGGCCACGGATCAGCCATATTCCTTTGTGGAGATTCTCTCCCAGTTGGCATGGGGGCTTGGGTATTGTGGAATGCCCCACATTCTTGTCCGGTTCATGGCGGTGAAAAATGAAAAAGAATTGAAGAAATCCAGTGTGATCGCTATTGTCTGGGTATTTATTTCCCTTATCTTCGCCTGTGTGATCGGCGTGGTGGGACGGGCTTTCCTGGCTCCTGTGGTATTGGGGGCTGGTGGGAATACTTCGTCGGAAAGTGTATTTATAGAGATGATCAATAAGGTATTCAATGAACATCTGGCGCTGCCCTTTATCGGGGGGATTTTCCTCTGCGGCATTCTGGCGGCGATCATGTCTACGGCGGACTCCCAGCTCTTAGTCTGTGCTTCTTCCGTGTCAAAAGATATTTATAAAAACGTGGTAAAACCGAAGGCCTCAGATAAGACGGTTCTCAAGGTCAGCCGGATCACGGTAATCGTTGTGGCGGTTCTCGCTTTTCTGATCGCATGGGATCCAGACAGCAGTATTATGGGTCTGGTGTCAGATGCCTGGGCGGGACTTGGTTCTGCTTTTGGTCCTGTGGTGGTCTGTTCGCTGTTCTGGAGAAGAACAAACTTTGCCGGGGCAGTTGCGGGGATTATCTCCGGCGGGCTTACGGTGATCCTCTGGGATTACATTCCGCTGATCCGGGGGGAGAAGCTCTGTGATGTGACTGGGATCTATTCTCTTCTCATAGGATTTGCGGTGAGCCTTGTGTGTATTGTTGTTTTCAGCTTTGCTACCAAAGCTCCATCTCAGGAGATTTTAGCAGAGTTTGAAAAAGTAAAAACTGGGTCGGCGGAATTTGAGTAAAGATCTAGGATGACTTTACAT
>CAMTDY010000034.1 GCA_947070915.1 uncultured Roseburia sp.
TCTCCGGAGAAGAGGACGCCGGAAATGATCTGGATTTTGTCATGCCAGAAGAGAATACTCTGACTGAAATGGAGTTTGCCTCGGATGCGGAAGAGAGCGTACCGCAGGAGGCTCCCATGGTATACCAGGATGAACTGGCTTCTCCGGAAGAGGAGCCTGTGGAAGAGAATGCGGCGCCTGAAGAAATAAAACTGGAGTTTGAGCCGGTATATCCAGAAGGACAGGGACCGGATCTCGCGGGTATCCTGGATGACGGGGAATACGGGGATGTGGCTTCCATGATCATCGAGGACTACAGTGAAGTACCGACGGTTTCGGACATTGAGACAAAATTGAAAAAAAAGGAAAAGGAGAAGAAAAAGAGTAAGAGTAAGGAAAGCCAGCAAAATAAGACAGATGGCTTTGCCTATTCTCTGGATGACATCAACGCAAAGGCAACGGAAGATATCCAGCCGTCTGAGGAAAAAACACTGGTCGGAAGGGCAGCGGTAGAGGCTGCGTTGGAAGTGGCAGCGGAAACTGCCGCGGCGGCGGGAGAAAAGACAGGTAGTGTAGAAGTATCTGAAGAGTTTACGGCTTCCGTTTATGCCAGACATGTTGTTCATAAAGAAGGCAAAATAAAGCGTACTTATTATAGTTTGTTTTATAAATAATTCAACAGCACCAGTTTGAAACCAGTGGTTGAACCGAGCCGTTGAGCCAAATAGAATTAAGGAATAGAAAGTTTCTTTGTTTTTCTAGGTATAGAGAGACAGAGAAGCTTTTATTTTGGTGGAATGGAAGTGCTCAGCAGGGACTTTTAAGGTGGAAAGTGTTGACAAAAATGGTTTTTCAGCGTATAATTGTTTTAATCCCGATTAAATTAATAGGAATTAAAATAGTTGGAAATGTTTTAGTATGGTTTTTTGGAGGTGTTTTGATGAAAATTTCCACAAAGGGCAGATATGGGCTCAGAGCAGTTATCGACATTGCCATTTATGGAGATGATGAGCCGGTTTCTCTGAGTGATATAGCCATCCGTCAGGACATATCCATCAGCTATCTTGAACAGCTGATCGCCAAACTGAAAAAGGCGGAGATTGTCACCAGTGTCCGCGGTGCCAGAGGCGGATATTCCCTGGCAGCTTCTAAAGACCAGATTTCTGTAGGCGATATCCTACGGGCTCTGGAAGGTGACCTCTCACCGGTAAATTGCGCCGAGGTGACAGAACACGGCGATCCCTGTAAAGAATCCGGACAGTGTATCACTAAAATTGTTTGGAAGCGGATCAGTGAAAGCATTAATCATGCAGTAGACAGCCTGATGTTGTCGGATTTGTTGGAGGAATCAGATATTCAGGACAGCAGAGGGTGTTGATCATAGATCAGTGATGGCGGGAACTGGTTTGATTGAGCAAAAAAGATTTGAGAGGAGAAATATTGATATGAGTCGATTTGTTTATCTGGATAATGCAGCTACCACCTCTACCAGAAAAGAGGTAGTGGAAGCCATGATGCCATATTTTACTGAGAATTTTGGAAATCCTTCCAGTGTATATGATTTCGCAGCAAAAAATAAAAAAGCCGTAAATGACAGCAGGCAGACCATAGCGGATGCCCTGAATGCGGATGTCAGGGATGTATATTTTACAGCAGGCGGGAGTGAAGCAGACAACTGGGCTCTGATTGCGACAGCAGAAGCTTATGAAGAAAAAGGAAAACATATCATTACTTCCAAGATTGAACACCACGCGATATTGCACACTTGTGATTATCTGGAAAAGCGTGGGTTTGACATCACATATATTGATGTGGATGAAAATGGTATCATCAAACTGGATCAGCTGAAAAAGGCGATTCGTGCCGATACCATTCTGATCTCTATTATGTTTGCCAACAATGAGATCGGAACGATCCAGCCGGTGAAAGAGATCGGTGCTATCGCCAGAGAGCATGGAATTCCTTTCCATACTGATGCGGTACAGGCATTTGGCCATATTCCCATTGATGTAGACGGGATGAACATTGACATGCTCAGTGCCAGCGGCCATAAACTGCACGGTCCCAAAGGAATAGGGTTTCTCTATATCCGCAAAGGCTTGAAACTTCGTTCCTTTATTCACGGCGGCGGACAGGAGAGAAAACGCAGGGCAGGTACTGAAAATGTACCGGGTATTGTCGGTCTGGGAAAGGCAGTATCCATGGCGGCGTCTACAATGAGTGAACGGGTACGCAAGGAAGAGGAAGTCCGGAATTATCTGATCGAAAAAATTGAGAAGACAATCCCTTACTGCCGCCTGAATGGCGACCGGACAAAGCGTCTTCCCAACAATGTGAACTTTAGTTTTCAGTTTATCGAGGGAGAGTCCCTGCTTATTATGCTTGATATGGAAGGGATTTGTGCTTCCAGCGGCTCTGCCTGTACATCTGGTTCCCTGGATCCATCTCATGTCCTTCTTGCCATCGGGCTGCCCCATGAGATCGCCCACGGATCGCTGAGGCTTACTCTCAGTGAGGATACCACATTAGAGGATGCGGATTATGTGGTGGAAAAAATTGCCGGAATTGTAGATAAGCTGAGAAGCATGTCTCCTCTCTATGAAGATTTTGTAAGAAAAAACAGTCACAAATAATAGAAAAATGTTCAGGAAAGGATGGTTTTGATAAATGTATAGTGAAAAAGTAATGGATCATTTCAGTAATCCGAGAAATGTTGGAGAGATTGAAGATGCCAGTGGTGTTGGTACGGTGGGAAATGCAAAATGTGGAGATATTATGAGAATCTATCTCGATATCGGCGAAGATGGAATTATCAATGACTGTAAGTTTAAGACTTTTGGCTGCGGCGCCGCCGTGGCCACCAGCAGTATGGCTACGGAGCTGGTAAAAGGGAAGACGGTCCAGGAGGCAATGCAGGTTACCAATAAAGCGGTGATGGAAGCGCTGGACGGTCTTCCTCCAGTGAAAGTGCACTGTTCTCTTCTGGCAGAGGAAGCGATCCATGCTGCCCTCTGGGATTATGCAGAGAAGAATGGCATCGTGATCGAGGGACTGGAAAAACCAAAATCCGATGTGCATGAAGGTGAGGAAGAGGAAGTAGAAGAGTATTAAAAAAACGGGGAATAAGACAGGGGGAGATCCCGTAAGCCATGAAATGACTTGCGGGATCTCCTTTTGTATTATATCAATCAAGGATGAAACTAAAACGTATGAACCACCGGAGTGCGCTGTACAAAAGTTAAATAGGAGTCAAACCCGGCTGAGACAGCAAGCTTTTCAGCTCTGTCAAAATCCGCTGTCAAGCGGTCCGGCGTGTGGGCATCGGAACCAAAGGTGATCCATTTTCCTCCCATATCCCGGTAGCGGCGGATGATCTCCCCGCTCGGATTTGGCATTGTTCCGCCTTCTTTGTAACCAGAAGTATTGATCTCCAGGCTGATGTTTCTCTCAATAAGTTTAGCCAAGATGGCATCGATCACATCTGCAAACATACGGTAAGAATAGAGCCGGTATCCAGAAGGTGAATAGCGCACGATATAATCAAGATGTCCCAGGGCGTCCACCTGAAGTTCCTTTAACTGCTCCAGGTTGTTCAGAGTGGTTTCAAAATAAAGGAGAAGTGCCTTTTTTTCCTCATAAGATTCCCAGTATTCAGGATAATAAGGATCCATGTCATTTACAAGATGGATCGATCCAATCACATAATCCAGCTCCGGGTTCCGGCTGAGCTTCCAGTTGGCTTCCCAGGCATCCTCTTTCAGTCCCATTTCCACGCCGCAATAGATTCTGAGGCGGTCGGAATAAAGTTCCCTTAATTCATGGATTTGCGCCAGGTATTCATCAAAATCATAGGAAAAAGGAGCTTTGCCTGTATCATCTTTTACATATTTTAAAGGAAAATGATAGTCCATATGGTCTGTAAACGTGATTCCTGCCAAATGTTTCTGAATTCCCATAAGGATCATTTCTTCCATTGCCGTATCGCTGTCTGTGGAAAAAGAAGAGTGCACATGTGCGTCATATCGTATCATAAGGATACCTCCTGTTGTTTATCTGCAGTTAATCTGCTTCTTGGATATTGGTAATATCTGGAACTGCCATCATGGAATAATTGGTATAGTAAACGACAAAACCAGGTTTGCTTCCGTTTGGTTTTTTTACATGTTTTTTCTGGATATAATCGATCTCAACCTTGTCCGCATTTTTATTTGCAGAATAAAATGCTGCCAGGCTGGCCGCCTCCTCAAAGGTTTTGACCGGCGGTTCTTCGTTGTTGCATTTGATGATCACATGGGAGCCGGGAGCCTGTTTTGCATGAAACCACCAGTCATTTCCCGTGGCAGTCTTAAAAGTAAGCTGGTCGTTCTGGTAATTATTTTTACCCACATAAATATCATAGCCGTCTGATGAAATATAGTGAAGCGGGCTGCTCTTTGGCATGGAACGTCCCCCTTTGCGGCTGTTTTTTCCGTGGCTGCGCATATAGCCGCTGTCGATGAGCTCCTGCTTGATCAGCACCAGATCTTCCTCCTGCCTGGCGATATCCAGGGCGGTGAGGATCGTCTCCAGATGCTGGATCAGCTCACTGGTCTCCTCAATCTGCTGGGAAACAGCCTCAAAAGTACGCTTGAGCTTGTTGTACCGGCTGAAATACTTATTCGCATTTTCTGCCGCTGTCAGGGTTGGATCGATGGCGATCGTCACCTCTTTATTATCATAATAATTGATGCAGGTAAGAGAGGTATCCTCCGGCGTCAGCTGGTATCCATAGGTATTGATCAGTTCCCCGAATATTTTATAACGGTCCCGTTTTTCTGTATCTTTGAGCTGTTTCTCCTGAATGCCTCTTTTTTTCCGGTTCCGCTCCAGAAGAGTGGTAACATTTTTTCTGAGATCCGTGGATTTCTGGCGGATCCGCTGAACCATTTCCTTTTCCCTGTAAAAAGTCTCCACTGCGGCACTCATGGAAACCTGGGTGCGGTGTTCCAGTGTGTCGTACATGGTGAGGGGAAAAGAGGCGAATTCCATGGGTTCTTTGCCCTGAAAAACAATCTCTGGTGCAAAGAGTCCCTTTTTAGATCGATCCAACAGTTCCCGTAGTGTATTCAGAAGGTTTGAGAGCTGGTTTCCCGTCAGGGAAGCAAAGGGGGCGTCTCCATCGATCTGGCAGCGGTAAGCCGTTTCGTGGGCGAGAGTGAAACTAAAACCAGTAAAATAATTACAAAGGCCCTTAGCAACACTGACGGGCTGCCGGACTACCTCCTGCATCCACTGTTCCGTGGTCAGTTCATAGGGATTGTGCTTCTCCTTTGTATTGGGGATAAAATAATCTCTCCCGGGAAGGACCTCCCTCACTGAGCTGACCAGGGAAGAGACATGTTTGATGCTGTCAATGATCTGGCCGGATTCATCCAGAAAAATGATATTGCTGTGTTTTCCCATGATCTCCACCACCAGGGATTTGTTCACCAGATCCCCCAGTTCGTTGAGATTTTCCAGTTCAATCTTCATGACGCGTTCCAGTCCGTATTGGAAAATCCCTGTGATCCGGGCTCCATTCAGGTGCTTTCGGAGAAGCATGCAGAAATTTGGTGCAGTCAATGGGGAAGTTTTTGGTTCCTCTGTCAAATAGATCAACGGAAGAGAAGGACTTGCGGATAACACAAGCCGGAAACTGGTCCGGTTATTCTTTATTGTAAGCAGCAGCTCATCGGGCTCCGGCTGTGCGATTTTTTGAAGCCTGCCCTCCGTCAGTTTATCGGAGAGCTCTTTTGTCAGAGCTGCCATAGTAAAACCATCAAATGCCATATCCTGTTTCCTCCCAAAGAAAATCGTTCTGTGAATCAAGCCAGTCATCACAAAATTATCATAATAGTTAGATTATACTACATTATGGGAAAAATACAATAGAATTCTTGACTTATGCCGGTAAGTAATTTATAATAATACGGAATGCATAAATGAAGCTTCCTGCATGTCTGTAAAAAGATGGAAGAGCAGGCGGCGGAGTATTTATTTGGGAATGAGGGCAGATATGGTAAGAAGCATGACTGGTTATGGCAGATTTGAAGCAGAAAATGAAGAGTCCCGGCTGACCGTAGAGATGAAATCAGTAAATCACAGATATTGTGATATTTCGATCCGGCTCCCCAGAAAATTAAATGCATTTGAGAACGATATCCGCAGGCAGATAAAAGAAAGCGTCAGCAGGGGAAAGATTGACGTATACATAACCTATGAAAGCAGTGGTCAGGGAGAATCTCTGGTAACTTACAATCCGGAAATGGCCAGATCCTATGTGGAATTATTAAAGAAGATCTCGGATGATTTCCAGGTTCCGGAGGATTTGGATGCAGTCACGCTTTCCAGATATCCGGAGGTTTTTACTCTGGACGAGGTACATGTGGATGAAGAAAAACTACAGGAGCTGCTGCACCATACGGTGGCAGGTGCTCTGGATCATTTTCTCCAGGCAAGAGAGACGGAAGGCAGGCTTTTGAAGGCAGACCTGATCCAGAAACTGGATGTTCTGGGGACCATTGCAGAAGAAATACGCAAACGTTCGCCGGAGGTCTTCGAGGAATACAAAGAGCGCCTGCGAACAAAAATAAAGGAAACGCTGGGGGATACAAAGCTGGATGAGAGTGTAGTGGCGACGGAGCTTGTGGTATATTCCGATAAGATCTGTGTGGACGAAGAGCTGGTTCGCATAAAAAGCCACATCCAGCATATGAAGGAGACGCTGGAAAAGGAAGAGAATGTTGGAAGGAAGCTGGATTTTATTGCCCAGGAGCTGAACAGGGAAGCCAATACAACTCTTTCCAAGGCAAATGACATAATGATATCCAATCAGGGCATTATGATGAAGACAGAAATTGAAAAGATCCGGGAACAGATTCAGAATTTTGAGTAGGTTGGCCGGTTGATAAGGAGTCTGGCATGGCATTTGTAAATATTGGTTACGGAAATGTAGTCAACAGTGAAAAGGTGATCAGCATTGTGAGTCCGGAAGCGGCCCCGGTCAAGCGGATGATACAGGGGGCGAAAGATGATGGAAAGGCCATCGATGCTACCTGTGGGAAAAAAACCAAGGCAGTTCTTGTTATGGAAAATGATTCCCTGGTTCTTTCCGCCCTTTTACCGGATACGATCGCGAGCCGCTTTAATCATAAAGGAACCGGAATGGAGAATATGTAAGAAAAATACAAAAGGATCGGAGGCTGGGTATGAATAAAGGTATACTGGTAGTTATTTCAGGGTTTTCAGGCGCCGGAAAGGGAACGATCATGAAGGAACTGGTAAAACGGTACGATTATCATCTTTCCATATCGGCGACCACAAGGAAAGCGAGAACCGGTGAGGTTCATGGAAAAGATTATTACTTCCATACCAGAGAAGAATTTCAGCAAATGATCGAACAGAGCGAACTAATAGAGTGGGCGGAATATGTGGGAAATTATTACGGCACTCCGAAAAAATATGTCCAGCAGCAGCTGGATGCCGGCAGGGACGTTCTGCTGGAGATCGAGATGCAGGGCGGCATGCAGGTGAAAGAAAAATTTCCAGATGCCCTTTTGATCTTTATTTCCCCGCCTTCTGCGAAAGTGTTGAAAGAGCGCCTGACCGGCAGGGGGACAGAAACTCCCCAGGAGATTGAAAAACGGCTTCTGCGGGCGGTGGAAGAAGTTCAATATATGAAAGATTATGATTATATCATTGTAAATGATAATTTAGAAGAAGCAGTAGAGAAAGTAAATCACCTGATCACATACGATCACTACAAATCCTGTAACAGTGTAAGGCTTATTGAACAAATGGCTTCGGAGCTCAGTGGATTTGCAGCGAAAGGAGTATAAGGCTGAATAAATCTTTTCAACCTATGAAGTTTGTACTTGGGCGTACAAACTTGTGTGAGACGCGAAAGGAGTATAGAAATGAATGATATGGATGTGGAAGAAGTTTCAACTAAGAAAGAACTTAAAAAGGAGCAAAAAAAACGTTCTGTGGTTAGTTACATTTTAGAGTTTGCGATATATATCGCTTTGATTCTTTTATGTATATTCTGGGTTCCAGAACACGTCGTACAGCGGACGGTGGTGAGTGGAGAATCTATGGAGAATACACTCCATGACGGTGAAAGCCTTCTTGTAAATAAGATCGCCTACGAGCCCTCAAGGTATGATATTGTTGTATTTTATCCACTGGGAAGAGAAGAAGATGAATATTATGTAAAACGAATTTATGGCATGCCTGGGGAGACCGTTCAGATCAAGGGCAACGATATCTATATCAACAATGAAATTATAGAAGATAAATATGCCAAAAACGTGATGGATGATTCCGGAATTGCCGAGGAACCGCTTAAGCTGGGCGAAGATGAATATTTTGTTCTCGGAGATAACCGTCAGGTGAGCAAAGACAGCCGGGACTCTGAGGTGGGACCGGTGAAAAAGGAAAATATCGCAGGACATGTAGTCCTTCGCATATGGCCGCTGTCAAAGTTTGGCACACCGTAATTTTACAGCGTACAGCACACTGCCTGACGGCTCTGCTGTCTAGGCAGATCATATATAAATTTTTGTTGTGATTTGAAAGGAGTTAAGATATGTTACACCCATCTTATAATGATTTAATGAATGTTGCAAACAGCGATGTGGAGCCGGGAGAACATCCGGTAGTAAACAGCCGTTATTCGATCGTTCTGGCTACAGCCAAAAGAGCGAGACAGCTGATCGACGGTTCTGTGCCGCTGGTGGATGGAAATTATCCGAAACCGCTCAGCGTGGCGATTGAGGAGTTGTCTACATCTGCCATTAAGATCAACTCAGAAGAGGATGAAACAGAAGAAGAAATGATGGCTCTGGATGAGGTTGCAGAAGAGAAGCCGCAGAAGGATTCGGAAATATAAAATGACTTTGGTCTGCAGATATATGCAGACCAATTTTTATGTATAAGGAGCAATGAGGATGAGCAACAGAAACACTTTTTTCAGTTTGCTTTTTCCGGAGGGAAGAGCTGAATTGGAAAACCAGCAGCCGGTATTTTTCGGAGATCTCCAGATGGAAGGGATCCTGAAAGCTGTTTTATCCCGATACAGTGAGTTTGATCTTCGCAAATATTTTTATACCCTTCCAGGATCTGCCAGTACCATATGTTACCGTCAGGATGTTTACCGGGACCTGGAAAAAAATGATTTTTTGATTTTAATCTTCAAAAAATTTTCAGACAGGATGGCACAGAGTGAAAAATGTTTTCAATATTACCGTCAGGCCGAAGATGAGATTAAAAAAGGAAGCTATCTTCTCCTGGCATGCCGGCAGTATCTGGCAGCACTCAGCCTTCTGCGGGATTCTTTGAACCAGGCAGACATTGCATCGAAGGGCTTTCGTACATTGAAGGAAATTCTGGATAAGATGTATGCAGAGAGTGAGTTTATGGAGTTTACCGGGACAGTAGAGACGGTATATTCTTATATGAATGAATTAGAACTGACTCTTCTCATAAGTAAAAAAGAAATCCGGATTTTAGAGGAAGAAAATATAGATGGCGCTGGAGTGGTGGACAGGATCCATGAATTCATGAAAGCCTTTGGGATTCCTGTGCAAAAAGAGGTGCCGGCGGTGGTAGAAAATATATTTCCCTCCCCTCTTGAGACCAGCAGCCTGGAAACGGCGGTGGTAGATATACTTCGCAGGAGCAAACCAGAAGTATTCCATGAATTAAAGCGTTTTGCAGATGTTCCCTTTACCCTGGAGGATAATATCTTTTTGAAGATAAGAAACGAGATCCTATTTTATATCAGTTTTTATGAATTTGAGGAACAGCTTGGAAGTGCGGGCTATTTACTAAATTACCCGGGAATCCATGACAAAAGCGGCGGTTCCCCGGATTCTGGCGGCGGTCTGGAGATTACTCAGGTCTATGATATGGCACTGGCATGGAAAAACCGGTTTTCTGGTGAAAAAGTGGTAAAAAACGATATCTGCTATGGAGAAGGAAAGCGTTTTCTGGTGATCACCGGACCCAACCAAGGCGGTAAAACTACCCTTGCACGGGCAGTGGGGCAGTGTGTTTATTTGATGCTCATGGGCTTAAAGGCACCTTGCCAAAGCATGAATAGCCGTTTTTTTGAACGTATTATGACGCACTTTGAAGTGGAGGAGAGTGTTGAGACCGGTGCCGGTAAACTGAAAGAAGAATTACTGCGCCTGAAACCTATGATGCAGGACCGGAGTGGAAACCAGAGGAACAGTTTTGTTATATTAAATGAGTTGTTTACGACAGCGACTACTTACGATGCCCGCATCATGGCGCAGAAGGTGATGGAACATTTTCAAAACAATGGATGTCTAGGAATTTATGTCACCCATATCCAGGAACTGGCAGATGAAAAAAAACAGCCGGGAGTGCAGAGTATGGTGGCACAGGTAGATCAGGAGGATTCCGGCAGACGGACGTTTCTGATTCTGCCAATGGAGGCACAAGGACTGGGATATTCCGATTCCATCGCCAGTAAATACGAACTGGAATATGACCAGATGACAAAACGGATAGCTGCTTTGGACGATCGTTCCGAAAATGGAGAATTAGCGTAAAAGCGGCGCAGAAATGGAGATTATTATGAATTCATATTTACTATATCCGGATAAAGATGGAACAGGAGAGGCCGTCTATCCCTCTTTTCATGATATATATAAAGATCTGAACCTGAATATAGTTCTGAAGACGATGGCTCAGGAAGATGTATTTATGATGGAACAGATACGGAATGTGATGATGGTTCCATTGCGCAGGGCCTCGGAAGTGGAATACCGCTATGGGATCATACGGGATTTCCAGCTCAACCCGGAGCTGGCAGGGGAACTATATGATCTTGGTGCCAGGGGATATAAACTGGCAGGGCAGTACAAGGAAGAGATGGAACAGAACCGGCGTAAAGCCACTGCAAAGACCAGCGCCATTATAGCCTCCCTTCATTTTATCGAGGATTCCATGGGACTGATACGGAGACTGAGAGATCTTTTGCTGAGAAAGGAAATACGCCTGGAATCAAAAGGCATGACTGCACTGGTCCAACGGCTTTCCCAGTATCCTCTGGATGATTTTCTGGATTTTCATAAAAATTTTCTTTTTTATACCACCGGGGGAGAAGGCATCTTTTCGATCCGGATCAGCGGCGGGCTTAAATTGTCGGAGAGCCGTATGAAAAAATGCCAGAATTATCACTACAATACATTAAAGGGGACCTCCCTTGCCTTTATGAAACTGTACTATAAACTGGCTAAAAAGGACAGCATACTCATCGAAAAAGAACAGCTGGAAAAAGATATCGGAGTGTTTGTGGAGAGCCATATGCAGCAGATCATGACAGCGTACCAGCCCCTGATCGATGACTGTATGAAGTTTTTATTTCAGTTTGCCAGAGAGATCGCTTTTTACCAGGGTGTCCATAGGATGCAGCGCCGCATGCAGGAACTACAGCTGCCCCTGTGTTATGGGAATGTAAGTGAAAATACCTGTCACCGGCATATCGAAGATTTATATGAGCTCTCCCTGGCACTTTACACCCAGACTTATCCAGTGCCCAATTCCATCCGTACGAAGGGAAAGATCCTGACGGTGGTCACAGGGGCCAACCAGGGCGGAAAGTCTACTTTTTTACGCAGTTTTGGCATCGCACAGGTACTTCTGCAGTGTGGGATGCCGGTGCCGGCAAAAGAGTTCAGTTCCCAGTTGTTTTCACGGATCCACACACATTTTACGAGAAAAGAGGATGCCATGCTTTCCAGGGGGCGTCTGGAGGAAGAACTGCGCCGGATGAGTGATATCATATCCCAGCTCGCGCCGGACAGTCTGCTTCTGCTCAATGAATCTTTTGCCAGCACAACAGAAAAGGAAGGCTCGCAGATCGCCTATAACGTGGTCCTGCCCCTCTACGAAAAAGGTATTCATGTTATGATGGTCACACATCTCCATGAATTTGCCCTCAGGCTCTACGAGGAAAAACGCGAAGGAACAGAATTTCTCGTGGCAGAACGAAAGGAAAATGGCGAGAGAACATTTCACATGTTATCTGGAAAACCCCACTATTCCAGTTATGGAACAGATTTATATGAGTATATGATAGGAAGTTTATAAAAAGCGAAAATATGTTTGACAAACGCCTGTTTGCATGCTATGATATATGAAACGAATGTTCGTATCAAGTGTTCGTATCGTATGTTCTTTTTTGAGAAAATGCAGGGAGGTATTTGTTATGGAGAAAAAACATATTAAAAAAGCAGTGTTTCTGGTCATGCTTCCGGTATTTGTCCTGGCTTGCTGTATTTTAGCCTGTCAGCCATCCGAAGCACAAAGCACAGGGGGCAGAACCGACGACGTGGTGGCATACGAGTCTGTTCTGATCTGCAGGGGCGATACGCTCTGGACCATTGCCGAGGCGAACCTGGATCAGCCCACAAAGGCCGAGATCTGTGAGTTTGTCAGGGAAATCGCAGAGCTGAATGACATTTCACCAGCCCGTATCCATGCGGGGAATTATCTATTGATCCCCAGGTACCGGTCCAAGGTGTGAGACATCAGGATGATCACATAATCTTTTTTATAGAAAAGTCCCCGGGCTATGCCGGATAAAATACGTTTTTTACGCTGAAATCATGACATAATTGTGCCAAGAATCTTAGCTTTAAGAAGTCCCTGGGTTATGCCGGATAAAATACGTTTTTTACGCTGAAATCATGACATAATTGTGCCAAGAAACACTGTTACAATCATCATTGTTGACATTTACACGTATTATGGCTGTTACGCAGCCGGTAATAGTTTGATAAGAGGCGAGGGATTTATCTATGTTTACATCAGGAAAAAGAACAGTATTGCGGCTACTTGTATTTATGGCGGTTTTGGCTGCCAGTGTATTCGCGGCAGGGGGGAGCCGTTCCCATGCGGCAACACTAAAGATTAAAATGAATGGGAAGACTTCTAATTACAGGGGAAAGCAGACGACTGTAAAATACAATAAAAAGAGGATTTCCAATACTAAGTATAAGGGGCTGACCATTAAGAAAACCCGGATGGCAGCTTATGATGATGTGTTTCGGAAAGGGCTTAAGGTTAAGACCAAATATTATTCTTCCTCAAAAAAGCTTGTTATGTCTAAAAATGGCATTAAAGTAACCTTTAAGCTGGGGAGTAAATACGCTTATGTAAATGGCGCCAAACGAAAATTGACGGCGGCGCCGGTTAAGGTCCGTTACGTCAGGAAAAAGAAAAATAAAATTCTTGTACCGATAAAATTTCTCTGTGAACAGCTGGGATTTAATTATAAAGCTTCCGGTTCCGTGGTTACGATCACCAATGCCATTATGGTTGAGTATGATGATATGGTGAAGCGCTCAACTGTTGTGGGAAAAGTTTCATTTAATGGAAAAGAGAATAATCTTTCCAGCATGCCGGTGATCAAACTGGGAAGTACGGTTTATATACCAGCAGAAGAGGTGTTTAAGAAGCTGGCAGGTATTGAATATGCATATGATGCCGGGAGTGAAGAACTTACTTTAAAAAATGAGGCTACGAAAAAAACGGTTGTTTTGACATTAAATGAAAATTCATATATGGAAAATGATACCGTCAAAGATCTTTCCACTCCGATGTATATGGTGAAGAGAAAGGATACCAATAAAACGGTATTATGTCTTCCGGCAAAGGCTGTCTGCCGGAGCCTTGGATATTCTTATAGTTGGAATAAGACGAAATCGCTGGTGAGCATCCATGATCTTATTTATTTTGACTGGAAAACGGACAAGACAGTAAATACCGGCGATGGTAAAAACTATATTACTGAGACAAAGGCGATTTACAATCCAGGGATTGACTGCATTTCTTTTACGATCAAAGGAACAAATGCTGCCCTTATGGAACAGGTATCTGTTGTAAGGAATGACAGGGTGATCTCAGTAACGATCCCTGCAGATTCCAGATATCTTCTGGACAATTACTCTTTTACCAGATTTGTAAATACGCTGGAGAAGTTTGAAGTAACAGCAGACGATTCCGGAAATGTTATGATCAACATTACCGGATACAATCCGGCAGATTTTGCATATTCTGCTATGGACGGCGTACTCACCATCAATGTGATGGGGCAGTATATGGGAAGTTCCGCATTAAAGATCATGAAGCCTGCGGGAATAACCATCAATGATGTAACCAATGAGGACTATTATAATAGCAAAAAATTTAAAATTTATATCCGTGGGGACCATATTGACTTTATCAATAGCAATCCCATTGTAATAAGCAGTGATGTTATCACCGATGTCACGACAGAACTTTCTCCGGAGGGCAATACTGTGGTCACAGTAACCACATCAAAATTACAGGGCTATAAGATATATGAAAAGTCAGATTCTTTTGAGGTCAGTGTAGGTAATCCGCGAAATATGTATAAAAATATTGTTGTTCTTGATGCTGGGCACGGAGGGTACGATGCGGGAGCTTCCCATAAGGGGACAAAGGAAAAGGATCTGAATTTTAAGATTCTCTATACGCTGCTGAAAGGGTATTATACCTCTAATGCTCCAGACACCAAGATCTATTGGACACGTACTACAGATACCTTTATAACACTGGCAAACCGTGCTTCCTTCGCCAGCAAAGTTGGTGCAGACCTGTTTGTCAGCCTTCATATGAATTCAGCCAGTAATTCAAGTGCAAACGGTACGGAGGTATATTATTCCACTAATAATAACGGCTCCAGATTTTCCGGGATTACAAGTAAAACCGTAGCAACTCTTTTCAAGAACAATCTGGTTGCAAAACTGGGAACTAAGAGCCGGGGCGTTAAGACCGCTGGATATTATGTTACAAAACATAACACGGTTCCTGCTGTGTTGATCGAACTTGGTTTCCTGTCAGGAAGTTCCGATTACTATAAGCTTATAGACTCGACTTTCCAGAAAAATTCTGCAAAGGTGATATATGATACGATCAACCAGATCTTCATTAACTATCCGACAGGGCGATGAATCAATATATGCCACCATTTGAGAATATTCTTTGTAATACTCAAAAATGGTGGCATTGTTTATGTAAAACCAGTCTTTTTGTGAGGGGGGCTGCCCTTTAAGTTGATTTTATTCTTTTCTCAGTGTGACAGCAGATGCAGCCTGCCGTTTACGATCCTCTCCAAGCGCTGCATAGTGCTTTCTGGTGGTGTTTACATCATTATGCCCTAAGACCTCAGCAACCAGATAAATATCTCTTGTTTCACGGTATAATGAGGTTCCATAAGTACTTCTGAGTTTATGCGGGGTAATGTGTTTGATGGTTGTTACTTCCTTTGCGCAGTCTGTGACCAGATTTTCCACAGACTTCACACAGATTCTCCGACGCTGGGAAGAGAGAAAGAGAGCATGTTCATGTCCCTCTTTTGTAACAATATGTTCCCGTACCTGGAGATAGCCAGAGAGTGCCTCCGCCACCTCATCACCAAAGTAGACGAAGTCTTCCTTTCCTCCCTTGCGAATGATCTTGATACGGTTATTCTTAAAATCTATATCTTCGATGTCCAGCCCAACACATTCAGAAACACGAATGCCTGTTCCCAATAGAAGAGTAAATAATGCAAGATTTCGTTCTTTGTTTTTTTCAAAGTAGACCTTTTTCATCCCAGTTAATTTTTCTCCACCATGTTCTACATAATCCAATAATTCGGCAACCTCGTCATAATCCAGGCGAATGATCTCTTTTTTATGTAACTTAGGCATATCGACGATGACCGTAGGATTACTGCTTATACGTTCACGCTTATAATAGTAGGCGTAAAAACTCCGCAATGCAGCCAGTTTTCTATGAAGTCCCTGTTCATTGTTTGTGTGGGTCTTTCCTTCTGGATCAGTATACAGCTTCAAATATTCAAGATATTCTTCTATATCAACAGCTTGTAGCTTCTCCAGATCCTCCAACCGTATCTCTGTAATCTCTTTATCACGGAATGACGGATTGGTGGCTTTGAGGAAGGTAAAGAAAACCCGGATATCATATACATAAGATATTCGTGTCTTTGCTGATGTATTGGGCTCAATGGCACGAAAATAATCTTTACTGAAGGATGGCATGGTCGCCAGTACCTCACGAAGTTTTAATGTATTTGACCGTGTGTTTTCTTCATGATATGTAATTTTTTTATCCAAATAGATCACGTCCTTTTATGTTTATTTCTTGATTCCCAGGTGTTTTTATTTACAGTATAGCATATGATGGGGAATCTGTATAGCTCTTTTTGAAAAACTGGAGTTTGTCGAAAAGAGTGAAAACTATTGTTACACCTCTTTCTCAACACAATGATCAATTTGTAGGATATATAAAAACCAGAATCCTTCCAATGATTTTTTTCAATTAAAAGGATTCTGGTTTTTTCTTCCTCCTAAAATACAGAAGTTTCTAATCAGGTAGGTCAGAGTATCAAATAACATTGTATTCCCGAAGCAGCTTTTCAATATCAGTTCCTTTTATTTTTTTAAGAATCTCTTTCAGTGCCAGTTTCTCCTTGAAGCCTAAATTCATCTCGAGCAGACTCTTACCGTCTCTCAATTGAACCGTGGCGTTCAGTAGATCACGAATGTCATAAGTGCTGCCCCAAACCTCTGGCACACCCCGATCAATGTTTAGCAGCGTGTACACCGCCTCCATACCGGTACGCATAGAGTATTCCGTTGTGAAGATGGTATCACGCACCGTTTCGGCAAATTGTCCCAGAAAGGCGAAATTTACAGCGTCTTTTGGTACGACATCTGGCCGGTCCCCGGCAGCACGGGGCATGAAGAATGCGGTAATATAAGGCATTATGCAGGGAACCGTATTGGCACTGTTACTGGCCAGATTCTCTATCTCCTCTTCTGGAACACCGATATGATAGAGCCACTCCATGCAGATTTCCTTACCAGTGCAGTCTCGCATTTTCCTTTTTACGAAATTACCTGGTTTGTCACTGAAAAGACCGTAGATCCATCCCACCAGCTGATTCTTGGGCTGATTGCGGAACTGAGGCTGGCGGTTGAATGTCCAGCTCATCAGCCAGTTAGAGTCCTTTACTGTGACGATACCGCCAGTGACAACACCGCCGCTAAAGGGGTCGCGCTTACAGATATTTTGAATATAGGGAACAATCTTGTCGTCCAAAGTCGTGACGGTGGCGCTCATCCAGTTGCTCTGCTCCGGATCAGAACAGAACTTATCTGGATGCCCGAAAGCAGGATCTTGCGCCGCGATCTTACGCCACATATCCCAGCCGCCACCCGGCTTGATTTCCGCATGGAACGACGCAGGTTCATTTTGAGAACCAAGACTGGAATTTTCAACGCAGCCACCGTTGGTGATAAAGACCAAATCCTTTTCCGTTAAATCCAGGAATTTCGTCTGTCCATCCGCCAGCAGTTCCACACGCTTCGCCTGCTTTCTTCCGGGACGGATGTCAAATTCTACATTGACCACCTTAGTGTTGTAATGGAATTGGATGCCAAAAGACTCCAGGTATCGGATCATTGGCAGGATCATGGACTCATACTGATTGTATTTAGTAAAGCGTAACGCTTTAAAATCCGGAAGTCCTCCGACATGGTGGATATACCGTTTAAGATAGAGTTTCATTTCCAGGGCACTGTGCCAGTTTTCAAAAGCAAACATAGTGCGCCAATATAGCCAGAAGTTGGAGTCCAAAACTTCTTTATCAAAAAAATCGGTGATGCGTTTGTCATACAATTTTTCATCCGGGGTAAAAAACAGCTGCATGATCTCTAAGGCTCCCTTGTCGGACAGACCGAACTTACCGTCCGTATGGGCATTCTGACCTCGATCCACTGTGGCTCGCATAAGGGAATAGTTGGGATCTTTTTTATTCAGCCAATAATACTCATCCAATACACTGATGCCATCTGTTTCTATGGACGGAATCGACCGGAACAGATCCCACATCACTTCAAAGTGGTTGTCCATCTCCCGACCGCCCCGCATGACATAACCCACTCCAGGGTAATCATAACCGTCACACGCTCCGCCAGGTATCGTATCCTTTTCATATACATGAACACGGTCACCGCTCATCTGGCCGTCTCGTACCAGATAACACGCTGCTGTCAGGGCTGCCAAACCGGTTCCAACGATATAGGCAGTTTTGGATTCAACTCCCTTGGGCTTGCAGGGCCGGGCAAAAGCCTCATAGTTACCACTTGAGTAATACATATATCTGAAATCCTCCTATCATTTAATATTCTATATTTTATTATGTCCCTGTGATATCATAAATAAACCTTAACAACAATTTGATTTAAATCAAAAAAAGAAGCACAAATTCCTGACCGAATGTTCTGCTTCTTTATTTATTATCTTTATATATGTATCCTCTTATATATATGTACCCCAAACTACTTAGCCGCAGTTGCTGACTATTTTCTTTAATTCCAGAACCTCTTCTGTGGATAAAGCTCTGCCATCAAAATAATCATGAATAAAGGTTGCCACGGAACCGTTATAAAGATTTTTGATCAGTACGCTCGTTTCTATTTCCTGGACCTGCTTTTTTGAAATTGCGGCCCGGCATAAAAATCCAGGATCTTCTCTGGTGATGGCGCCCTTATCGATTAGGCGCTTGATATAAGTATAGGTGGTGTTTTTTTCCCAGCCGATATATTC
>CAMTDY010000035.1 GCA_947070915.1 uncultured Roseburia sp.
CGTTTATACGTAAAAACTGTCGCTTGAACATAATCTCACCACAATTCGTGTAAATTGTCACAAATTTCTTTACATTTTTCCATTATTTTTTATCTTTAATATGTTGACTTTATTTATGTAATAACTTATACTTTTCATACAGCATCAAATAATTCGGAAAGGAAGTGGGCTTGTGAGAATAGAACGCATCAATGATAATCAGATTCGATGCACCCTGAGTAAGCACGATCTGATTGAGCGTCATTTAAAGATCAGTGAACTGGCATACGGTTCTGACAAGGCAAAAGAGCTTTTTCGGGATATGATGGAACAGGCAAACATGGATTTCGGATTTGAAGCAGATGATATTCCTCTCATGATCGAGGCAATCCCTACCTCCAAGGAGTCCATTGTGCTCGTGATCACCAAGGTAGAAGATCCAGAAGAATTTGAGGAAAAATTTTCAAGATTTGGAAATATTTCAGATAGATATGACGGCGATTCTGATGAAACGGAGGTATATTACGATGAAGACCCCGACGAAATGCCAGAAGACGATTATCATGGAGACTTGATCAATTGTTTTGAACAATTAAATGAGATAATCGAAAACGCTTCTGAGTCTGAACACGGCACAGAATTTGTTCCTCTTCATGAAATTTTGAAAAAGAACAAAAAAAAGAAAGCTGTTGCCGAAACAGAGCATAGACCGATTCCATTGGAGTTAGGAAGATTATATTCTTTTTCATCCCTTAACTTTGCCATTGGCGCTTCAAAAGCCATTTATCGGTTTTATATGGGAAAAAACAGTATGTGGAAAGATGAAGATACCAGCAGATACTATCTGCTCTTGAACCGGCACGACGGTAAACTGCCTTTTGACCGGATCTGCTCCATTGTGAGTGAATTTGGGAAAAAAGAAGCGCTTACCTATGCCACACAGGATTTCTTTAATGAACATTACAAGTTGATCTTAAAGGACGATGCCATCACCCGGCTTTCATTGCTTTGATCCGGGGTGACAGGATCTCCACTTAACACATTTACTAAAAGACAGCCGCTTTTTCTATTCCGGAAAAACGGCTGTCTTTTAATTTTACACATTCGCTTTATTTGCCAGATACTCATTTATTTTAGATACTAACTCATCACAGTCCATACCATGGACCATAGCTGCTTCTTCCAGGCTTTCCCCCTGAGAAGCAGGACACCCTACACAATGCATCCCAGATGCCATGAGAATAGCAGCGATTGTCTGATCCTTTGTAAGAATTTCACCGATTAGCATGTCCTTCGTAACTTCTGTCATTTCTGATCCTCCTTTCAAAAACAGTACCACTTCGATTATATTCACTTGCAGCACAAATGTCAAGCCAGTACACCAAAGAAACAGATGTGTCAGATTTAGTATGTGCAAAACCTATTTGGTTCAGTCAAATTTTACTTGTATTTTTCCCCAATTTGTATTAGAATGATGGTATCTACTAGAAAAGGAGGATATAATCATGGCATACACTATTACAGATGCTTGCATCAGTTGTGGTTCTTGTGCAGCTGACTGCCCTGCTGGAGCAATTTCAGAAGGTTCTGCACATTTTGAGATCGATGCTGACGCATGTTTGGATTGTGGAGCATGTGCTTCTACATGTCCTACAGGCGCTATCGAGAACTAATACAGTGTACATATATACTGTGATTTTTCTTATAGCGGTTTACTGCAGAACAAAACAGACAGGATACATTCTCACGAATCTCCTGTCTGTTTTATTTTCATGGAATCATCAAAGCCGCTTCAAGAGCTCTTCCCGCTGCTCTTCAAATCCTGGTTTGCCAAGAAGGGCAAACATATTTTTCTTGTAGCTCTCCACTCCAGGCTGATTGAAGGGATTTACTCCTAGAATATAGCCGCTCACTCCACAGGCAAATTCAAAGAAATAAAACAGCTCTCCAAGATAAAATTCGTTCTGCTCCGGAACACGGATCACAAGATTGGGAACATTTCCGTCCGTATGGGCCAGCTGGGTTCCTTTCATGGCATTCTTATTTACAAAATCCAACGTCTTTCCTGCAAGATAATTCAAACCATCCAGATCCACCGGCTCTTCTTTTAACGTAATATCCAGCGCCGGACTCTCCAGTTCCATCACCGTCTCAAACATGATGCGGGCTCCATCCTGGATAAATTGTCCCATGGAATGAAGGTCTGTAGTCAGATCCACGCTGGCTGGGAAAATACCCTTCTGATCCTTGCCCTCACTCTCGCCATACAACTGTTTCCACCACTCACTCACATAATGGAAAAATGGTTCATAATTCGCAAGAACCTCCACAGCTTTTCCCTTTCTCAAAAGAATATTCCGGACTGCCGCATACAATACCGAATCACTTTCATCTACCGGGCTCTCCAGACAGAGTTTTCTCATACTCTGGGCTCCCTCCATCAGCCGATCCAGATCCGCGCCACTCACTGCGATCGGAAGAAGTCCTACAGCAGTCAGAACAGAGAAACGTCCTCCCACATCATCTGGCACCACAAAACTCTCATAGCCCTCTTCTGTGGCAAGATTTTTCAATGCACCCTTTGCCTTGTCCGTGGTGGCATAAATCCTCTTTGCCGCCTCTTCCTTGCCATATTTATTTTCAAGCATTTCCTTAAATACACGGAAGGCAATCGCTGGCTCTGTAGTGGTCCCCGATTTACTGATGATGTTGACAGAAAAATCCCGGTCCCCAATGGTTTCGATCAACTGAGACAGATACGTTCCACTGATACTGTTTCCTGCATAATAAATCTCAGGCGTCTTACGCACTGACTTGTCCACACAGTTATAAAATCCATGTCTCAAAAACTCGATAGCGGCCCTGGCACCAAGATAAGAGCCTCCAATACCAATCACAACAAGAACCGCTGAGTCGGACTGGATCTTCTGTGCCGCCTTCTTGATCCTGTCAAATTCATCCTTGTCATAATCTACCGGAAGATCGATCCATCCAAGAAAATCATTTCCGGCACCACGTTTACTTACCAGAGTTTCTTTGGCTGCTGCCGCGATATCAATCATGGATTTTACTTCATCATCACTGATAAATTTCTTTGCCAGTGAATAATCAAATGTAACATGCTTACTCATACTTCGCCCCTTTCTTTTCACTTCGAGAAATAAACTTTTGAACTGGCACAATGTGCCAATCTGATATCTTTATTATATCAAACCAGCTGCCAAAACACAAGTCCAACCCGGTGTCTGCAGCACAGCCCGACACTTTATCAGACCATATATTCTTTTAATACTTCCTCGATCACAGCTTCTTCCTCTTTGGTAAATTCAATTTTGACGGGCGGCTCCTCTTCCTGCTTCATAGCTAACAGCTCATCCAGCTGCGCCCGCTCTTCTTCAAAATACTCTCTATGGTATTCTTCCATCTCTTCACGCTTAAATACCTGGTTCTCCAGCCTGGGTTTGTAAATGTTTTCCAGATAGTCCCGTATCTCCACCAGAAGTCTTTTTCTCCGGAAGCGAAGGTTTAAGCATATGTCTTCCAAAATAATGATCCCACATATAGCAATTCCCACAAACAGAAATTCTACCATCATCTCCCGGTCACTATCCATAACAGCTATGTACAGATTTGCAAGAAGACTTATCAGAAGCGTAATGCCGAAGGTCACATCTCCCAGGACTTCCCAGGTATAGAGATGAACACCTGCTGCCCGGTAAGAATTCAGATACTTGTCCACAAAAATTTCAACATTCTCAACTCCCATCTTCAGTTGATAGCATGTCTCAAATTTTTTTAGCAGCATTTTCATCAGCGGATGTTCGGATTTTCCCATCTGCCCAGCAGCCCGGATCAGCCTTCGGTACATTCTGCTCACAAACAGCTTGATCACAAAACATAAGAAACCACATCCAATTATCAAATACATTACATCTCTCATATCATACCTCTCTTCCCGATAATTACAATGATCTGCCTTTTGGCAGGAATTGTGACAGGAACGGCGGCACCGTCCTTTTGTACAGTATATCAGATTCCTGATATTCCTGTACAGATACCGCTGATATAATATGACATTTTCGTATGACAGAAAACGACAGACTTTTACTTTATTCTCACTTCATCAATGACATCTGCAACTTTTACCACTGCATTGTGCTGGTCACTGGCTTCCATGGAACGGACATAATCCTTTCTGCCCTCGTATACTTTATTCACCGCCTCCAAAAGTCTCTCACTGGTCAGATCCTCTTCCTGGATCACATAACTGAAGCCCTGCTTTTCAAAAGATTCCGCATTTAAGATCTGGTCTCCCCTGCTCGCTTCCATGGACAGGGGGATCAATATATTAGGCTTGTGAAGCGCCAGAAGCTCACAGATCGCATTGGCGCCGGCACGGGATATAACAAGATCTGCTGCATCCAGAAGATCGCATAATTCTTTTTGGATATATTCAAACTGGACATATCCTTCCGTCCCTTTTAATGTCTCATCCACCTTATCCTTTCCACACAGATGAATGACCTGATAATCCTTTAGCAGTTCTGGAAGAATATCACGGACAGCATCATTGACCCGGACAGAACCAAGGCTTCCCCCGATCACGAGGATCACCGGTCGGCCAGAAGAAAAACCACAAAAATCAAGTCCCTTTAATCGGTTGCCGGAAAAAAGTTCTTTTCGGATCGGAGATCCAGTAAGATGTGCCTTCTCCTCCGGCAGATGGGAAAGTGTTTCCGGAAAATTGGCACAAACTGCCGTTGCCGAAGGAAGGCAAAGACGGTTGGCAAGTCCCGGTGAGATATCGGATTCATGAAGAACACAGGGCACCTTTTTCCTCTTTGCCGCCATGACAACCGGAACGGTCACAAAACCACCTTTGGAAAATATAACATCTGGTTTTATCTTTTTTATGATCCTGGCAGCCTCTACATAGCCTTTTAAAATTCTCGCCGGATCAGTAAAATTTTTCACGTCAAAATATCTGCGCAGTTTTCCAGAAGATATTCCATAATATGGAATATCAAACTCTGACATCAGTTTCGTCTCGATCCCATCTTTGGAACCAATGTAATGAATCTCATATCCCCGCTTCTGAAGTTCAGGGATCAACGCAATATTCGGAGTCACATGCCCCGCTGTTCCCCCACCGGTCAGTATTATCTTCTTCAACCTTATCAATCCCCCAGTTATAAATTCTTTTTTATTTCATCCGCCACTGCCTGAAGATCTGGAGTTTCCCCCGGTTTCCACATAATATTTACTCCATCCCCATAGTACCGTGGAACCACATGGACATGAAGATGGAATACTGTCTGGCCGGCAGCCTCACCGTTGTTCTGCAGAATGTTCACCCCGTCACAGTTATAAGTCTTCATCACCGCAGTGGCAATCTTTTTCGCAATGGGGAATACCTTGGAAGCCTCTGCTTCATCCAGCTCAAATATATTCGCTGCGTGTTTTTTCGGCAGGATGATCACATGCCCCCTCGCCGCCGGATTCACATCTAAAATTGCCCGGAAATCTTCGTCCTCATACACCGCCGTGGAAGGAATCTCTCCCGCTATGATCTTACAAAAAATACAATTTTCATCTGCCATCTGAATCTACCTCACTTTACATTAATTTACACAAAACGGAATACTGTATCAAAATTTCTCAACACCTTAAAATTGCCCTGCGCAGACAATTCTCCTGACATAAAAGCATTCTGGAACGGTTTTTTACCTGACAGAATATCATTGAACACCGCACTTTTGGTCCGCGCTGTCACATCCGGATTCTGGACACTGCCAAAATAGCACTTCAATTTATCATTGTCCACCTCAATGACAAGGCTCCGGTTTTCATCTGTCAGATCGATCTGAAATACCGCCTGCATATCATCCGGTGGCACAAAATGCGACTTAAGCTCCGAAATATAACGATCCGGGTTTTCATCCCCGTCCAGCATCTCTTTAAACAGATTCGCCAGTTCTTCGATATCTTCCTTCTGTTTTTTCACATAATGATCATTGGACACATAGGCTGAGAGCTGTTCACTCTCCTGCGGTGTCAGGGAAAGGGTATTGCTCCGCAACACGGTCTTTTTAACCCGGTAACTGCTGCTGGGGAATGCCACCATTTTCTTGGAAATGACACGGTAAAAGTTCTCCGCACATTTTTCGATCATCAGATTGTAAGCTGGGTTTGTCTCAAATTCCACATGGTTATCCACATAGGCACACACCCCTTCACAGGGCACGCCGCCAAGCATTTCCCACGCCTTGATCAGCGTAGTCTGCGCCTCTCTCTCCCCATAAGTCGTCGCCATGACCACGGGAAGCATATAGATATGCTGTATGCTCTCTTTGTCCCCGTAAAGCCAGCAGGCATCCAGAAACTGCTGCAGATACCCTCCGATTCCAAGCCACTCTATGGATGCAGCAAGAATCACGCCATCCGCCTCTTTTAATGTCTTGGGCAATACAGAAATCCCGCTTTTGTCCTCATATAAATTATATCTTTCCACATTTACGCGAAGTTCATCCAGAACCTGCGAAATTTTATCAATGGTAAATAAGGTAGGATCATCTATGAGTCCGCGGCCTCCATAATAAATATTTACGCGCATCACATCACCCGTTCCTTTCTTATTGAACGTATTCTTTTGATCAGGTACATTCCGATACAGAGCACAACTCCTGCTGCAAACCCTCCCGCATGTGCATACTGGTCAACCTCCGGATACAGCATCCCATAATACAGGTTCAAGGCAACATACGCAGTAAAACGAAGTATCTCCCTGCGCAGATTATTTCTCCGGTTTATGATGAGTATCACAATAAATGCCCCCATCACCCCATATACCGCACCAGAAGCGCCACAGGAAACGATCTGGGCATCCTGGTTCAGATGCGCAGTAACAGACACAAGTCCTGCGGTAATTCCCGAAATCATATAAATACCTGCGAACCACAGCCTGCCGACCGCATTTTCCATCACATGTCCAAATATCACCAGGGACACCATGTTAAAAAACAGGTGCTCAATTCCAAAGTGAAGAAAAAAATGTGTGATCAGCCTGTAGTACTCGTGTTCTCCAAAAAAAGCCGGCGCATACATGCCCCCTGCCTCGATCATATAATCTGGGTCCAAAGTGGAACCATTCCACTCTGTTATAAAAAACACGGCAACATTTATTACTGTGATCAGCACTGTGACCAGCGGAAGCCTTTTCATTAAGGTGTTTTCTTCCAAATCGTAATCCTCCCGACTTGTCTTCCCAATCAAAATATGTTAGTATTGTAGCATATTTTAGAGCAATAGTCCACAAGACTATTCAGAAATGAGGAAAAGATGAAAATTACCGTCCATGGGACACCGGAAAATACTAAATCCATACTGGATCTTCTGGAAGACCAGGGGATCTCCCTGCCATGTAACTGCCATGGAGCAAATTCCTGCGGAGGAAAACAGTATGACTTTCCCTGTGCCCTGGTTCCTCATGAAGACATCACGGTGACGGTTCATCCCAGAGAATCTTTTGGCGGCCTGGCTCTATCCAGAGAACAAAACAAAAACCATCTTCCAGATACTCTCCTCATCGATCTTGGCACAACAACCGTAGCGATGGTGTATTATAGTTCTTTACACAAAACCGTCTTTTATTCAGAAGTATTTCCCAATCCACAGCTTCCCTACGGAACTGACGTGATCAGCCGCATCAAATATGATACAGACCCCGCTCACAAACATGAGCTGACACACATGATCTGTGAAGTACTTTCACAACACTATAATTCCTTCCTGGCCTCCCATAAAAATATATCCATCGAAACCTGCCTCATTGGTGGAAATACCACCATGATTCATCTTCTGCTGGGCCTCTCTCTGAAAGGCATGGCAGCAGCTCCCTTTAAGCCTTTGAACGTTTCTCCCGATAAACTTAATTTTTGCCAGGGCAGCACTGAAATTCGGATTCTCCCGTGGCTCTCTGCTTTCATCGGCGGCGATATAATATCCGGTATGCTTTATCTGAATTTTGGAAACCGCAAAGATACCTGTCTTTTAGTGGATCTTGGAACCAATGGAGAACTGGCGCTGGTATATGAGCAGAAGATTTATACGGCAGGAACCGCGGCCGGCCCCGCCTTTGAAGGCGGCGGGCTCTCCTGTGGCACTCCGGCAGTCCCCGGAGCAATATCCGATGTCAGTCTCAAAAGAACCCTGCCACAGACCCGGACCATCGGCAACAAACTTCCAACGGGAATCTGCGGAAGTGGTGCCGTCAGCATCCTGTCCCAGCTGCTCACCTGCCAGTACATGGATTCTTCCGGAATACTGACCAATAAATTCCCGGAGGACGGATTGATCCTCTCCCGGACGCCTTCCGGGCAGAAGATCCGTTTTACGAAACAGGATGTTCGTCAAATGCAGCTGGCGGTGGCTGCTATCGGCGCCGGTATCGATACATTGTGCCATTCCGCTGAGATTTCTGCAGATGATGTGGACCAGCTCTGTCTCGCCGGGGGACTGGGTTACCACATAAACATTTCCAGGGCTGCTGCTTCCGGTATGTTTTCCAGTGTAGATACAACTCGTATTCACGGGGTGGGAAACAGTTGTCTTCTTGGTCTGGCTTCGATTGCCCGCAGACCAGACGACCTTTCGCGGCGCATAGAAAACCTTCGTAAAAATTCCCATGAAGTCATTCTGGCTGATAATGATTATTTTCAAAAACAATTTATACGCCATATGACCTACGAATATAATTCCGCCTTATAATATATGGAAGAAATACCGATCATATCCCCGTCTTTCAGTCGGCATCTCTCCCAGGGCACCAGCTGCCTTCCATTGACAAAGGTGCCGTTGGTAGATTCCTGATCGATCAAAAAAACTCCCTGGGCATCTGCCACAACTTTTACATGTACGCGGCTGACTTCCCCCTCTCCAATAATTTCATCTGCCTTTGTCACATCCTTGCCGATAAAAAAGGGACTTTTCCGTATTTTGATCTCCTGTCTGTGCCAATCCTGCGGGATCAGATTGACCATCCAGTTCCCCTCCTCCGTCTGCTCCAACATGATAGTTTCATCAGTACAGGTACTGACTAATTGTATCGTATTATCCTTTGTTTTTTTGTCAACTTCTCTCACTATTTTTCTTGTTTGGCCATGCCTCATTGACCCTTTTTTATGATAGCAGTATCCTGCTGCCAGAAGAACGACCAACAATATGCTGCTACGTCTCAGATCAAGTCCTCCAGAAACCGGATCCTGTATCATTCCTGCCTGATACAAAATGATACCGATAACCGCTGACACCGCAGCAAAAGCAACCCATTTTCCCCATGGCTGCTCTGGTTTCTGCCTGGAATTTTCTTCTCCCTGAAACGGCATCTGGGGAGGGCTATCATCCTCTGACTGCAGTACGTTCCGTTCCCTCCTGTCTTCACTCCTTTGCGGAACTGGCTTTTTTCTGTTCCCATCCAGAAAATCAGACAGCTTGTGCAGATCAAAATGCCTGTCCCTGCTTATGCGGTGAAGCCCATAGACCAAAAATGCCAGTTCTTTGTCCTGATGATTCATTGTATCCATAAATTTTTCTAACAGTCTGGAAATACCTTCATTTACTTTTTTATCATATCCATCCAGATAGGGGATCCAGAGCTGCTGTTGTTTTTCGTCCCAGAACATAAAATCACACTGCATCAGCAGATTTTTCTCATCCAGAAAATACTCCTGACAACAGGTAAGTATCTGGACCAGCTGTTCCAGCAGACCGGTCAGTCCTATGACACTCATATCTCCTCTTTCAAAATATTCACTCAGGGTGATCATATCCCTCACCCGGTACAAGTACCGCATCTCCTGATCCACATTGTGCAGTTCTGCACCCAGTATCCCATCCACAACATTATACCTAAGCATTTCACTCCCGAACCTGCCAATTTCCTTCCATTCATCAATCTGCAGGATTCGTCCCTCCAGCTCCTGAACCAATGCTGTTTTCATATCCTATTTCCTCCCCTTTATCACTTCTGAATCCCATAAAACATTTGGCGCAGACAATCTTTCATGGGCTAGATCTATATTTTTCCCCTCCTGCCCCGTCAAAATTTCCTTTACAAAGGGAAACTGGATGGTAAGCAGAAGGGAAATTTCCGCTTCTACTGAAACCAGTCCTTTTTTCACATGAATCCTTTCGACCTCAGATATTAGCAATTTTTCTGACAGATACGCTTCCAGTCCTGCCCGCAGTTCTCTCTCTTCTACCTCTGCCCCATTTTCCAAGGCCATTTCAAGATAATGCTGTCCCAACGAATATACCGCTGTCCGGTCATGAACATACATGGATAGATAACAGATACTAAAAAGGATCCATATGGCGATGCTGAATATAAATGCCGCCTCTACAGTAAAAGATGCTTTTTTCCACATCATATCCATATCTCCCATAAACATACTGTCCCAAAGCTAACACAGATAAATGGCACAAAGGGCATGGTATAACTTCTCTTCACCTGGCGGAACATCATCAGCGCCCCTCCGGCAGCAGCAGACAGCACAAGGGAAGAGAATAATAAACATAAATTTTCCGAAAAAGAAAGTACCATTCCACACACCACCATCACAAAACCATCGCCCATTCCAATCTTTCCACCTGTAAAATAACTTAGCAATAATACCAGCACTCCCGGTATAACTCCCAATACCAGTTCCAGCGAAATTCCTTCATGGCAGAACTGAAAGATGCGAATTGCCGCCAGAACCCCGCCAGTTATCAGTGTTGCTCCAATATGTATCTCCTTACGTTTCACATCATAAACAGACATTGCCAGCAGATATAAGAACAAAATACTGTATATGCATATCTTCATAATTGTGTTTCTCTCCTTTTTTAACTTTACTCAGTGACATAACTGAATTCTGTTTCATCCCCGCATCAACCCGAGGGTGCACATTTTGAACAGGGCAGTCTCCCGCCAGCTTCAGAGATTTTGATTTGACGGATATTGCGGGTAAGCTTTTGACAGCCTCTGCTACTGTGAAACCGGTTTCCAAAATTGCAGACAAATACTTCCTGTTCCTTCTGGAACACACCTCCGCCACATCGTTCACAGGCATAGTATTTCCCTCCATCCTCTCCCCTGAGATACTCCAGATCCCCATATTTCACCTGGGAAATACTGAGTTTTAAATAGGAACATTCCAATGTTTTGTGATACACCTTTCCCGTTTCCGTCACATAGACGGGAATATCCCCCTCCTGAACATCTCCCTCTGCTCTTGTGTTTACACCGGAAAACGTTCTCGTGTGAAATTTCTCTGTAAAATGAAAGGGAAAACGATGCAAAATGGGAAAAGGAAGATTTATGTTGTAATCAGCCACCAGTTCAATATCTTTTGACTCCTCATGAAACTTGGATCGCAACATGCTGACTGGAATGTCCTCCTGCATATACTGCTTCATCTTCACTGTCAGATACATGGGGGTCATCACAGCGCTTTTTCCGCTGACAGCATATTCCACCGAAACTTCTCTTCCGGTTCTCACCAGTGCCCATTGAACCTCATCTTCAATTAAAAGCAGCCGGCATATGTAGATAATAGAAAGAACAGCAAAAATAAAGACTGGAAATACAAGAGATGCCTCAACTGTCAATGATCCTCTGTTTGACTTCATTTCCAAATTTTCCTCCTTCTGGCTCAAGGCGGGAGAGGGTATTCTATGGTTGTATGATTGGCAATTTTCTCCCTGTCAGGATATGATAGTATTATTTTTTTAATAGAATACCCTCTCCCGCCTCGATAAAATCCTGTTCTCATTTGCTGCCAGACAAAGCATTTTCTGGTAAATAACCTGCCGTAATCCCTGTTCCCGCCCCTGACCGCTCCAGTTTGCGATTTAAGACTTTCTGTATAAAAGGCAGGCGAAAAAACTTTGTTTTCATAGAGAAGGAACCCCGTACCTGGAAAGACGCCACACATTTCCCCAGGGAAAACCCCTTCACATAATTGTCCCGGATATTCCACTCCATAAGATCCATCATTCGCTGGCACGTAACCCTGCTTCCATTTCCAAGCAGAAATAACATCAGGTAATGTTCATAGTTAAAGCCATTTGTTCCGGCACGGGGAAGCTTTTTCACCCGATTCATGATATACTCCTTCCCCATAACAAATATATCTGTAAATTTTACAATCAGGTCCTTTTCCGTTTTTATAAGCGGAATCCGCTTCCCCTGAATAATGCCGGCTGTATCCACAAGGGCTTCAGACATTCCCCATAAAATGATAAATAATGTCTGGGTAAACCGGACTAACGGCTCCAGTCCGGTAAAACCCACTACAGCCAGTGCCGCCGCATACGCAGTCTCCCGCTTGGACGCAGAGGCAGACAAAATTCCTGTATTGATCACGGTACGCATGAGTACCATCCGGTTGATAACCTGTTCCAGGTTTTCTTTATCACTTCCTCTTCCGCAGACAAGATACTCCCATTCATAATCCAGCCGTTTTTTCATATCTCCCACGGAGTGTATAGCGGTGGAAAAATACTTTTCCATATATTTAAGAAGCATAAAATCAGAAAGAGCAATCCGGGAGATATCTTTTACCGCTCCTTGAAAATCCACATCTTCTTCATTGGCAAAATTCTGTACTGCCTTTGTATAATCACTGGATTCTTCCTGGCTGTCATAAAGCCTCCGATACTGATCCGGACATCCCGCTTTCTTTTTTGACAGCTTACTGGTATCTTTTACAACGAGCTTTGTCAGACCTCCGGAGATCATCTGACGGAAGTTTTCAAAGGGATTTTCTCCACCCCCTTCTTCATTGATCCCAGTATAATCAAACACGATTCCCGATGTATCATATGCTTTCCACAACCTTCCCAGGGAAGCTATATCCAGTTCAGCAACAGGCTTCTGCAGCAGTGTCTTCACATCTTCCAGCACCCTCTGATTAGAAGTCAGGATATTCAGTGCATTTGGTGATATTCCTAACGTCCCAGTCTTTTTTCCCAGCTCCTTCAGCAGCCCGATGGCTTCCGACGTCTTTTCCTGAACCTCTGATATCTTTTTCACAATCCCATCGCGGTCTTTACCGCTACCGACAATCGCTTTCATCTCAGGACTTACTTCCACTACATGTTCCCGTACCGCTTCCCACACGGAGGCTTCTGTAATTCCCAGGTTTTCTGCTCTTTTTTCGCCAGTACAGAACATTTTTACAAAATAATTTTTTCCCTGCACCCTGCCTTCTGATACCGACACACCGTCGATCAGTTCCATAAGCGCTAATACTTTTGTGTCCAGTTCCGCTGCCTGTTTTTCTTCCTCTGCTTTCTGTTCCAGTCCGGCAGCAGAACTACCCAGCGATTCTGCCGAAGATACTCCCTCTTTGAACTTCCTGAATGCATCCGTCGCGATGCTTCTCTTCATATAAGAAGTGATCTGTTCTTTGAGCGCCCGACAGTCCTGGTCCCCGGCATAAGTCTTTCCCTCTACGGACAGATCTGTCAAAGCCAGGTCAAATAAATCCGTCCTCACGGGGAATATGCTTTCCGGTTCCAGCGTATCCGCCGCGTACTCCGCAATGCTTTTTTCAAAGGGTTTTCCCACATCTTCCAGAAAGAACAAATGATATTCCTGAAAGAACGGCAGGCTGTACTCCGTCAAAAGACTGTCGGCAGCAGATCTTAAGGTTCTCCTGCCGTGTACCTGACATACCTTCCCCCGGCTGACCTCAACCATCGTTCCCAGAAGTGCCAGGATCACTACAAGGGTCAGTGACAAAAACACGCTGACACCGGCTCCCCTGATTGAATTACTTTTTTCCATTGATAATGCTCCCCGAATCCTTCTCAAATGTCTTGAACGCCTTGTCCACCACTGCCGTAATCTTATCTTTAAACAACAGTACCAGAGCGATCAATACCACAAGGATCAATATGATCTCCACTACGCCAATCCCATCTTCTTCTTTCCAAAACTCTATGAACCATTTCATAACTCGTTCCTCCTTATCACTCTTTACATTGTCATAAATGCTGGAACAAGAATGATCACCATGACCACTCCCAGCATTAACATCATAGGAAGAAGCAGTTTCGTCCCCGCTGTCTCTCCCATTCTTTTCACAGTTTCCTTTCTTTTTTCAAAAGCTTCCACTGCCTCCAGCTCCAACATGGCAGTCAGTCCTTCAGATCCCTTTCGTATATTCTGATTGACCACAGAAGCAAATTTAAGATAGGGCAGCTGTCCGCACCGTCTCCCAAAGGCCCCGATCACCTCTGCTTCCGATACCCCGTTTTTCATCTCCTGGCAGGATACACGGATCTCCTCATACACATAACGCCTGCTGCCCCCCTGTTCCAGACGGTTTTTATACTCGCCGCATATTCGATCAAAACAGCCTCGGACCGTAAGCCCCGCACTGAGCAGGAGCAGAACTTTATTAATCAGTTCTGGATAATCCAAAGCCAGCTGTTCTTCTCTTAACTGAAGCTTCTGCATCCTCTGGCGTTTCCATAAAAATGGCATCGCCGGTAATATCGCCAGCGAGAGAAAAAAAGCAGAATAATCCCTTTTCTTCTCCGGATTCAGGTATTCCACCCTGCTGCCAGACACTGTCGCCGGCAGCAGAATCTCTTCTGAATCCTTTTGCTGTTCCACCGCCTCCTGTATCTTTTCCTGGATCTCCGCCATAAGCACTTCTGCCTGCGGTACCGGAGTCTCCTCTGGAGACTGGCCCTGCTCCTCTTCTGTTTTTAGTTCCACAGTAAGCTCTTTTTCTACCCTATCCTCTCCAGACTGTGCCCGCACTCCAAAAGTCACCACATCTGCATTATTCCTGATGATCCGCCCATCCTGTATTACCGGCTCTGGCTCCTCCGCAGCCATACAGATCAGCAGAAAGATGATGGATAGGATCACTGCTGCCAGAATCAGCATAATTCTCTGACACCATATTTCTTCCCATATTTTTTTCTTATCCTGACAGCGGTATAAGATCTCCACCGCTTTTTTTGTTTCCTTATCCCGATCCAGAATGTGTTCCAGCTGCAGTCTATGTATCATTTTCTGAATATACGGATAGTATTTTTCCATCGCCCCACCTCATTCAAAGTTCTATTTTCATTATGTGCTGTCCCCAGAGGAAGGAGGCACTGTATACTGCCAATGCGCCTGTCATCACTATCCCTCCCATTAGGTTATTGTAGAGGGGATCCAGAAATCCCGGAGAGAAGATACGAAGGTAGAGGATCATAAGAAGGGGAACTGCTGTCATACATGCTGCTTCCATTTTTTTGCCCGCCACCAGCGTTTCGATCTCCCGGCGCACTTCGATCTTCTCTGCAATATTGGAGGAGGTCTGGCGCATGATACGCACCAGATTGCCACCGGTTCGTCTCGCAGTACCAAGTATTTCACTAAACATCATGATATCCTCCACGCCGCTTCTCTCTCCCAGTTCTTTCATCAGTGTCTCCACGGATGTCTTCACTTCCATCCGCCGTCTCATATGGTCAAATTCTTTTCGGATGATATCTTCCGGTGAATATATCAGTTTCAGATCCCCCACAGCCTCCCGCACCGAATTTTCCAGGGAATAACCTGCAGAAAGTGCTGAGACAAGGCTTTCCATGGCATCCTTAAACTGAATGGTGAGCTGCCAGCGCCGCCGCTCCAAAAGGATCTTTCGGTAATAACCCAGAAAAAACAGGGCGGCCGGTAACGAGAGAACCCCGCAGAGCACTACATTATTATAAAATAACATCAACAGAACAAATCCTGCGCTTCCTCCACACAAACCATACCGGATAAGCTCCTTTTTTGTGTAGACATACTTATTATAATTGATCATATATGTATCCCTGCCTTTGCACATTTATCGTCATTGATCAGTTTATGTTCCGTCCGTCTCAGACTCCCTTTGATCCTTCCCTCTTGTTCCTTTTCCTCGCAAAACCGGAACAGCGGATACATCTGGATCTTTCCCCTCTCACACTGTCCCACTTCGCAGATCTCCAGAACCTTTCTGCTTTTGTCCCGCAGTCTGCCCAAATGGACAATGATATCTATAGCGGAGGAAATCTGCTGTCTCACGGCCTCCAGCGGGATCTCCATCCCCATAAGTACCAGTGTCTCAAGGCGGTTCAGCATATCCTCCGGACTGTTGGCATGACCAGTAGACAGACTTCCATCATGACCAGTATTCATCGCTGTCAACATATCGATGGCGGTTGCATCCCGGATCTCCCCCACTACGATACGGTCCGGCCGCATCCGCAGGGCACTTTTAATCAGATCCCGGATCGTCACCTGGTTCTTTCCCTCTACATTGGCATTTCTCGCCTCCAGCCTCACCAGATTTTTTACCTTCTGGATCTGCAGTTCCGCCGAGTCCTCGATTGTGATGATTCTCTCATCCCCAGGTATATAATTGGATAAAATATTTAAAAAAGTAGTCTTTCCAGCGCCGGTTCCCCCGGAGATAAATATATTATATTTTGCCTTCACCAGTTTTCTCAGCACCTCCGCCGCCTCTTCTGTCAACGCTCCCATATCCATTAATTTATCCATGGTCAAAGGATCTTTGGGGAATTTACGGATTGTAATGACCGGTCCCTCCATCGCAATGGGCGGCATCACAATATTTACCCTGGATCCATCCGCCAGCCGCACATCCAGGATCGGGCTGGTCTCATTGACGATGCGGTTGCCCTCAGAGGCAATCTGCTGCGCTATATCATAAAGCCTCTCACGGGAATCAAAGGTAAGTCCCGTCTCCATCATCCGCCCCTTCTGCTCAATAAATATATGTTCCGGTCCATTGACCATGATCTCTGTAATATTCTCATCCTCCAACAGTTCCTGCAGCACATCTAAGCGCCTCATGGAATTATAAATATTCGTCCGAAGTTTTTTCCTGTCCCCAAAACGCAGATAACTGTCTCCCTCCGCACGCCGGATACTTTCATCGATCAGATGCAGCAGTTCTCCCTCCTGCAGTTCGGAATCTGACGGAATCTGTTCTAACACCATCCTCCGGATCTTCTGCCTTTCTTCTTTACTCCCCCTGCCACTCATCCACTGTCCCCCTCTGCCCCCATCAAGCGTAGTAACTCTTCTTCCGTTTCCGGAAGAGAAGAATCTGACTCCTCAAAAGTCATCCTCTCCCACAACTCCGGTTTTCCCTCCATTCCACAATACCGCTGCAGTACATTTCTCCGGATCGCAGCCAGGATCCCCAATTCTCTCGGAATCAAGATCTGGTCCGCATAAACCATCAGATCCAGGGTATACTCAAAAATCTGCCCCAGTTCCAGCACAATAACTTCAAACATCTCCTGGGCTTTCAACCCTCTCATAAATCTGCGGATATCTTCCAGAGAAAAATCCAGCAGGTCCTTATAATGGCTGGCCGGCGTAACCGACCAGATCTTTCCCAGCTGGAATACCGCCTCTTCCAGCCCTTGCGTAAAATCTTTCCCTTCTGTCCGAAGCATAAGATCGGTGAGCCCGGAAGAGACATCTTTATCCCTCCCGCTGCCCTCTTTCTCCAATAATGAGTTAAAACATATGGGAAAACCACAAAGGCTTATATACAGCACCCGCTTATTCCGGGACAGCTCGCCAGCCCTCTTAAGAGCCAGCACCGTTTTTTCATCTCCCCCCTCTGGGGAGAATACGACAATAATTCCTCTTTCCTGCGGAGAAATGTTTCTATTAAGCGCTTCTTTTTTCCCCGTCAGTTCCAGCAGTTCTCTATGTATCTCCTCTCTGCTGCGGTACATAAAAATTTTATTTTTCCCCTGCTCCTCCGGTGTTTTTACAAATAATACGATCTGGCCATCTGGATTCCCCGATATCTTTGGATCATCGGTCAGCACGATATCCTCATCCCTCACATCTGCCTTATCCCTCCATCCGGTCAGGAGCTCTACTTCTACACCGGAATTATACCGACCAGTCAGATATCTTGCCAGCCGGCTTCCATAATCCAGATCCGTCATACAGATAAAAATTTTACTTTGTCCCAAATCTTCCCTCCTCACAAAACAGGATAAACTTTCAGGCATAAGATGACAGCTGTGGAAATACATATAGTAAAGGGGATGACACCATCATCTCCACATTTCCCCCGGTCATAGTACACCTTTGGCAGCTTACCTGCCCTTATGTCTTCTACATACTTAAAAAAATATTGAAACCGGTCATAAAAATTTCTTTTGTGGATCATTTTGATAATAGAAAATATTGCCCCGATGACCAGTGAACAGATCATGACCCGGAAACAAAATCTGAAATTATAATAACTGCTGATTATGGAAAATAATTTGATATCGCCTGCACCAAAGAAATGGAGCAGATAAAAGATAAAACAGACAACAACTGGAATCAGACCATTCCATGCAAAATGCCACGATCCCGCCATACCATACAGGCATATATTCCGATACAGGCTGAGTGCAAGCCCTCCCGCTATAAAA
>CAMTDY010000036.1 GCA_947070915.1 uncultured Roseburia sp.
GATGTAGCTCCGTCTCGTGGGCTCGGAGATGTGTATAAGAGACAGCCATTATACCGTTCAATTTCCTCTCCTAAATTATACCCCCCTTCCCCCTTCCCAACAAGAAAAATCGTTCGACATAATTCGACAATCATCGACAAAACCACTAAAAAACCGCCTATTTACAGCACTTTGTAAATCGGCGGTTCTACAAAAAATATTAAATTTTTAACACATAGATCCCCCGTATGAAGATCCGCTGACTAAAAATACTCAAAAAAAAGCGGAAAGTCTCAGACAGACTCTGGTAACATTCCTCCTTCGATATCCTGTATTTCTTTCGCTACGTTACTCTGCAGTGCCGTGGGCTCGCAGATCTCCAGACTCATAGTGGTCTGCATTCCTCCGAAATTTGTGGTTACTAAGAGAATACGGGAGCCATCGGATTTTACAATGATCTGCGACTCTGTTCTGGGCTGTTCTGTTTCCTGATCCTGCTTTTTTTCTTCTACCTCCTGGGTCTGCGCCTCTGGCAGCTTTATCTGCCGCCTGCGCCTTTCTTTCATCCGCTCCTGGCACATTTGAAACGAATACCTGTCTGAATATGCATGATTTATTCCTCGTAACATAATTGTCCTCCTCATTTCTTCAGCTGGCTGTATCTTTCCATAACAGCATAAAATCTTGAAACACAGCAGTTAATCTCCCACTATCTTTGAGCCATGAGAGATAGGATCTCACCGTACTCCCCACCAGGACGTACTGCTCAAAATTCATCTCAAGCCCAAATCCTTTGAATACCTGTTGCAGAATATCCTCAAAATTTTTTGGTTCCTGGCAGATAGCTAAAATCCTCTCTGCCACTTTATATACCTGATCCCTGTTATACTTTACGAGTTCTCTCACATCCCCGGCCGCCTCGGCATGAGCCGGGACAAACATAGCTGCCTCCATCCCTTCTACCATGTCCAGTGTCTGCAGATATGCCTCCACATCATAAATAAATGCCACTGCATATTTCTCCAGTGTCTGACGGCTACTGATACAGTCCGCGAGAAACACAACCCCGTCGGGGGTACGAAACCCAGCCATATCAAAAGAATGCCCCGGCAGAGGGATCACTTCTATCCCTTCCGGAAACCCCTCATCCGAAAAATCCAGGGCCTCACTCTCCTGCGCCATCAGAAACTTATACCTGAGATCTTTACAGGGATAGCCGCCATAGAGAAAGGCGGGCTCCAGTACCGGATATTTTGTAAAAACTCCCTCGGTTCGCGGGGAATATATCCTGCATCCTGTCTGCCCCTGCAGATAACGGTTGCCGCCGATATGGTCTGCATGGGAATGGGTATTTAAAATGCCCTGAAGCCGCCAGCCATTTTTATCAAGGATCTGTCTGACCTTTCGCCCGGCAGATTTATCGTTTCCGCTGTCAATCAGATAAACATTTTCGCTGTCTGCAAGGTAAATTCCGATCTTTGCCGGACAGTTGATGTAATAGCATTTTTCAGTGATCTTCATTAACTCATACATTGTTGCTCCTTATAACTTTCAATCCGGTAAAATAACCACCGTTTTTATCTGGCTCCACGGCACAGATCGAAATCCCTGCCTCCGCACCGTTGAACTATTCTATGAACCGCTAATATATTTATCGGCATATTACTTTTCTTTTTTATATCCACCAGATCATACGGGGGCATCTTCCCTTTCCTCGTACAGCTTACCGGCAAACAGCCGGAATAAATATTATAATTTCCCGTTTTCACGTCATTGTCATAAGCGGACATGGTTACCCTCTTGACACAGCAGTAACAATTTGAATCTTTTTAATATGACCCTGCCGATAAGAAGGTCTTTGCCAGACAGAATAGCATCCCACTAAAGTCATTTCGTTTTTTTAGAAACCAGTTTCCATTTTCCGTATACCTTCTTTATATTTTTCCCCTTTCCGGCTGTTCCCATATAGACCCGGATACGGATATAATATTTTGTCTTCTTTTTCAGCTTTTTGAAGGTATAAGACGTTTTGGAATTTTTCACATTTACCATCTTCGCCTTCTTAAAATTTTTATATGGACTGATCTGTATCTGATAGCCCTTTGCCTTTTTGACTTTGCTCCAGCTCATCTTTATCGCCTTTTTCTTTGGCGTTAGTTTAACTTTCTTGATCCTGCTGCTTGTGTTGTCTATAGTCATGGAGCTGTCAGAAATGCCGGTTTCTCCGCCGCCTGCGATATTTTCTCCGCCGGTTCCAGCGCTGCTGCCTCCTGAGCTTCCTGTTCCAGCGTTGTTACCTCCCGTACTGCTTCCAGCACCACCTGTTCCAGCGCTGCTATCTCCTGAACTTCCTGTACTGCCTGCACCAGAACCACTGCCTCCTGTGCTTCCTGTACCACCTGTTCCAGAACCACCGCCTCCGGTGCCGCTTCCTCCGGAACCGCTGCTCCCGTCATCCACAATGGTATAACTGATATAGCAGACCTTCGATGCCTCCTCTTCCGGGCTGTTCTCCTTCCTAATGGCAAAATCCTCTGACACACGAACGACAATCCGGTACTCACCGGCATCCTTTGGCTCCACCTCCTGATATACATCATTCAGTTTTTTCTCATAGGAGATAAAATAGTCTTTACCTTCCACAAACCCGTTGATGAGCACAGCGGGCTTCTGCACCGTTCCATTATAAACAGTCTGGGTATATTCTGCTTCTATCGCATCTTCCCACAGGAAATATGGCATGATCTCATAGGTACATGTCAGGGTTCCCTGATAGTTTCCTTTGGCTGTCGCCGTGACTGTCACAGTTCCTGGATGTTCAGTGCTACTGTATGAAAGTTCATAATCACTTGACTCGGAAAGAATATGCGTCCTGCCCTTTTCATCCTGCCAGGACACCCTCGCCTGGACAGTGACCGGAGAAAATTTATAATCAAATTTCTGTGACTGGAGCGGCTTGCCGTTCACATCCGTAATCATAAACTCTTCCGCATTCCACACACCAGGTTTGATGTCATATTCCTTGGTAACAGAACCCTGGTAATTTCCTTTTCCGGTTATGACTACCCGTGCTGTACCGATCTTATCATAATCATAATAAGCGACACTGTAGTTCTGCGAAGTCAGGCCCAGATCCACTTTGGGTTTGCGGGATTCCACATCCGGGCTCCATGAAACACTTGTCTTTGACAGCTTCACTTCCCGCTCTGAAATATCTGCTTTCACAATTTTAAAATATCGGGTAGCCTCCCCCATATAATCTCCGATTCCCTCTATTCGGTAGCTGGCATCTGCATAAGTCGTGAGTTCCTTGTTATGTTTGTACTCCACAATTTCAAAATCTTTCCCGTATTCCAGCTTTTTATCGCCGTGGTAAATTTCCGGCACCGGGCAGACTCCATCCGGATCATAGGGCTGATCCGCCAGCGGCTGAAAGGTAAGCTTGGAGATCACATATCTTCGGGACACCTCCTGCAGCTTGTGGCACTTTGCGCTCACTTTACCCACACTCGTACTAAAGTCATACTCTTTGCCATCAATGATTTTCTTCCCCTGTAAGGTTCTGAGATTCTGGCGGTAATACGCATAGCGTGTCACAATTTCTGCCGAACGGTCTTCGTTCATTTCCGGAACATCCACGGTATGCAGACCATTCTCTATGATATATTTGCCGTTTTCATCGGTTTCGCTGCTTACAACCGGCTCACCAGACCAGTTTCTCTGGTAGATCCCAAGTTTCCCCTCACTGTCGAACTCAAAATAGTCCAACGTATGGCCCCCTACGACAGCCCATTTACAGTAGTTATCCTTTCGCACTGCCTCACGGTCGATCCTGATCTCGGTTCGATTTGCGGTATCATATCCCTCAAAAAAACCAATCGGATAACAGTCATTCTTCCCAATAACGCCGGACGCCATCGCATCACAGAACATCCACCCGTCACCCACCCGGATCATATTATGCGCATGGTCTCCGTAAAGAGCATCTCCCAACCACATGCCAGGAGAACTGTGCAGCTGAAAGCAGGGAACTCCCGCCATCACGCACATATCCCGGTATAAACGGGAATGACCTTCACATGTTCCCTCTTTCTGCTTCAGCACGGTCGCACTGTTCACAAAGTTGGCGCCGTGATCTACGGTTTTGATCTCTTTTTTGATATACAGAAGAACTGCCTGTGCCTTCGCCTTATCCGTCATCTCGCCCGGCTCCTGCTCTGCCAATGGCTTGAACGGAATGCCCGCTGTCTGAAAGGCAGTCTCGCCTCTCGCATCCTCCGTTATGTAATCCCAGTCCAGTGCGGTACCAACGGCATCTTTCAAAAGTTTTTCATCCTCTTCGCTCTCAAAGTATGTGTCATCCCAGATATAATTTTTATCTGCTATCATCGCATTTGCATACGAGACCGCCTTATCCTCCAGTTCTCTTTTATACGCAAGTACAAAGGCTTTATGTTCTTCGCTCTCCGGCTCGCTTCCCACTGCCTGATGGTCATAATAGGGAATCAGACTGTAAAAACTATCCTTTCCATCCTCTCTTTGCAGTTCATACTCTTTGCCTTCTATCGTTACTCTCCCCCGCAGGAACACGCCGCACACGGCATAACTGCGATAAGTCGTTACCGAATCAGAGGAATAGTCTTTCGTCTCCATCCACCCCGATGGCGCTTCCCCGTCTTCTCCTATATACGTCGTCGTCATCTGGTACTGTTCCCCGGCCGCCAGCACCCCGGTGAAAGAAAACCAGGCTTTTACAGTATTCGTGGCACTGTCATATGCCAATAACGGAGCATCTTTTCCCTCGCGTCGTACTACTCGTTTTAAAAAAATGGAATTTCTGAAATAGCACATATTATCATAATCCAACACGAGACTTTGCGGATAAAAAGTTGTTCCCAGCTCCTCATAAACATCTGTCCTGCTGCTAAGCAGTAGTTGTTCTTCCGCCACATCGACAAAATGCCATTCCTTCCCGGTACCGGAAGCTGATTCAATATAAACCATCGCAATATACTGTTCCTCTAATGCATTTGTAAAATCGTCTTCCAGAATAAAACACGGAATTCCCGCCAGCCGGCACACATCATAAAAAGTATAACAGTATACCTGCTCATTGACTGCCTTTTTCGGTCCCACCGTTTTGCCGGCGGTATCTACCATGTCTGATTCCCCGTCACAGAGTGTATCCCATCCGTTCAGTCCATAGCATTTGCCCGGTTCCAGTTTTTGAAAGATACAGGCAAGGATGTTTCCAACTTTCTCCCGGTCAGTCCCTGCGCTGCCGCAGACAGAATCCACCAGTGCCTGCAGCTCCACTTCCTGCTCTGCCGTATACAGCTTATTGTGCAGCATATCAGGCGAAGTTCTCAACAGCTCTGCCAGCCCGACCGCATTGTCATACTGTGCCTCATATTCTTCCTGTGAATACTGCGGTTTTTCGTTTATTGCACTGGCATGACTGCCCCCTGCCAGAATACATAAACAACAGACAAGCAGTACAAAACCCTCCCGCAATATGGTCAACTTTGTTTTCAAACTATCATTCCTCATATGACACTCCTCCATCTACTATTTAGAAACCCTGATACTCTTTCCTGTCCATGCTCCATATGCCCGCCCGGTCTTTCTATCCTCTGATCGGTAAGTCCGATAAGCGCGGACGTGGACATAATATTTTTTCCCGGGTTTCAACTTGGAAATTCTGTACTTATTCTTTTTGATCGTTTTCTTTTTTGCACCCTTAAAACTTTTTTTGGTGCTGACCTGCACCTGGTATCCACTTGCTCCGGATACCTTTTTCCATGTCAGATCCAATGATTTCTTCTTTCCCTTCCCCTTTACCTTTCCCTTCAGCCGTGTTACCTTTGCCACTTGGGGTGCGCTGCTTTCGTCATCATCTTCATCGCTGATATCTTCCTCTTCAATGTCAGGATCTTCTTCCTTTGTAGTATCCGGTGTAACAGACGGTTGCTGGGATGGAGCCTCCCCTGACTGCGACTCATCCTGGACAATCAGTGTCTGGATCTGCGTGGAGACATAAGCACAGGTGTCCGATGAATCATAAAAAATAGAAAAATATTCTCCCGCATCACTTTTTTGCAGAGACGGAATTTGATACAGATGGCTTCCATTATTTGTCACCGAAAATCCCTCCGAAGTACGGGAATCAAATCTCTTTTTGCCGGTATAGATTCCGTTCCCCTGGGGTACAAGCTGGAAAATGGCGCTGGTGTCTGCAGATATCAGCGACAAATATACACTCATCCGGCCTCCTTCCCCTTCCTTTACTACACGAGGGGAAATCGTCAGGGAATTATAAGAATCATAAACACTTTCTGAAATCTCATAATAAACCGCACACTTTTTCAGTACATTCCCCCTGTCCGTGATATCTGAGGGAAGTTTTGTGGCATCTGCCTGATTTATCCAGCACTGTTCTTTTTCGTCCAGGATCCAGTTCCCCATCACCGGAACCTGGGCTGTCCTTCCATTTTCAGCAACAACCGTCACTTCATCCGGCAGCGCATAGGCGATTTTCCTCAAATTTTCCGTAGTGGCTGTACTTTTATATATGATATATTTTTCGATTCCGTCTGCTGTCACGGTTTTTACATAAGAAGGTGTGTATTCCACTGGGTCGAAAAACTCTGTGTTATAAGTAATCGCTGCATCCTTGCCGGTTTCCACGTCTGTAAGCCCGGTTACATCGACCCGGTAACTGCCTTCATAACGGGTTCCCGATGCCAGCACCGGCTGCACAAATACAAGCAGTGAACCCGATACCCGCAGTTTCCCATTCGCCATAGTACATTCATAGCTCTCTCTGGTATCTGTATTTGTTACCTTTACCACAATACTGCTGCTATCAGTAACAGTAATCCGGGTTCTGTTTATCTGTATACTCCATGCCGAACTGCTGCTGCGCACCAGGTCATTTGGCATATATCCTGGCGCGGGAAACGCGCTGAAGGGATTTTCCATTGAATTTTCATATGCCTTTTCCTGCCCGATGGCAATACTACCTGCGTAGCCATACTGGACATCTGAGACAGTCCCGCCGATCAGCGCGTAACGATGCCCTACGGTATCCCAGCCATAGGAGCGGGAATATCCCTCATTCATCCAGCTTGTAATAGCATTTCGCGGGGTGGAATATCTCGCCAGGATCGTGTGGATATAATCTTTCGCTCCATAATCCCAAAATTCCTGTGTCATATCCTCCGGTTTACTGGAATCGGATATGGTATGGTTAAATTCAAAATTCCGAACCAGCGCCTCGGCCTGTAGTTTGTCAGAATGTTCTGAGACTGCCTGTAGCGGCTTTACCCCTGCCAGCCAGCGGTAAAATTCTGTCATGGCTGTCATGGTCTTATGGGTGTCTTCCGTCAGCTTTCCGGCAGCATAGGGATTCTCCAACGAATATTCCGTTTCATAATAGGTATTGCTGTCACCATTGACATAACTGTCCCCGGCATACATTGCCTCGCCATATCTGTGTCCCACCTCTTCTTTCGTTCGTTCCTGAAAGGATGGGAACTCTGCCGCATCATACATCACAGTTTCTGCCGTCTCTGCCTTTACCCCGCCCCAGGACAATAGGGCTCCTGTCAGAACAGTCAGCACTGTTCCTGCTACAATTCTTCTTTTCATAGGCCTTTTTCTCCTAATATTTCTTCTATTGTCTCCTGTATTTTTTCCTTGTCCGGCGGCTTTAATATATAACCGTCTGGTTTTGATCGGAGCACATCATAGATAGACTTACGGTCAGCAATACTCGTGAGAAATACAACCGGGATCCACTTCATATCCTCATCCTCTTTCATCGCCTCAAAGGTACTCTTGCCATCCATTCCGTCCATCTCGTAGTCCAGGAGGATCAGATCCGGGTTCTCCCTTGGAATCAGTTTCAATGCCTGTTCTCCCGATTTGGCAAGACAGATATCATAATACTTCTCCAGCATGCTTTTCATACTGCGGAGCAAAATGGCGCTGTCGTCCACAAGCATAATTTTCTTTTTCCGCCGCAGGCTTTTAACCACTCCCTCGTCCGGCTCACTCACACCGCCTGACTGCAGCATCTGATGACATTTTTCCAGGAGCTCCTTCTTTGCCACCGGACGGAACAATACATCAAACTGCTCACTTTTATAAAACTCCCTGCACTGTTTCCACCCCTCATTTGTTGTAACACCCAGAGCTGGTATCTTGGGACATTTCTCCTGAATCCATTCAAAGATGGCATTGTCGATCTCTTCCACTCCGATCTGACAGATGATAATGAGTTCCGGCTTGACGATCTTAACCATCGCTTTCACATTTTCAAGCTGCTCTGAACAGAGCTGGACCTGAAATTCTCCTGCCAGGCATTCATTCAGGCTCCTCATGATTTCACCCAGTTCCCCGATCAATACTATTTTTTTCATTCTAAGCCTCCATTCTCTTTAATTGCTGCTCCAGCTCCTCTGCCCATGCCATGGTCTGCTCTTCATCCAGTTCCGTGACAGCAAGACCAAGGGCTTCCACCACTTTTTTCACTCCCTCTTCCGGATACGTAAAGTGATTCAGCTGCCCTATGACCGCATCGGCTGTGTCCACATCCATTTCTTCCATAGCACTCTTTAATAGAGGCAATAGTTCCCGGATAAGCTGGTAATCTGGTTCTTCTTTTTCTTCCTCCGGCTCACCTCTCTGTACAGCCGGTGCAAGAATGTCTGTCATCCTTCTCCATTCCTGAATAAATGCGGGAGTCATATTTTTTATCCATTCTGTTTTCTTATCCCTTGCGGCATATTCGAGCATCCTCGCTACCCCGGCAAGGGATACGGCGCCGACCATGGCGGCGGAATTCTTCATGGAATGTACCTGAATCCGGAAAGAAGAAACATCCATCTCAGACAAAAACCCTTCCAGCCGTGCCGCCTCTGACTCGATGCTGACGTAAAACTGATGGATCATATCCTTTAGAATCTCCTCATCCCTGCAGTATAGTCTGGCATATTTCCAGTCAATCCCCTCCAATTCGGGCAGTAACATCTCTTCTTTTCCTTCCTCCGCCACATCTCCCGGCATATCTTCTGTCCCCGCCCCGTAAGTTACAATTTTTTCTTCCGGTAACATTTTCATGATCATCTTTTCCAGTTTTTCCGGATTGACCGGTTTGGACAAGAAATCCTGAAACCCTTCCTTCAGATACATCTCCCGCGCTCCTGTCACAGCATTGGCTGTCAGTGCGATGACTGGCGTATCCTGACAAGGATACTCCTGCCACTCCTTCATTTTATGTAAAACCGTGATTCCATCCATCCCCGGCATCATGTGGTCGAGAAAGATCAGATCATACGCCTTTTTACTGACAAGCTCCAGACACTCCTCGCCCCCTGCCGCTTCTTCCACCTGGATCTGAGTCGCCTTCAAAAGTTTCACAAATACCCTTCGGTTTACCGCATTGTCATCGACAACCAGCACCCGCGCCTCCGGAGCGGTAAACATCACCTGATAGGAATATTCCTCTGCCTGGGCTTTGATTCTCTGTTCCAGATCCCCAACCGGTTCATGGTCCATGATCTTTTGTTCCAGTGTAAAAGAAAAGACAGAACCTTTTCCATACACGCTCTCTACCTGCAGTCTGCTTCCCATATACTCCAGCAGCTGCATTGTAATATTCATGCCAAGGCCGGTCCCCTCGATCTTCCGGTTTCTTTGCTCTTCTATCCGCTCAAATTCGTGGAAAAGCTTTTCGATGTCCTCCGCCCGTATCCCGATCCCTGTATCTTCTACCCGGAATGTCAGCTTCGCCATATCCTCTTTAATAACAGCGTGTATCATCAGAGTCACGCTGCCCGTCTCAGTGTATTTGACTGCATTACTCATAAGATTTACCAGTATCTGGCGGATTCTGACATCATCTCCCCACAGTTTGGAGGGGATTTCCTTATCCACGAAAAGATTCAGTTTCAGTCCTTTATCCTTTGCCCGCATCTTCATCATGTTGGTCACATCATAAACAAGGCTGCTGAAATCATATTCCACCGGAAGGATCTGGAGCTTGCCGGATTCAATCTTGGAAATATCCAGAATATCATTGATCAGGGAAAGAAGTGTCTGTCCCGCATTCTGGATATCCAGTGCATACTCTCTAATCTGCGCCTCCCTGCTCTCTCTCAGAATCATGGCATCCATGCCAAGAACCGCGTGGATCGGCGTCCGTATCTCATGGGACATATTGGCGAGAAACCGCCCTTTCGATTCGCTTGCCTGCAGCGCCTGCTGCTTCTCCCTCTCTATATCCATGATTTCATGAACGGTACTGATCGTGGAAAACCCAAGGAGGAAAATAAGTCCCAGAGCCAGAATAACTCCGTTAAACAGATTGATCCTCTGAAAATAAATGATGATCTGTACAAAAGCAGCAAAACATACACCTGACATTCCAATGGCAACAAAATAGTACTCCCGAACCATCCCTTTCCGCAAATCCAGAAAGATCGTCACTATGATCAGCGCAATCGAAAATATGCAAAAAGCGGACACATAAATAATGGTATCCGTAAAATCGCATATGCCTGTCATATGCAGCGCCGAACAGACAAAAAAGTTAAAGATGATAATGATTTCCATCCACTGGTATGCCCGCCTGTATCTCCCCTTTTGAATCTGGTCCATATAAAGAAGATAAGGAAGCGACAAAAGCATGATCATAAGAAAGGTAATATCATTGATGATGGAAAGGTTCGGAAAGATCAGCTGCCGGAATGTAGAATTGGTAATGAGCCAGACAGCAGCCACAAGAATTCCCCATCCAAGATATTCCAGCGCCACCTTTCTGTGGTAACAGAAGCGCAGCGTCACGCTTCCGATGATGGCAATGATACTGAGAATAAGTGTGACAAAGGCAACGATAAGTTCCAATCCAAGCTGCTGGAAAAAATATTTCCACACACCCATCGGGTTTCCGTAATAAACTGCATAAAAAACACCCGAATAAGATGAGTCTGTACGCATCTCCACGCGGAGCGTTTTCTGTGCGTCCTCCGCACCGATCTCCAAAAAGATATATGCCGCAGCGCTCATCCGTCCAAACAGCCTGCTTCCTTCTGTCGAATATTCTTTCCTGAGCTGTCCGTCGATAAAAAACCTCATGTCCTGCTTCGCACTGCGGAAGCAGAGATAACGGCCATCCTCAATGTCCGCTGGCAGTTTTGTCTCCACAACTATCGTTTCATTTCGCTCTGCCGGGCACTTTCCTGGCATTGTCACAGATTCTCTCGTTCCTCCTGGCGTAATCCGCTCCCACTCTCCTGTGTATTCGCTGCACTCAGAATACCGATCCATTTGATCAGAGGGCAGAAAAATCTCTCCACACAAAAAATAAATTCCGACAACAACGACCAACACGAAAAAAATAAAGTTTATGACCTTCTGTCTCATATTCTACCCCATTCTTCTTATCTCTGGATCGACCTGGCCACCTTTTCCACGGACTTACTCAATTTCTGATACTGTTTCACCGCTTCTTTCGCTGCCCCTTCAAACTGCACATCAGTAGGAAATACGGCTACGTAACGGATTCCGTTCCACATGCCCACCAGCTCATATGCCGGCAGTTCCTGATAGGATTCGTCCTCATATCTTGCGATGGAAAATAACCATCCGAGTTTAGTTTCATTGTAACATTTTTTTCCATAAAATGCTACAGAAGAATCCCTCTTATTCTTTCCTATGTTTTTCACTGTATAATTACCCTTCCAGGAAACCGGAAGTTTCAGCGAAAAATCCCTGGCACGGTATGTTCCTTTAGAAGTTTTTTTAAATGGCTGGACGGAAGCCGCCGCATTCAGTGAATCCCCATTCATCTTGTGATACTGTTGTTTCGCGGTCTTCGTAGCTCCCATGGTCTGGATGTCCGTAGGGAACACCGCCACATAATTCAGACCATTCCACCTGCCCACCAGTTCATACTGCGGCAGATCTGTATAGGAATCGTCCTTATATCTCATAATGGAAAACAGCCAGCCCTCACCAGTTTCCTTATAACACCTTTTGGATGAAAATGCCACAAAAGAACCTTGTTCTTTCTTCCCGCTGCGTTGCATTACATAGTTGTTTTTCCATTTTGCCGGCAGCTTTATGGTAAAGTCGGCTGCCGCTTTTACTGTGATTGTTTTCTTTGCTGCTGCGGATGCTGTCTGTTTCATCGGAAAACCGCCAAACCCTGCCACAAGGGACAGGGTAAGGACAGCCGCCAGAAATAAGCGGATATGTTTCATAAATACCTCCATTTCTTATTTTTTCACCTTGATACTCTTTTTGCTGCTCCAGCTTCCATATACCGTTTTCCCGTTTTTCTTCACGCAGGCGCGCACACGGAAATAATAGGTTTTCTTCTTTTTCAGACCTTTCACAGTCACACCTGTACCCTTGAAGGACTTGACCTTCTGTCCCTTCATCGAGGACTTTGTGGTATAAGCCACCTGATATCCCGTGGCGCCGGCAATTTTTTTAGAAATTGTGAGTGTTACTTTCTTTCCCTTTTTATTTGTCAATTTCTTTATAACAGGTTTACCCGGCTTTTTCACTTCCTGCTGCGGTTCCCTGGTCGGCATCACCGGCTGCACCGTAGTATCCGGTGTCGGTACCACCGGCTGAGAGGTCGCATCTGGCTGTGCGGTAGTATCCGGCGACACCTCTTCTGGCATGACAATGCCCTTCGGTGTCACCTGCCCCGCATAAGTCCACAATGCTGTATTGGACAGATCAACATGCAGAACCGGGCGGACACCCAGATAGGATCCTGCCTTCTCTAACATCATACTTGGTTCTGTCAGGATTTCACCCTTTCCCCAATGACCCACCTGTGCCGGACAGCCTTTTCCTGTCCCCGGGGAACGCAGCCAGTAAGACATAAAACCGGCCGCCGGCTTACATGGCGTACCTCCTTTGTGCGCATAATCTGTAACCTCGATCTTTCTGGTTTCTCCTTCTGTCACATCACTGCTGAATCCATAAACAGGATTCAGCATCTCCTCAATGGAGGGAAGATAAATCTTGTCTTTGGTGTCATTTCCACCGGGTTCTTTTGACCACTGGTTATCCGGTGTCGTGACATCTGTAGTTTTCATCGTCTTCCGTTCATCGGAGGTAAATGCCAGCTCCATGAATTCTCCATTCAGCCACTGTCTGACATCGCTCTTTTCCCATGTGGTCTCCACAGAACCATCCGAATAATACTGTGCAACATCAATCACCCTGTCCGCCATCAAAAACGCATCCGTACCATCTTCATTAATAGATAAAACCCGCCACTTAATGGGCTCCTGCTGAAAATATCCCTGCTCATGGCGGGCGAGATAAAATTCATTCTTTTCATCCACTTTCACGATATTGTCTTCGCCCGCTTCTGCCAAAACCGAAGGTGTGACTTTTGTATTATAATACATTCCGAAATAAATACAGTCCCATCTATTCTTTGTCAGGTCATTTTCATTGACAACGGGATTTTTCGGAAATGTCTGCCCCGGCGCCATCGTAACCTGGGGCTGCGGTGTTGGCTTCTCTGTCGGATCCGCCGGCGAAACAGAAGCATCCGGTGAGACCACCGTCTTATCCTGCATTACCTTTCCGGCATAGCGCCAGATGCCCGTTTTCGTCAGATCCAGATGAAGCACCGGACGAAGCCTGCTGTAATCATTTACACGGCTCAAAAGTACATGGATCTCTGTCGTCGGAATACTTCCATCCAAATAATTCACATGACTGACAAGATTTTTTGCCGCCATCGTCCTGAGCCAGTAATCTGCAGAAACATTATCATATTTAACTGTTCCGCCAGCCTCTGCAAAATCTGTATTCTCCACCTGTCTTGTCTCTGTGGATTCTGTATCATCCGTAAAACCATATGCCCGTGATGTAATCTCTTCACGGGAGGGCAGATAGATACGGTCTGTGGTGGGTGCCTCCTCCTGAACCTCATCTTCGTCCTCTTCTTTCACATATTCCGGAGTTTTCTTATTCTCGATTGTGGCAGGAAGAATCCCCTCTTTCTCCTCATCGGTAAATGCCCTGTTCAGAAATTCTTCATTCAGCCACGCACGGACATCGGAATTCTCCCAAGTGATGATATCATCACTGGCACCACCGTGATAAGACTGTACATCAAGATTCTTATCTGCCATCAAAACAGCTTCCCTGCCATCTTCGCTGACTGACAGCACACGCCACTTGACCGGCTCATATTTGTAACACGTCTTATCCTCACGGACAAGATATTTTGTGCCGTCCGTATCCTCATGTACCACATCATCCTCTCCCTGCTCCGGCTGATTCCCCGGCTGGGGTATGTACTTGCTCTGCCAGTAATCCCCAAAATACACGCAGTCCCATGATATCTTTCCTTCTTTCGCATCAATAACCGGATTCCCTAACGTCACTGCTTCTCTGGTATCCGGATCTGCCGCCTGTGCGGTCCCGCCAGATATCCAAAATGAAGCAAGACACAATGACATAACTAATAACCATGCCATCACCTTTCTGCTTTTCTGTTTCATTTTCATTTCAATTCCTCCGCTTTCTGCATATAAAATATATGCTTTTAATATATTTACAGCTCTGTGTCCCTGAAACACAGAGGCGTAAATTCTTAATTCTGCTCACTGCCTTATTCATAGTTTTTTAATGATACATAATAATCTGCAATATAAATCCCCATTACCTGATTTATATCAATGGCTCTTCTAAACTGTCCCACATATTTCTGATAGATCCGCCCTTTCTTCTCATACTGTCCGATACTGCCTCCATTTACCAGACCTTTATCTTCCACATTGGGACTGTCGACAATAACTTCACTTCCATCAAACATTTTAAGACGAATGGCAAATCTCGTATCCGTTGTATTCAATGTATCCGTGTCAACCTTTGACACATCAGAGACCAGAGTCAGTCCCAGCGGCAGAAGATCAATCTTTTTTATATCTGCCGTCGTTCCAGCAAAGGAATATTTCATATCCTCTGTACCCTTTACAGTAATTTTCTTTGAGTTTGTATAAGATGCAGTAAAAGAGAGGCTCCACATGCCCTCTACCAGTATTTCTGGTTTATCCTCATATGGACCTGCAAGCAGATCCTCAAAAAAGACAGTCACATCCTTTCCCTCTGCAATCTGCTCATCCGTTCCAACACTGACAACAAACGTTGCCACATTTTTTCTGCCCTTCATAACCTCAAAGAGTTTACATTCTCTTGCTCCCGGCACCAAACTGGAAACATTGTAGTTTGTCCCTTCGCAAAAACCAAAATAATCAAATGTCATGCCCTGCTTAAATTCCACACTGGGTGGTGCGGTAATCTTTATCACTGCATAAATATTCTGTGTGTCCATCACCACCTCTTTTAGTTCCATCATTAAATCCGGCTTACTGACTGCCTCTTTCTTTTCACTCTCTACTCCCGCCTTTTCCAACTCCTCTTCACCCATTCCAAAAAAGTCCATAATTGTCTGTTTAAAGGTTCCGAGAAAACTAGCTTCTACTACCTCGGCACTGGAAAAGCATAAATATCCCGTTATAAGAAGACAGAGGGCAGCTACCGCAACTGCCACCTTAACAAATGACTTTTTCCGGGGAGGTACAACACAATCTTCTTGGATAGTTTCAAGAATCTCGTCCACTTTCTTATGATATGTTTCTGGCACCTGGAACTCTTTTGATAAACTTTTTATTTTCTTATCAAACTTTGTCATTTCTATGCCCCCTTTCCAAAGCCTCTCTGATTTCTGCTTTCCCCCTATTCAGCCTGGATTTTACCGTACCAACCGGAATATCCAGCACATCTGATATATCCCGGATCGACAATCCTTCATAGTAAAATGATACAACAACCAAACGATACTCTTCTTTCATGTTCTGCAGAATATCCCACAATTCATCATAATGTGCCTCCACAGGCTTCGACAATGCCTCCACTGCTTCATCTCCTGGCAGATATAAGCGCTTTTTCTTTATTTTCAAAGCTTCATTTTTTGTAATAGTCAGCATCCAGGGCTTAAATTTATGGAAAGCACTAATCTGTTCCATATTCTCATATGCTTTTAAGATCGCATTACTCACAGCATCTTCTGCATCCGTCTCATTTTTCAATATCGCCAATGCCATAATGTACAAGTCATCCCTGTATTTATTGACATTTTCACAAAACTTTTTCGCCTCCATAAATATTTACCTTTCCTCTTTTAGGATTTGTCCCCACCCCGCTAATTTCTCCCATATTAGTCTCCCTCTACATATAAAGATACTTTGAAACTCAAAAAGGTTCCCGGATTTTAATTTTATTATAGTCGTATTAGGACTATTTTTCAATGAAAAACTTTTTCTTTCTTATAATTATAGAAGAATTGCGATCCATGGCATTCGTTGGGGGAAAAATAATTTTTGCCCCCAACATCATTGTGAAAAATATTTCAGAATTCTTGTATCAAATTTTGAAGAAATAACAAATATAAGTTATACGAAACAATAGAGGTGTTTTTACATGATATTTGAGAATATAAGAAACCTGCGGGAAGACTGCGATAAAAAACAGCAGGAAGTAGCAGATTACCTGCACATAAAGCAGACAACTTATTCTAAATATGAACTGGGCAAAATAAATATCCCGATAGAAATATTCATAAAACTTGCAGATTATTATCATGTATCTGTTGATTATCTGCTGGGACGAACGGATAAGAAGGAATAGCTGCATTTTATCTACAATGCTCCTGACAACGGTTTTTTCTGTTGATCCAGGCAACAGAAGTATCCATTGCTGCGCGGCACGCCTTGGTCTGGTCCAGGGCATTCAGCATAACAAAATCATGGATCATCCCCTGAAATCTCACTGCGGTCACATCCACCCCGGCTTCCCGCAGCTTTCTGGCATAGGCCTCCCCTTCATCCCGCAGGACATCAGCTTCACCATTTAGAATCATGACATCTGGAAGCCCCTCCAGCTGCCTGACATCCGCCCTGAGAGGAGATGCTGTGATCTCATTCCTGTCACATGGCGACATCGTATACTGATCCCAGAACCACTTCATCCCTTCCCGGTAGAGATAATACCCTTCCGCAAACTGGCGGTAGGAATCTTGTTGTCCGTCAAATTAGATGCACCAGTTCTATGCAGATTAGATGCGCCTGAGTTAGACTTTGCATGCTGCGCATCCGCAGATTGTCTGCACCAACATCTGCAGGTTATCTGACCGGCATAAAAAATGATGCAGATTAAGAGATCCGGGGAAATACAGTCAAATACCCCGCGGGCGCGCTCAGATGTGCAAATTCATTTGCACATCCTCACTTTGCCTTCGCGAGAATAAAAGCAGGCTGCCCTGCTTTTACTGCTAAATTTCATTATTGCTGACTGCCTGCATGACGATCTCTGCTGTGATCATGTCACTCTTTTTAGAGTCGCCAATCAACAGGCAGCTGCTGCATAGATTGTTAATGACGCGCGGCGTTCCATCGGATGCATTCAGGATGGCTTCGAGTGCTGCATCTTCAAAAATGGCCCTTGTAGCACCTGCCCCCTGAAGTTTTTCGAGGATATAAGATCTGCCTTCTTCTTTGGTAAAGGCAGGGATCTCATAGTTCATGATGATCCTCTGCCGGAACGGTTCATGGACGCTGAGCCGGAGTGTTGCATTTAGTGATGGAAGTCCGGACAGCAGAACTACAGCACGGTCCCTGGAATCCATCTCAAAGTTAAACAGCAGTTTAAAATCATTCAGAATGGCAGAGCTGATATAGTTCGCTTCATCAATAATGATGACCGGGGTTTTCCTTTTCTCGACAGAGAGCCTTGTGAGTTCTTCCTGAATCACGCGGAAGTTGTCCGGCTTCCGGTAGTGTGCCTGTGCTCCAAGTTCCGTCGCAAGATTCCGGTAGAAATCATTAGGGCTGAAGGTGGAAAAACAGGTATAGACCACTTTGTATTGCGAGTTGTTTAAGGTTTGTACCCAGTTCCTGACTGCAGTTGTTTTTCCACGGCCGGGACTGCCGGTGAGCAGGCCGAAGCCCTTTGTTTTTGCAAGGTAGTTCAGGCGGAACAGGACTTCTTTTGATTCATCCGTTGATACAAAGATTTCTTTGGAGTTTTTTAAAAATGGGTTAAATTCCAAACCATAGCGGACCGTATCATCCATTAGTCACCACCTCCGTAAAGACGTGGTTTTTCACGTTTGATATCCGCGTTTTCAACCTTGTTTAAAAGACGGACCGGGGTAAGCGTACCATCTGCTTCCACAACGTAGATGGATTGCATGTCAGGAGAATAACGGAGTCTGACCCTCTGCCTGGCAAAACGGTAATCGACCTCATACTCGATGTGGTCGATCGTAACCACGCAGTCAATGGAAACACGGCGCTCCAACTCCAGTAAGAATAACTGGTCAATCTGGT
>CAMTDY010000037.1 GCA_947070915.1 uncultured Roseburia sp.
ATAGCATGATTAGTAAATTCCGCCATGTGGCAATTATCCGCTAGACGATCTATACTATGTATAATTTCCAACAATATATTTGCAAAATTATCAAAAGGTGGTCTTACCAGGGCCTTCTTTGTAATTTCACTCTCAAAAACAAAACTAATGGATTGGTCTAACTCTGTATCAAAATCCGGAATCTGTTTCACACCATTCACTCCTAACTTATTTTCATTTTGCCTGCAAATCATCCCACTATATCACTCTGTCAGAAGCGTATCATAACATAGGAATTCATCATAGTCACTATTGCTTCTGGTTACAAAAGCCATACTGATGATATCAGAAAGTTCCACATCAAAAATTCCCGTCTTAATATATTCTTTCCTAAAATAAGCAGAAACACCCGAATGCTTAGAAAAATCCCTGCCCTCCAGCGCCAGAACACTCCGCATAGCATGAAATACCGCATAATACGCGCGATTTGCTGCCCCTTTATAATCCTCAATCTCTACCAGCGCTTTTGCAGATTTAATACACTGCTTTGCCTGCTGCATTCGATATTTTGAAAGTTCTTTCAACTCATTCTCCATATAATATAACTCCTTCATTCTCTATATTTTGATAGAAGGGTAAAATAGTCCTCCGATCCTCAAAGGAATCACGGTTTTTAAGAAGAAGCGAAACTTCAATATCATTTTCAAGACTGATCCGGCTGGCTAACACAGCAACCCGTTTACGATAATTTCTCAGTTCTTTCTCATCACAATCCAGTAAAATTATAATATCAACATCCGATTCAGTGTCAAAATCTCCTCTGGCATAAGAACCGTAAAGAACGATTTTATAAATCTTATCTTCCATTAATTCCAAAGAAGATTGAACGACTGTTTTAGTAATCTTTTGCAATTCAGTTCTTCCGCACATATCGCTGCCTCCCTGCATCTTTTCCCCTCATTATTACTTATGGTACGGTTCATTTCTCAATATCCGGTACCCGCGGTATATCTGTTCCAGAAGGATTACCCGCATCAGCTGGTGGGGAAAGGTCATTTTAGAAAAACTGATGGTTTCGTCCGCTCGTTGCAATACTTGCTCTCCCAGACCGAGGGATCCACCGATCACAAATACCACACTTCCCCTTCCCAGCATTCCAAAGCCGTCAAGCTTTCTTGAAAATGCTACAGAATCGTACATTTTCCCGTCGATGGCAAGAGCGACCACATAATCCTCTGGACGGATCTGTTTTAACAGACGTTCACCCTCTCTATTCCGTATCTGGATTTCCTCTTTTTCTGAGGCGCTGTCGGGTGTCTTTTCGTCGGCAGCCTCATCGATCTCTAATTTTATGTAGCGGGACAGCCGTTTACTGTACTCGGCAATGGCTTCCCGCATAAACTTTTCTTTTATCTTCCCCACACAAAGGATCCTGATCTTCATTTCTTTTCTCCCTGGCCGGCTGATTTCTTCGATGGTTTCTTATACTGGAAGGGACGCTTATAATCTGGTATCTCATATAAGTATAAAATGCCGTTTTTCACCCGCCTGACCTCTTTTCCTACAAATCCCAGACGAAACAGTTCATAAATAAAGTTAAATATAAGAAAACCGTGGGATACGATCAGCACATTGTCTTTTGACCAGTCGATCTGACGAAAAAAACGGCGGACTCTCCTTCTGGTCCCTTTGATGTCCTCCGGCTGGCTCCTGGACTTAAAGAACCAGGCAAGTCTTCCGCAAAAATGCCAGACCGGGAACGGAAGGCGGAACTTTTCTGTATGAATAAAGGGGGCATTGTCCACCTCCCTGAGAAGCTTGTCTATATAAATGTTTCCACTGTAGACTTCCTTGGCAGTCTCTACAGCACGTTCCAGATCGCTGCAGTAGCAGACATCCCAGTTGATGCCAGACATATTTACTTTCTTTTTTAAAATCCTCGCGTGCTCATATTTTTCAGACCAATCCCTGAATTCTTCTGATGTCATCATCATCTTGTGGGGACAATCCACTTTAAAATGTCGTACGAGTCCTATCTTCATTTGTACTCCTCCAAACAATCATTTCATAGTACTAGTATAACAATAACAAGGATTACAATGCAATAACATTTTTCAGAATTTTATGTAATTATTTGTATTTTGACACAAAAATGACACATTTAAACAGTACTATAATAATCGGAAAGTATAAACTTTCTACTCCCACCCTATTATACGCTTAGGTACCCTCGGGGTACCACAGAAAACACCTCCTCCCAGAGGTGTTTTTTGTTGATAAAATAACTGCCTGCCCCGTCGATCAATCGTCATATGTATCAAGAGCAAGACTGATCTCCAGCGCCCGGTTGATTGTCTTCAAAACGGTCTCGTCCAGATGGCAGACCTTCTCTTTTAACCTGGATTTATCTATTGTACGGATCTGCTCCAGCAGAATGACCGAGTCCTTTACAATCCCATAACTTTCTGAATCCAGAGCGATGTGGGTCGGCAGTTTTGCCTTATTCATCTTGGATGTGATCGCCGCACAGATGACCGTCGGGCTATATCGGTTTCCCATATCATTCTGTATGATCAAGACCGGCCGCACGCCACCCTGTTCGGAGCCTACAACCGGTCTTAAATCTGCATAATAAATATCGCCTCTTTTTACTACCATCGGTATTACTCCCTGACATTGATATATTTTACTTATGTAGCCTATTATTACCAATATACGGAAGTTTATACGAATCGTACTCATTTAATTTATATATTTTCTTGGAACCCGCTCTGAAATCCCACACACATATTCATAATTAAAAGAATGTGACAGCTCCGCCACTTCTTCCACGGATATTCCGTGTTCCCCGTCTGTTCCGATCAAGGTAACCGTATCTCCCTCAGAAATATCGTCTATCTCCGTAACATCCACCATAAACTGATCCATGCAGATCTTTCCTATGATCGGTGCATACTGTCCCCTTATCAGCACACGCCCTTTTCCTGACAGATCCCGTTTTACCCCATCGGCATACCCCACCGGAATTGTCGCCACCACGGTCTCCCGGCTGGCAGTAAAAGTTCCCCCATAACCCACACTGGTTCCTGGATGAATGCGTTTCACAAAAGATACCTGGGATTTCCACTGGAGGGCAGGGATAAGAGGCAGGATATCCTTTGCCACCTTCTCCGAGGGATACAGTCCATAGGTGGTGATCCCGGAACGTACCATATCCAGCCGGGATTCTGGAAACTGAATGATGGACGCGCTGTTCGCTGCATGTCTGACCGGAATATGGATCCCCCGGTTTTCCAGTTCTCCAAGAAATATCATAAATTTTTCATAGGGTTCCCTTGCCGCCGCTGAAGTCTCCTCGTCAGCACGGGCAAAATGGGTAAATATGCCCTCGATTTCGATACCAGGTAACTCACTGATCGACCGGATGACATCGATATTGTCTTTGACCGGCATAAAACCAATCCGGCTCATGCCGGTATCAATCTTGATATGGATCTTTGCCGTCTCTCCTATATTTACCGCGGTATCGCTCAGACATTTTGCCATGGGATAACTGAAAACAGTCTGGGAAACCCCCTCACGGATAATGTCTTCAAACCAGCCCTTTCCAGAATATCCAAGGATCAGAAGCATCTTCTTTACGCCATTTTTCCTAAGTTTCAGAGCTTCTTCCGGAATGGCAACTCCATAGGCATCCACCAGGTCAGCCAATGCCTCTGCCACTTCAATATCCCCATGGCCATAGGCGTTTGCTTTGATGACTGCCATAATCTTTACACCTGTACCAACCCGTTTTCTCTCCAGGGTTATATTGTGGCGGACCGCTCCCAGATCGATCTGCGCATAAGTTCTGTCATATCGTCTCTTCTCATTTTCACGTTCCATGATAAAAACCTTTCTACCTTCTCTATTATTATAGAATATTTTTCAGACTGTCAATCAATGCAGAAGCTGTCAGAGAATAGGGATTGTAATTTGCCGTATAGTAGTCTCCTGCCAGTCCGTGAACATACACCCCGGCGGCAGCCGCATCAAACAGTGGCTTTCCCTGGGCAGCAAATCCCGCAATGATCCCTGTCAGAACATCCCCGCTCCCTCCGGTTCCCATCCCGGAATTACCAGATACGTTCGCATACTGCCTGGAACCATCCCCCACGATAGTCCGGGCGTCTTTTCCCACCAGAATACAGCCTGTATCTGCTGCAAACTCACGGACAGCCTCCCCTAAATGTTCTTTGATATAAGATATTTTCTGATGGGAGAGCTCAGAAAATTCTTTGGGATGAGGAGTCAGGATAAGAGACTCATATTCTTTTAACTCTTCCCTGGAGCACAGTACAAGGGCGTCGCCGTCCAGAATAACCGGCTTATCATAGTGATTTAACACAAAAGATGTGATCTTTTCTGCCTTTTCCTCTCTCCCCAGCCCTGGGCCCAGCACCACGGCATCGGCAAAAGAAAGAACCCGTTCCAGTGCCGGCAGATCTGGTTCTCCATCCTCTCCCTCATAGGACTCAAAGAGCGCTTCCGGACAACCTGTCAGAATCAGATCCCGGTTTGCCCTGGCCGAACAGACCATCACCAGTCCGGCTCCGGAAGCATAGGCAGCTTTTGCACTGAGAAGGGCAGCCCCGCTCATTTTGCTGCTTCCGCCAATAACCGCTACATGGCCAAAACTTCCCTTGTGTCCATCGGGAGCCCTCTCCGGCAGAATAACCGGCAGATCCTCCGGTTCAAAATAAAAAACCGGATTTTCCACTGCCTCATAACTGGTCCTGGGATATCCGATATCTCCTACGATCACCTCACCAGCATACTGACAGCCCGGATACAATACAAGCCCCAGCTTATTTACACCAAAGGTCACTGTGACATCTGCCCTCACTGCCACATTCATAACCCTCCCATCATCTCCGTTGATACCCGAAGGAATATCGACGGCATATACTTTTTTGCCGGAAGCATTTATATCCCGAATCACCTTTTCATACACCCCGCCGATATCACGGCTCAGCCCCACTCCAAACAAACTGTCTACGAGCACCGGATAATCCAGGGAACTGACAGCCTCCTCTGACTGGACCGGCACATCACAGGCTGCCGCCAGCGCCAGCTGTTTTCTGGAGTCCGGAGTCATTTTTTCCGGATCCCCCACCAGCACCACCGCGGTCCGGAACCCATGCTGATGCAGCATACGCGCTGCTGCCAGGCCATCTCCGCCATTATTTCCGGAACCACACACGATCAGGATCCCTCTGTCCCGGTTCTCCCGTTCCATCAGAACAGAAACAAGGGTCATTGCCGCCTTTTCCATCAAAACAAGCCCCGGAAACCCTATGATGTTTATGGCATGATCATCCAGCTGCTTTGACTGTCTGCTGGTAAATAAATATTTCACTGTACTCCCTCCTCACTATACTCCTGGCACCCGCCGCAGCCGATCACAAAGGCGGTAGCCGTATCTACCGTATTCGTGATACTGATCTTGAGTTCTTTGATCCCCAGCCGGCTGGCAATCTCTCTGGCGCCGCCGTAGAGATTTACATAAGGAGCTCCTTTTTCGTCGCGCAGCACCTCGATCTCTGCCGGCTGACAGCCCGAAAAGCCGGTGCCAAACACTTTGGACACCGCTTCCTTCCCCGCAAAGTCTGAAGCGGCGCGGATCTTTCTGGAGTCAAACTGGCGGATCTCTGCTTCCGTAAAGATCCGTTTCACAAAATGCTCTCTTTCACAGGCTTTTCGCACCCGGCCGATCTCGATGGAGTCCACTCCAATCCCGACAATACATGTAAACATATTAATGCGATCCACTCCTGATCATATTTTATTTTTATCAAAAAGGTCCATCACTTCTCTTCCCAGAAGAGCGTGCATCAGCGAATAGGTAGAATCTATACTCTCTTCCAGCTCCACCTTGTATGCCACCTTTTCCTTGAGCTGTTCCCTCATGATATCGATCTCGCCGCTGAGATCCGCCAGCTCTTCATTGCGGTTCTTCCACTCATCGTAACAGTAACGGATGCCCGTAACCAGCAGACGTTCGTTGGCATTTTTGATCTCATAGGGAAGATCCAGAAGACGCTCCGATTCGGTTTCAATACGTTCTTTGGTCTCCAGCAGAAGCTTCTGTTGTTTATCCTTCTTTTTATCGCTGTTTTCCTCATTCATTCCGGATACAATGGCATCCATCAACTTCTTTTTTCCGGTTTTTAATCCCTTTATGGTATTTACCCGTTTGCCCTGTTCCTTTAAAAGCTCATTCAGTTCTTTTTCCAGAGCCTGTATCTCCGCCGGCTTTTTCCCCCCTGGAAAAAGTTTATGCCACCTCTGGTCCAACACGAGAATAGGGATCTTTTTCCCTTTTAAAAGCTCTTCTACCGGAATATTCTCCGCTGCATTCTTCTTCATACTGCACCTCATTTCAATAAATAGTCACCCGTTTTTTTCAGATAATTTGTAGGATAATCTCATCAGGCTCTCAGCCAGATGAACATTTTCCACCACCACATGTTCTGGAAGATTCAGGTCCGTGGAGGCAAAATTCCAAAATGCCTCCACGCCCAGATCCGCCAGTCTGCCAGCTATTTTAGAAGCCTGGTCTTTGGGCAGGGTCAGTGCTGCGATATGTACCGGATGCTCTCTGGTGAAGGGTTCAAGATCCTCCACCGGCATTACCTGTATGCCATTTATTTTCTTACCCACTACCGTGGGATCGATGTCAAAGATACCTGATACGCGGAATCCCCTTTTCACAAATCCGCTGTAGTTTGCCAGTGCCTGCCCCAGATTTCCCGCGCCGATGATGATCACGTTATAGTTGTGTTCCAACCCCAGGATCTTCCCGATCTCATCGTGAAGAAAACTGACATTATAACCATATCCCTGTTGTCCAAATCCTCCAAAATTATTAAAATCCTGACGGATCTGGGAGGCGGTAACTTTCATCTTTTTACTCAGTTCCTGGGAGGAAATCCGGTCGATCCCATTTTCCAGGAGTTCACTCAGATATCTATAATACCGCGGCAGACGTTTGACTACCGCAGAAGATATTTTCTTATTTTCCATGAATCAGGAACCTCCATGTACTTGCATCATATCTGTTGGGGTAAAAGGCATTTTGACCTTTTGACCCTGGCATTAACATAATAATTATACTACATTTTTTCCGATAAAAAAAGATGTAAAACTCAACTTTTTATGGTACAATAAATAGTTGTAGAAAACAGAGTTACCATATGGAGGAAAATATGTTACTTGCTTGCAGTCATGTTGATAAAAGATTTAACGATGTCCCCCTATTTTCAGATGTCACCTTTCACATTAATGAGATGGAACGGGTTGCCTTAGTGGGGAGCAACGGCGCCGGAAAAACAACTCTTCTGCGCATCATTGCAGGGGAGCTCACCGCCGATGCCGGAGAGATCATCACCGCAAAGGATAAAACCATCGGTTACCTGCCCCAGCAGCTGGGATACCACTCAGAGAACAGCATTTATGATGAGCTGCTCGAAGTTAAGTCAGAGATCGTGGAGCTGGACCACAGCATACGAAATTTAGAAGAACAAATGCAGCATGTCTCTGGTAAGGACCTGGAGTCCCTGTTGGAAAAATATCACCGCCTGCAGACAGAATTTGAGGCAAAAGACGGCTATGCCTGCAAGAGCCAGATCATGGGGATCATCAACGGTCTTGGTTTTGGCGGCAAAGATATGGAGCAGTGTATCAACACGCTTTCCGGCGGCCAGAGGACCAGGGTGGCACTGGGGAAACTGCTTCTTCTGGAACCGGATCTCCTGATCCTGGACGAGCCTACCAACCACTTAGACCTGCCTTCCATCCAGTGGCTGGAAAATTATCTTTCCAGCTATAAAGGCGGCGTCATGATCGTATCCCATGACCGGTATTTTCTGGACCGCATCGCAGAAAAAGTTGTGGAGATCGAACATGGTAAGGCGGTTTCTTTTACTGGAAATTACAGCTCCTATGCCGAAAAAAAAGAACAGCTGCGACATACCCAGCTTAAAGAATATGAAAATTATATGAGAAATGTCAAGCATCAGGAAGAAGTGATCGAAAAACTTCGCTCTTTTAACCGGGAAAAATCGATAAAACGGGCAGAAAGCCGCGAAAAAATGCTGGAGAAAATGACACCTGTGGAAAAACCAGTGGGAGATCAAAAAACCATGCATTTTGAGCTTACGCCGGAAAAAACCAGTGGAAATGACGTCCTCTATGTGGATGATTTTTCTAAATCTTTTGGAGAAAAACATCTTTTTGAACATATCTCTTTTGACATCCACCGGGGAGAACGGGCTGCGGTCATTGGAAAAAATGGTACGGGAAAAACGACACTTTTAAAAATACTCTGCGAACTGGAAACTGCCGATACTGGCAGTGCTAAACTGGGAACCAATGTGGAGATCGGTTATTACGACCAGGAACATAATGTGCTGCACGATGATAAAACCATTTTCGACGAGATCCACGACGATTATCCGGACCTGAACAACACCAGGATCCGTAACGTCCTGGCGGCTTTTTTGTTTACCGGAGACGATGTATACAAAAAGATCTCCCTGCTCAGCGGCGGGGAAAAAGGAAGGGTGTCCCTGGCAAAGCTGATGCTGTCAAAGGCGAACTTCCTTCTGCTGGATGAGCCTACCAATCATCTCGATATTGAGTCCAAGGAAATACTTGAGGAAGCCCTGAACCAGTACACAGGAACAGTCCTCTATGTGTCCCACGACCGGTATTTTATCAACAAAACGGCAACCCGGATCATGGAACTCACAGAACATAAACTGCTCTCTTACCAGGGCAATTACTCCTATTATCTGGAGAAAAAAGAAACAATGGAAAAATTATATCTTGATTCCACGGATCCTTCTTCTCCGGAACCAAAGACTGAGTCCGAAGCAAAATTAAACTGGAAGGAACAAAAAGAACGGGAAGCATACCGGCGTAAGCTTGAAAATAATTATAAAAATGCAGAAAACAGGATCCAGGATCTGGAAGAACAGATGGAAAAAATTGATGAAGAGACCGCACTTCCAGAATATTCCTCCGACGTGGCTAAGTTAACGGAACTTACGAGAAAAAAAGAAGCTCTGGAAACGGAGCTGAATGCTGCTCTGACAGAGTGGGAGACTTATGCGGAAGAACTGGAAGCTCTCGAAAAATGAGATGAGGCAAACGGTAAATCCCCCCTACCTATTACACAAAATCTGCCCGTCCCGAAGGACCGGCAGATTTTTGAGTTTATGTCTTATGCATATAATATACAGCATATTACATCCGGTATGTCATTTTCCAATTACAGATACCAGTTCCAGGCGCTCATTGGATACTGGAACATATTGTATGTTCCGGTTCTTCCATAGGTAGCCGTGCCTGCCGAAGCATATGATGTTGGGGGCAAAAATATTTTGACCCTGGCGAATGCTACGGATTGCTTCGTTGTTTCACAACTCCCGCAATCCTTCAAATATTGCTGTCTACTTTTACTCCTTTTAAATCTTCCTGGATCAGCTTCAGATCATCCAGAATTTCATCTATTTCTTTCTTTACCTGGGAATCTGGATCATTATAAGAATTCATCGTTTCGATGGTTTCTTTATTCTGCGTCTCCTCCAGCTTCTCCTCTTTTTCTTCCTTCTTTTCTAAGCGCTCTTCTTCCTCTTCTTTCTTCTCGGCAAGTTTTTCTGCTTTCTCCTTTGCTTCCTCCATCTTTTCCTCAATATGCTTTTTGCCTTCATTTATGAGATCACCAAAGATATCTTTATTGGCAGCCTGAAGAATCTCTTCCGACTGTTTTTCGGCATCTACCATCGCGTGCGATTTGAGCCGCTCAATGCTCGTATCCCCCAGAGATCTGCTGATACTTTTGATAGAGGCATCATTTTTCTTAATATATCCGCTATACAGGTCTTCTCTTTCTTCCAGCTCCTGCATCTGCTGCTGGTATTCTTCGGGATATTCGGTGCTGTCCTCCGTCACGCCATAGCGTTCCATGAGCTCCTGTTTTTCCTCGCGGATCTGGTCCAGTTCCTTATGGTATCCCACATTGGCATCTTTTAATTCCTGCCTTTGGGCAGACATATCATCCAGGCTCTGGTCAAGCTTCTTCTCAGACTTAAAAGTATCCATAAGAACTTTCATTGCCTGCTTCTGGGCCTGTTTCTTTTTGATCGTTATACTGTCCGGACGCACTCCGATATTTCCTGCAAATATCGTTGATCCTTGGTTGCTGCCCTTCTTTTCTGCCTGCCGCCTTGCCACGGCATTTTCATTGGTCACAAATAAACTTTTCGCTGCTTTCCCCGTATGTATTGTGAATGACATAATGATCACCAATCCTTTCTTTTGATATTATTTTAAATTATGATGTTGCTACGAATTGCTCCGTTGTTTCACAACTCCCGCAATTCTCAAACATTCGAAATCCGCTGATTTACCATGTAAATCGCTCCTTTCTCATGTTTGGCAGGTCCCAAGTTCAAATGCCTTATCATGCAAGCATGAACGGCATTTTGACCTTTTGACCCTAGCATCATTACATATATCTAAATACCCAGTCTCTCAAAACATCCGTCCAGTGCATTTTATTATAACTGATATGGACTACGGATTGTTCCGTTTCATAGGGCTGATATTGTACGACACCTCCACCGCCGCCAATGCCAGGCTGCTTCATGTAGCCTCCATAGTAGATCCAGAAGTAATCTTCTTTATCATACCTTTTATCGGTTTTTGCTAATAATTTCTTTACTTTGTCATTTTGTACCAGAATTCCATCCCCCGTCATCTGTACCGCCGAGTTAAATTCCGGATCATTCATAAATATGACCTGTTTCGCATCGTGGCTATACATGGAAAAATCATGAAAGGGCGTATAAACCGGAAAGGAAAACTGATTTATGAGAACGAACAAAACCAGGACAAGAACACCAGTCATCGCCCCCATGGCGGCGGTCTGTTTTCCCCTGCGTTCCTCATATCCTGCGATCAATTGAATCCGTCTTTTCATCACCCGGAAAGAGCGTCTGGCGGCCAGGGCCGGCATCGCCTTGATCTGTTCCTGGTCTTCTTTCTGGCTCCCGTCAATGCAGTCCAGCGACCGGATCAGAAGCATACCATAGGCATCCGGAGAAATTTTTCCGAAATGGATCGTATCCTGATCACACAGCAGTTCCAGATCATCCTTCATCCATCTGCTGCACAGGTGGATCAGCGGGTTCATAAACCATATAATACGGAAACAGTCAAATACAAAATAAAGGATCAGATGGCCATGGCGGATATGATTGTACTCATGCTGCAGGATTCCCTGTATCTCCACCTCGCTGAACTGACGGATCATCACCTCTGGAAGAACGATCACCGGACGGAAGATTCCCATGGAAAAGGGAGTAACCAATGACGGGTTCAGCCGGACCGTAACATTTTTCAATTTGCCACGGTGAATCTGCAGGCTGTCCTCCGGGCTGAATACCGGAAGATTTCTTACTCTGCGTATCAACCGGACCTTCCGGATCAGAAACCAGAGTGCCATCCCGGCCATCCCGGCAAAATAGAGCCATCCCCACAGCGGGGTCCCCATAACATTTTCATAAAGGAATACATAAATGTATTTTCTCCACAGGAAAGACTCCTGGGAAATTTTAAGTGTCCCCATAAACGGCACCGGAATCAGAAGTGCCCAGAGATATACTCTCAGATAAAGCCTGGTGCTGCTGGCTTTTCCCCCTTTTTTTCCATCCAGAGCCTTGCGGACAAGCAGGATAAGAAAAATTACAAGAAGAGAAACCAGCAGGGTCCGCCCGGTCTTTAATGTGATGTAACGGACAACATAATCCAGACTTTTGACCACATTGACCAATATAGCTGCCATGATCGCTTTTCACTCCTCTGCTACCTGTCCTTTGACTGTCCCTCTTTTAAAATTTCGATCAGTTCATTCCGTTCTTCCGGAGAGAAATGTTCATGCCGTACCAGCGCTGCCACCATCCCCATTGGATTTCCCCCGAAATAGCTGTTCAAAAACTGTTCGCTTTTTTCCGCCAGGCAGGTCTCCTTACTTTTCACCGGAAAATAATGATATACCCTGGAATCTTTTGCATCCACCTGATAATCAATAATTCCCTTTTTTAACAGCCGGTTGATCAGCACCCGTATCGTCTTGGGACTGACATCCTTAATCCCCTTTAATTGTTGAATGATCTCCGCGGCAGTCAGGGTTTCGTTCTGATTCCATAAAATCTCCATAATGATCCATTCGTTTTCGCTCGGTGTCTTTTCTGCCATACATTCCTCCTGTTGGGCATAATTCCCCTCATTCACTTATTATATCGGTTTACATACATAAATAGTTTATAGGAAAAATCAGCAGAATAAAATTTTATTCTGCTGATCTGTCAATTCGATATCTTTAAATCAACGCATCCTCTCTATGATCTGGTTCGCTCTGGAATAAATCTGTTCGACATCCTCTCCGATCCCGAACCTGCCATCTTCATAAAGAATTTTTCCGTTTATCATCGTCAGCTTGATATTCTCTTTGCTACCACTGTACACAAGATTTTTAGTCAGGTTATTTTCCGGCTGCATATTGGGTCGGTGCATATCAATCATGATCAGATCTGCACATTTTCCCTCTGCCAGGATATCACAGTCATCGAGCCCCATCGTCAGCGCGCCTCCCACCGTTGCCATACGGAGGACATCATCCGCATCCATTGCCGCCGCGTCCTGTCTGGTCACTTTTTGAAGCACCGATGCCAGATACATCTCTCGGAACATATCCAGCGCATTGTTGCTGGCGGCGCCATCGGTTCCCAGCGCCACTGTAATATTTTTATCGAGCAGCCCGCAAAGATCCGCTATTCCGCTGGCGAGCTTAAGATTGGACGACGGATTGGATACGATCGAGACACCTTTTTTCTGGCAGATTTCTTTGTCTTTTTCGGACATCCATACACCGTGAAAACCGCCGCCGCCATACTCAAACATCCCAATAGAATCCAGATACTCAAATGGTGAAACATTGTACCTCTCATAACATTCATCAACCTCTCTTTTCGTTTCTGCAATATGGGTATAAACCGGCTGTTTGATCCGATTCGCCATTCTGGCAAGTTTTTCAAGAGTCTCTCCTTTTGTCGTGTACTCGGCATGAAAACCAATCTTAGCTGTCACCAGCGGTGCATACTCATTGAGCCGGTAAAACTCCTCCTCTGTTTCCTCTACCGTACCGCCGAAATCATTCATGCTCCCGCAGAGAACAGTCCGAAACCCGGTCTCCGCAGATGCCGCCGCGTGACAGGCATTGTCCAGATACATGTCAAAATTCGCAGTGATGCCGCTGGAAACATATTCCAGAATTCCCAGCTTTGCCAGAAGCACCTGGTCCTCTTTCGTAAGCTTTGCCTCCATCGGAAACACCTTGTCGTAAAGCCATTCCTGCAGAGGCAGATCGTCTGCATAAGAGCGCAGGAACGTCATGGCAGAATGGGTATGGGCATTTTTGAACCCTGGCATAAGCAGATTCTTTTCGCAGTCAATCTCCCTGTCCCAGCAGATATCCGATATTTTATCCCCATCTGTTTTGCCTATATATGTGATCCTTCCATCCTGTACCTGCAGCTCACCATCGATAATATCTTTCCCATCTTCCATCGTAAGTATTCGGCAATTAAAAAATCGTATGTTCATATAGAGCCCCCGTCTACATATCATCAATAATGGCACCAGTAGACATTGTCTGCTGCTGTGGTGCGTCTGCCTTTGTCTGATCTATCATATCCGCAGTCATTTTACTAATGGATTTATATACCAGAAGACGGAATAATGGCGCCATTTTCTCACCAACCTCCGTAACATCCATATGGTTCAATGGGATCTTGCTGATGCCGCACGCCATATTGGAGATACAGGAGAGTCCGCACACCCGCATGCCCATATGCCTTCCTGCCACCGCTTCAATGGCTGTGCTCATTCCCACCGCATCTCCTCCGAGGATCTGGCACATTTTAACCTCCGCACTGGTCTCATACTGGGGTCCTTTCATCTGCACATATACGCCCTCCCGCAAAAGAACATTACACTCTCTCGCAGACTGGCGGATAAATTCACACAACTGGGCATCGTATATATTTTCCATGGAAGGAAAGCGCTTTCCCCACTCCTCCACATTTTCCCCGATCAACGGGGAAGGCATAAAGCTTCCAATATGATCCGTGATCATCATAAAATCGCCGGGGCGGTACATCGTGTTCAATCCGCCGGCAGAATTGGTCAGAAATAAAATATCTGCCCCCAGCTTGCGCATGACGCGGATCGGAAGTACCACATCACTGATCTCATATCCCTCGTAAAAATGAACGCGCCCCTGCATGATCACAACCGGCGTCTCCTGAATATAACCAAACACAAATCTTCCCTTGTGCCCATCAACAGTAGAGACCGGAAATCCATTGATATCCGAATAATTGACCGTATCCACTACCTGGATCACTTCAGCCAGTGCCCCCAGACCACTCCCTAATACAATGGCAACCTTCGGTACAAATGATACTCTTGCCCGAATCTGCTTATAACAAATCTCAACTTTTTCATACACTGGATTCAAACTTTTCACTTCCTTAATCTTATAATTTAATTATTACTATTGTAACTGTTTTTTTCCTGGTTGTCTACAAAAAAATGCATACTTTTCCATCTTCTGTAACGTAATTCCAGGGACAGTTCTGCTTTATACAAACTCGCAGAACACCATATTACTGACATCCAGTCCATACTCCGTCAGAAACAGCCGGGCCCCCTGCTGCTTTAACAATCCGTATTCCATCAGCCTCCGGATCTGCTGTCCATAAATCTCAAAGGCACTGACCTCAAATAAACGCTGGAATTCCGTCAGTGAAACTCCCTTCGTTCTGCGGAGGCCGAGAAAAAAGAACTCCGACATCTGTGCCTCCCTGTCCAGAATCTCCTCTGGGTCCGCTACTGTTTTCTCCTGCTGGATCCGTGTTGTATATTCTGCGGGATCTTCCGTGTTGCGGTAACGGATGTCCCCCACCCGGGAACTGGCGCCGAGGCCAAAGCCAACATACTCCCCGCCAGACCAGTATTTTAAATTGTGCCTGCAGGCAAACCCATTTTTCGCATAATTGGATATCTCATATCTCTCATACCCACACTCGGATAACCGTAACCCCGTGGTCCTGTACATCTGGCGGTCGGTCTCCTCGTCCACCGGCGGATCATCCCGGTAACGGTCATAAAAAGGGGTTCCCTCCTCAATGATCAGACTATAGGCGGAGATATGTTCCGGCTCCAGACGAAGGATCCGGTCCAGTGTCCTCCCATAACTCTCCAGGCTCTGTCCCGGGATACCACTCATCAGATCGATATTGATATTTTCAAATCCGGCTTCCCTGGCTTCCTGGACAGATCTCTCTGCCTCTTCATAAGTATGGATCCTCCCCAGCAGCCTCAGTTCTGTCTCTTCAGCCGACTGTACCCCAAAACTGATGCGGTTGATCCCCATGTTAAGACAGGAGGCAAAAGTATGTCTATCCGCTGTACCCGGATTGCACTCTACCGTAAATTCACATCCCCTCTGGATGGAAAAACGACGGTCAAGCGCCTCGCTGATCCGCTGCAGCTGTCCGGCAGAAAGAATACTTGGCGTCCCGCCGCCGATAAAAACAGAATCCACCCGATCAATCTCTGGAAACCAGTGCTCAGAAAAACCGATTTCCCGGATCAGGCTGCCGACATACTCCTCCCGCTCCCTCTCCCCTGCCCGCCAGGAGAGAAAATCACAATAATTACATTTTCTGACACAAAAGGGAATATGAATATAGACTCCTGCTGGACCATTCATTGTCATTTGTCCTCATCCAGTTTCAGCACGCTCATAAATGCCTTCTGTGGAATCTCTACATTTCCGATCTGACGCATCCGCTTCTTTCCCTCTTTTTGCTTTTCCAGCAGTTTTTTCTTTCTGGAAATATCACCGCCATAGCATTTGGCAAGCACATCTTTGCGCACTGCCTTGACGGTCTCCCTGGCAATGATCTTATTGCCGATGGCTGCCTGGATCGGGATCTCAAAGAGATGCCTCGGGATCTCACCCTTTAACTTTTCACACATCTTTCTTCCCCGCTCATAAGCCGTACTCTCATGCACAATAAAGGACAGGGCATCCACTTCCTCTTTATTGATAAGAATGTTTAATTTGACCAGTGTAGAAGGTTCATAGCCTTTTAAGTCATAATCAAAGGAAGCATAGCCCCTGGATCTTGATTTAAGGGAATCAAAGAAATCGTAAATGATCTCGTTCAGAGGCAGAACATATTTGAGCAGTGCCCTTGTCTCCTCCATATATTCCATCCCAAGATATACACCGCGGCGCTCCTGGCACAATGTCATGATCGCACCCACAAATTCTGTCGTCACCATGATCTCCGCATTGACTACCGGCTCTTCCATATGCTCGATCTCAGAAGGATCCGGAAGATTGGAAGGATTTGTCACCTCCACCATTTCCCCGTTGGTCTTATAGACACGGTACACCACCCCCGGAGCCGTTGTCACCAGATCCAGATTATATTCTCTCTCCAGCCTCTCCTGGATGACCTCCAGATGAAGCAGTCCCAAAAATCCGCACCGGAATCCAAAACCGAGGGCGACAGAGGTCTCCGCCTCGAACTGCAGAGCGGCATCGTTGAGCTGAAGCTTCTCCAGTGCATCCCGGAGATCCTGATATTTGGCGCCGTCTGCCGGGTACAGGCCGCAGTATACCATCGGCTGTACTTTTTTATAACCAGGCAGGGCTTCCCCGCAGGGGTTCGCCGCATCCGTCACCGTATCTCCCACCTGGGTTCCCTCTACATTTTTCAAGCTTGCGGTAATATATCCCACCATGCCGGCAGTCAATTCTTCACAGGGGATAAACTGACCAGCACCAAAGGTGCCTACCTCCACCACCTCTTCCTCCATGCCGGTGGCCATCATATGGATCCTTGTCCCCTTTTTCACTGTACCGTCAAAGATGCGGCAAAAAATAATAACCCCCTTATAAGAATCATAGATGGAATCAAAGATCAGCGCTTTGAGAGGCGCTCTTTCATCCCCCTGGGGCGCCGGGATCCTGGCTACGATCTGCTCCAGTACATCCTCGATATTCGTCCCCATCTTCGCAGAGATCAAGGGGGCATCCTGGGCCTCGATGCCGATCACATCCTCGATCTCATTTTTTACCCTCTCCGGCTCCGCGCTAGGAAGATCGATCTTGTTGATCACCGGCATGATCTCCAGATCGTGGTCAATGGCCAGATAACAGTTTGCCAGCGTCTGCGCCTCGATGCCCTGGGCGGCATCCACGATAAGGATCGCCCCCTCACAGGCCGCAAGGCTCCTTGACACTTCATAATTAAAATCCACATGTCCCGGCGTGTCGATCAGGTTAAAAATATACTCTTCCCCGTCTTTTGCCTTGTACACGATACGGACTGTCTGGGCTTTGATCGTGATCCCCCGCTCCCGTTCCAGTTCCATATTATCCAGTACCTGCGCCTGCATCTCCCGCTCCGTCAGAAGCCCTGTCTTCTCAATGATCCGGTCTGCCAGAGTGGATTTACCGTGGTCGATGTGGGCAATGATACAAAAGTTACGAATATTTTTTTTATTGATGGTTGACATATTTTTGTGCATTCCTTCCCTTAAAATAGAACTGACTTGAATTATATCATAAAGGAAACTTTTTTTCCACCGTAAAATTGGCAGGCGGGTTAGCCTTGCACTTTTACGAAGTTTGATGTACAATGATTTTAGTTCGACATTTTATGTGGTGCACATCGGACTGGCACAACATGGCGCTGCCCTGTTATTACGATCAGAAAGGAATTTATGAACTATGAGAATTACGAAACGTATCCTGTCACTGCTTTTACTCCTATGTCTCTGTACTTCCCTCTGGATGCCAGATACATCAGAATCCTCTGCGGCTACTGTCCGTATGAATAAAAAAACTGCGACGCTCCGGGTTGGAAAGACGTGCAGGCTTAAGGTATACGGCACAAAGTCAAAAATCACCTGGCGCTCCTCAAAAAAAACAGTGGCATCGGTAAATTCTTCTGGTGTTGTCACCGCAAAAAAAATAGGAACAGCTAAGATCTATGCCAAGTTCAGCGGCAAAAAACTGTACTGCAAAGTATCCGTTACAGGATCTTCCGCAGACACGAAAGCCGGCGGACGGCTGAATCCTCTTTCTGCCTATGATGAACACACAATCAGTTAC
>CAMTDY010000038.1 GCA_947070915.1 uncultured Roseburia sp.
TGACGATAGGGTCAAAAGGTCAAAATGCGGAGTAATCCATAGCATCATAATATAGTAAGTATTTTTACCCAACCAATCATGATTTATATACACATAGATGCCGCTTTCCACAGACAGAGCGGCAAGGAGGAGGAAAAATGGCTGTAAAATATGTATTTGTAACAGGAGGAGTTGTTTCTGGTCTTGGAAAGGGGATCACCGCGGCGTCCCTGGGGCGTCTGCTGAAAATGCGGGGCTACCGTGTGACGATGCAGAAATTTGACCCCTATATCAACATCGATCCCGGCACCATGAACCCCATCCAGCACGGAGAAGTATTCGTAACCGATGACGGGGCAGAGACAGATCTTGACCTGGGACACTACGAGCGTTTTATCGACGAGAGCCTGACCAAACAGAGCAATGTGACCACAGGAAAGGTTTACTGGTCGGTGCTGTCCAAGGAACGCCGCGGCGATTACGGCGGCGGTACAGTGCAGGTCATCCCCCATATTACAAATGAATTAAAGAGTCGTTTTTACCGGAATGACGGATGCGACGAGACACAGATCGCCATCATCGAAGTCGGCGGCACCGTAGGAGATATCGAGAGCCAGCCCTTTTTAGAGGCCATCCGCCAGTTCCAGCTGGATGTGGGACATGAAAATGCGATCCTGATCCATGTCACACTGATCCCATATCTGAGAGCCTCCGATGAGCTGAAGACAAAACCGACCCAGAGCAGTGTAAAAGAATTACAGGGTATGGGGATCCAGCCAAACATCATCGTGTGCCGCACGGAGATTCCGCTGGAAAAATCCATCAAGGACAAAATATCTTTATTCTGTAATGTACCCAGCGACCAGGTCATTCAAAATCTGGACGTTGACACGTTATATGAAGTTCCCCTCGCCATGGAGGAAGAACATCTGGCAGATATTGCCTGCAAATGCCTCAAACTGGAATGCCCGAAACCAGACCTGGCCGAGTGGGAAAATATGGTCTATTCCATCAAAAATCTTTCAAAAGAAGTTACCGTGGCGCTGGTAGGAAAATATACCGCCCTCCACGACGCTTATATCAGCGTGGTAGAGGCGCTGAAACACGGGGGATTTGCCCACAATGCCCAGGTGAACATCAAGTGGATCAATTCCGAAGAGGTAACACAGGAAAACGTAGAAGAGCTGTTGAGTGACGTCAGCGGCGTTCTTGTTCCCGGCGGATTCGGGGACAGAGGCATCGATGGAAAAATCTTTGCCATCCAGTATGCCCGTGAACATAACATACCATTCCTGGGACTTTGTCTTGGTATGCAGCTGGCCATCGTGGAGTTTGCAAGGAATGTCATCGGCTGGGGCGATGCCCACAGTGCAGAACTGGCGCCTTCCACCACCCATCCGGTGATCCATCTTATGCCGGAACAGGATGGAATTGAGGACATCGGCGGCACGCTGCGTCTCGGCTCCTATCCCTGTGCCCTGGACAAGTCCAGCAAAGCATACCAGCTGTACGGCACCGACACCATTCAGGAACGGCACCGCCACCGCTATGAAGTAAATAATTATTACAGGGACGACCTGGCCCGGAACGGCATGAAGTTCTCCGGTCTCTCGCCGGACGGACGCATCGTAGAAATGATGGAACTGCCGGAGCACCCCTGGTTTATCGCCACCCAGGCACATCCGGAATTCAAGAGCCGTCCAAACCGCCCGCATCCGCTGTTCAAAGGTTTCGTGGGAGCGGCACTGGCGTTGAATGAGGAGAACCAATAAAAGTATACACCGAATGGTTTTAAGAAAATGACCGCTTTTGACTGTGTTGAAACACCAAAAGCGGTCATATTAAGATGAAGAATATTATATCTTCTGCAATAACTCATCTCTTATCTTATTTATGATCATGCGTTCCTCCTGGGAAAGCATATCTGCCCGCCTGCTCTTACAATAGCTGACTTCCCGTTCTTCCAATACCGATGCCACATATTCTTCTGCCCACTTGTTCTTATACCCCTGGGCGGACAACAGCAAAACAAGATTATCTTTCACAGACAGATCATCTATATATAGTCTTTGAAGAGGACAACTCTCAAGATACTCTGCGGTTTTTTGTGCATATTTTCTATTCGCAAGCTTTAGTAACAATACTCCCAGAACACACACAATACACTGGATCCCCAGAACGATCAAAGGCATAAATAATTCCATCTCCCAAAAGCCATCCAGTTCATTAGGCAGAAACCATGCCGCAAAAGAAAAGAGAAATGCCGGTGGGATCAACAAAAAAACGGTTGCAAAAATCATGCTGCAGTAGTGATTGATTCTTTTCTTTTTCTGATCTCCTGTCAGATGTCCATTGATATATGTCAGGTAAGCAAAATCTTTTTCATTTGCCCTCAATACACAGGTCAGCCACACTAGCAGATAGATCACACAAAATAACGAAGAAAGTACACATGTAACGATACTTTTATATCTGTCATTTCCATAAATGGGATTATTCTGTGTAAGGATGTCACGGACTTTATAGATCGTCCCATGATCATTACATTTTTCCTTCACTTTAATCATTTCAGCCTCATCCGCCTGAAAGAAGATTCCAGAAGACCGTTGGTACCAGCTTGGATCCTTCAGTTCAAATCCGGGATTCAAAAAGAGCTGGCTCACCATCGTTGTATCCAGCCTTCCGTTACGTGCTTCTGAAAACATAGATTCTGAAATAAGGTGGCTAAATGCCGGACTATCCGGAGTCTGACTGAATAATATCTTATCCTGTCTCATCACTCCTGCCACTGTACATTCGATGGTTTTTATTGGTTTAGGTTTTCCATAAAATGAATCTGTATTCCATATCCTCACCTGCATGGTACTGCCAACGGGATGCTCTCTTTCCAGATCCTGGGAAATAATAACCTGATTAGGATCTAATTTGGAAAAATCATCACCCTTTTTTAACTGGTAATCATACATCTCCCAGGCTTCCTCAGAACAATAATAAACATCATATCCATCAAAAGAATGAATCCACTTTGTGTCCAGAGTTTTGAAATCATGTTCTATGTAAGCCAGCCCCGGATCTTCTTCCGTCGAGGAGATATCGCTGAGATAATAATACCAGCCTTCCCCCATCCTCTCCAGAGGATGCCATTTATTCGCATTTGCCTGATAAAATAGTAAACCATAGAACGCATACATGCCCGTCAGGGAAAGAAGAATGACAAAACCAATCATGGCAAGCTTTTTCTTATTGTAGATATATCTACACATCAACCGAAATTTCATACAATTTACCTTCTCTTAATTGATAGATCCGATCCGACCGCCTGGCGATTTCCATGTTATGGGTTATCATAATCAGTGTGCGATGATATTTTTTAACTCCCGAAAGCAGCAGATCAATCACTGCATTCCCCGTCTTTTCATCCAGATTTCCCGTCGGCTCGTCAGCTAAGATCACGTTGGGCTTGTTTACTAATGCCCTGGCGATTGCCACCCTCTGCTGCTGTCCCCCGGACAGTTCATTAGGAAACGCGCTTCGTTTTTCAAGAATCCCCAGATCCTTCATCAATTCCTCCACATACTCATCATCGACCTTACATTTATCCAGCAACAGGGGGTAGACAATATTCTCATACACTGTAAGTACCGGGATCAGATGGAACATCTGAAAAATATATCCCACATGCCTGCGTCTGTACCGGGCGAGTTTAGTCTCTGACAGATTGGAAATATTCTCGCCATTTACAATCACCTCACCCGCATCAAAATCATCCAGTCCTCCTACAATATTCATAATTGTAGTTTTGCCCGCGCCACTGGGACCATAGATCGTCACAAATTCTCCAGTTTCCACCTCCAGGTCAACCCCTTTCAGGACCTCCTGCTTTTTAACACCTGTCACATAGGATTTTGAGACATTTTCTAATATAACTTCTTTCATTTTAATCACCTTAGCACCTTATTCTCTATTTTGGATCATTGCCACGATACTTGTATTCATGTTTTTGTGGACTGTCCTGTAGCTTTTCCCCAGTATAAGTAACATCAACATAACAACCGTGACAATGTACGCCGGGATACTGAATTCTGCCTGCTGAAAGATCTGGGAAGTAAAATAATAGTTTGCAAAAAGAGATACAATTACTGCAATGACCACTGCATAAAACCCTAAGCGGATACTCTCCAGGCAGATCAATTTTTCATATAATCTGCGGTTCATTCCAAGAGCCCTCATAATCCCGTATTCACTTCTTCTGTTTATCATATTAAATTCTACCATGCTTTCTATCATAGAAAATACAAATACAAAGAAGGCGATACATATGTAAGATGCCAGAAAAATGATAGCCAGTAACTGATTTTCATCAGAACTCTCTTCATTCAGCGGGACGATTGATGCATTTTTTAGGTTTTCTTTTACAAATTCCTCAAAATATGCGTTATCAAACCCGCTGTTGGTCTCCAGAGACATGCTGGAATACTGCCCTGTGCCAATTCCCATCTCTTCAGCCATTTTCTCATTTAGAATAAATTTGATCGTATCATCGTTTTCTGTCAATTCACCTAACAGACTCTGCGTTCCCACACACTTCTGAGTCACCGGCATCTGTCTTTTTTCTTCCTGGCCTGCCCCTCCCAGGGTGACCGAAGGTGCCAGATCAAATTCATCGCTGCTATATGCCACAGATACGGGTTTGTTCTCATAATCCAGGTTCTTTAGCTCCGGATTGTATTCCAGAAGCTTTTCCCATAAAGAATCGCTGTACACCACAAGAAGGCTGTCCCTCTCTGTCTTTATTTTAATTTCCCTGGCTATGGATTGGGAATAGACCTCTTCCACACCATCTAACTCTTTAAAATTCTCGACATCCTGATCACGGAAATAATCTTCTGTCCCATAGTCGAAGATTATCTCATACCGGCAAAAATCCTGTCTTCCCTTCTGGGGGGTAAAGTCCACGACAGAAAAAGTATTTGCTATGATCAGCAGAAGAGTGAGGGTAACACCGATCACCGCTATGACCGTAATGCTCTGGGAGCGGTTACGCCATATATTTCTCCCTGCCAGATACCGTAGGATGTTTTTTTGTTTTGTCTGCTTTCTTTCATGGGAAGGTTTTCTGATCTTTGAGTTCTCCTCAAAATTCATCGCCTGGACAGGTGAGATCTTTATTACCCCCAGCCATACCTTTAAGGTTGCCATCAGGATCGGCAAAAGGGCAACCAGGTACACTTCTGCATAGGTGATCCACATCTGTCTTAGCTGAACAGAGTAATCCACCTTCATCAGCGCATTTAATACCTTATCTGCCACAAATCGGTTCAGCACATTTCCTCCCAGGATTCCAAGCAGAATACCCGCGTGGGAGATCAGCATGCTCTCTCCAAAAATATTTCCTGCCAGTGTCTTCTTATCGCCGCCCAGACATCTCATAATTCCCAGGTACCGGATCTTCTGAAATACATTGATATGAAAGACCCCATAAATGTATATCATCATCCCCGCCGCTATGATGACCGTCAGTAGCTTAAGGGTTTGTGACACCGATGTAAAGGTTCCCTCTTCTTCATAGAGAGCGCTTTTCTGTTCATTCCAAAGAACCCGGTCTTTGAAAAAATAGGTTTTCTCTTCCGACTCTTCCGGATAAAGGACCTCCCGTATCTCATATAAAAAATCCGCGGCTTTATCCGCTTTATATTCTTCTTTATGCATCGTCACCGCCGCCGCATTGCTGTCCGATGTTTCGGAAAGCCCCCACTGCTTCCTCAGCTGGTCTGCCGTCACAACGCTGGTAAAGATCATATCCCCTTCGTCCTTTATATTAGAGAACACGCCACATACAGTAAATGCTTCTTTGTGATTTCTGTTCTTTTCATCAGATATGCTTAATTCCACTCTGTTTCCCGGCTTATAATAATCTGGCTGTGACTCCATCAGGCTTTGGGAAAGGATAATCTCCCCTGTCTCTTCCGGTTTCCTTCCGGCGATCATTTCACAATCTTTAAAGTATTCCAGATCCCCCTCCAATCCAAGTATCCGTCCTGCTTTCGCCCTCTGTTCCAGATCCACATCGCCCACCCAGATCGTATACATCTGTGCCGCCGTCTGCTTATCCGCAATCTTCTGTATCTTTTCCATCTCAGATAAGGTGATCCGGGTAATACTTACGTCACGGTGCAGTCCGTTTAAAGCCAGATCATGAAACTCTTTCACCAGTACGTCCCCCATCTGCATAAGAGAGAACATAAGCATCACAGAAAATGCGATACACAAAATCGTCTTGCTGGTTCTTTTCTTATTCCGCAAAAGATATCTTATTATGATCTTCAAATGCTGTCACCTCTTTACCTTCCCATCCTTTTCAGCGCCTCCAAAACATATTGATAGTCTTCCCTATCCGGCTCTCCCGGTGCAAAACAGATCTCCTCTAAGAGTCCCACCACCCGGTCTGTGTCCAGTGGAGCTGTTTTCTTCTTCTTTCCCTGATCACACTTTTCCATCAGATAATGAATCTGTTCTGAAGGCACCGAAAGCTGCCTGAATTCCTTATCCTTCCGGCCCTTTTTCCGGCAGAACTCTCCATAGTACCAGAGCAGGTTCTTTCTCAGATCCTGTGTGTGCCAGCGGCTGAAACGGTAGATTCGGATCACGGCAATTCTGGTAAAAAACAGGAAAAGTGCCAAAACCATTACACTGATGGCAGCCAGACGGACACCGTCAGAATTCAGGAAACCAAGATTAAATCCGGAAAGATCACTGTCAATATTAAAGCCTGGAGAATTTTCCCAGAAATTTCTCACAGAATTTAGCAGACCGCCATTTCCGCCAGCACCTTCTTCGGATACTGCCGGCGTCGGGTCCACGATCATCCACCCCTTCCCCTCCTGGTAGATCTCCACCCAGGCATGAGCGTTGGAATCTTTTACATCCACTATCCTGGCATCCTCTTCTTTCAGAAGCCGGTGGCCACGATACCATATTTCTTCTGCATCCTTTTCTTCTGTATCAACTTTTTCAGAACCGATAATCTGTCCATAGCCAAAGGCATACCCCTCCACGTACCTGGCAGGAATTCCTAGTCTCCGAAAAATCAATGTTGCCGCAGAGGCAAAATGGGCACATATCCCTTTTTTGTTCTCCTCTAGAAAGTAATTTACAAAGTCACCCCCGCTGGGCATTTTTCCGGGGCTATAACTGTAAGAATATTCTTTATTAAAATGCTGGATCACTTTCTGCACCACATCTGCATCTCCCTGTTTTATCCCTGCTTCCTGGATAAACCGGTCCACAGCCGCCTCGTTACTTTGCTTAACCGACACATATGGTCCGGTGCCGGATATCGTCTCCATCCCCGGAACCAGAGAATTTACTTCCCGGATCTCCGCCTCATAATTGATATTGGGATAATAGGTAAATTCTTTTGCCTTATGGTAGTCGGCCGGCCGATATGATGGATCATCGTTGTTTGTATATTCACTGTAATCATCAAATTTCGTAAAATAAGGGTAGTAGACATAGTTGGGATTCGCCGCCCGGTTGGTGATCTTCATGATCCCTTTTCCATATTTTTTTGGCTGTTTCTTATACAGTCCTGCCAGCTGCTTTGCCTCTTCTTCCATACTCTCCACCCTAAAAAAGGGATAATTACCAACTTCTGCATTCGTCAGATAGCGCCCATCCTGCCAGCTTTCCCCGGTATACTCGATTCCAGTATAGGCTTTCAGATAAACCGGATTCGTATCATAGGGTACAAATTCCACGATCAGATGGGTTTCGTTGGAGGGTCTGAGGGCAGAGATATTAGCCAGATTTCCACCACTCATGCCGCCGGACTGATAATAATTGGGGAAAAAGATTCGGAATCCGATCATTAAAAATCCGGATACCCCATCCTCTGTCGCCGCCTTATAAGAATTGACCCCTCTGCTTTTTTCAAAATCATGTTCCGTGTAAAAACTGGTAAAAACACCCACTAAAAGCACACAGCACAAAACTGCCAGAAGGACGCCGCCATATACGTGATTGTCCTGGGTATAGGTCAGTTCGGGAACCTTCCCCTTCTCCTCCTGTTCAAACCGCTTCCGGCTTCTGCCGTCACTAAAATGTCCACTGTTTTTAAAGATCCAGATTCCCATCAGTCCGCCGAGCATGCACAGGGTAAAGGGGAGATCCGGCTCCACCTCAAAATACAGCGGAATGCCATACATAGGAACCGCCAGAAATACCGCCAGTTTCAGGCTCATATAATTCGATACAAAAATGTTTAGCAGCAGAACTTCAAAAATACCGATGAAGATCAGTGTGATCGTGACTGTGAGGTACCGGTCGTCGATGTTTTCCGCAAACTCGTTGCCGGTATTCAGGTCAAAATACATCTCCCCCCTCTGCCTCACCATATTGACAATGGCCGCAAAACCGCTGTTGACATAGGCTTTGAAGAGATAGATCCCGAAGACATATAACAGAAAAAACAATATATATCCGATATCCTTATACCGGCTCTTACGAAAGGCGAATAATCCGCTAAAATACAGAGCGAAAATCAGCAGAAGGATTCCCGGAAGAAGGTAAGTGCACTCCACGTTAAAGGCAGACAGAAAGCCTCCCAGCGATCCAAAAACCACCATATATACTAAAATCCCCTTGGGGACACAGCTAAGCAGGGCATTCTGGCGCCCTGTCGCCAGAGGACGCCCCACACAGACTCCCTCGGAGACCGTGATCTGCAGAGCCTTTTGTTCTTTTTTCTTAAAAAACCCCATAGCTTCCTCCCTTCGCAAGGTGAACACAGTTCACCTTTGCTTTACTGCGCATCACATCAGATCTGGAAACATATACCCTTTTATCCCACCGCTCTGATCTCATCATTTTTTACAAGAATATATCCCTTCCCCGGATGTCCCGACCGAAAATGTTCCTCCACATACCCGTTTCCCGCCTGATCATGAAACAGACGGGTCATCAGCTGCCTCCAAGCATCCCCGGATTCCGCCGTCTCCTGTCGGATCTCATGATATCTGTCGCTCCACCAGAACAGAGTCACTGGCACGCGGTTTGAGAGGCAGAATGTTCCGAAGGAAAAGAGCCGCTCCACTGCCGCATCGGTCTTTTCCGCCTCTTCCTTATCGAGGGACAGTACCAGCAGAAGTTTGCGGGAGGACATATGGAGACGTTCTTTCACCATCAGAATGTCTTTTTTGGCAGAGAGTTTCCAGTGAATATTTTTCATGGCATCACCGGGAACGTATTCCCGAACCTGGCTCACATCGGAAAAATCACTGCCGGAAAGTTTGCTCTCCTCTACCTCATCCATACCTGTCTCATAATCATTGAGAACAAACTCTTCCTCACTTCCCCCCGCGGGGAGGATATATACGCTCTCTGCCGTCTGGATATTTACCGTCACACTATGAAAGCCCAGCAGATCATACAAGACAATCTTTTCACAGCAGACTTCCACATTTCCCACATAAGCGGAAGCCAGTGGGTACTGTACCTCTACAGTTTTTCCTGGCCTCAGCGGAAGAGCAAGGATATTTTCTGTCAGATTGCCCAGAAAACTGTTTCCTGTCCGCAGAAATACCTTCGCCGTCACCAGAGGGAACCAGCATCGGTTCCCCAGCCGGATCCGGAAAAAAAATTCTGTATTTTTAGGAATCTCCTCTGCCGGCGCCTTCATCTCCAGGGACACATATTTTTTGACAAGATGAATGGAAAAGAAGGCATAGAAAAAAAACAGGATCATTGCCACCGCGATCAAAAGATTCAGATACCCCCGGAAGAACCAGAGCATGATCCCGTTTGCCGCAAACAAGAACAAATATTCCAGTATGTATCGTAAGCGTTTCACGGCTTCACCACCTTAACCCCGTCAAATACCTGCATCAGCACTTCTGTTACAGTCATCCCCTCTGCCTTTGCTTTCGTCCCCAGCTTCACACGGTGGCCAAACACATCATAATATACATCCCTGACGTCCTCCGGCACAACGTAATCCCTGCCCCTCATAACTGCCATCGCCTTCGCCATGCGCAGCAGGGCGATGCTGGCACGGGGACTCGCCCCCAGCAGGATATACATATTTTCCCTGGTCTGCTCGGTGAGCCTGACCACATAATCATACATTTCATCACTGACATAGCAGTTCTCCGCGCACTCCTTCAATGCCTGCCACTCCGGCACTGTCATGATCTCCCGGAGATCCAGAAGAGGTTTGGAACCATCGTTTTTCAAAATATCTACGGCATCTTCGTGGGCCGGATACCCCATAGAAAGGCAGACCATAAAACGATCCAGCTGGGACTCTGGAAGCATCTGGGTCCCCGATGAACCCACCGGATTTTCTGTGGCGATCACCGTAAAGGGGGCTGGAAGCCGATGCTCCACACCATCCACCGTCACTTTTTCTTCCTCCATCGCCTCTAAAAGCGCAGACTGTGTCTTCGGAGAGGTGCGGTTGATCTCATCGGCGAGAAACAGATTGGCAAAAACCGCCCCTTCCCGGTACTCGAAATCTTTGGTCTGTGCATTGTACATGGAAAAGCCCACGATATCACTGGGAAGTACATCCGGTGTAAACTGGACTCTCCGGTAGGTCAGCGCCATGGCTTTGGCGATGGTCATCGCAAGCGTCGTCTTTCCCACACCGGGAATATCCTCCAGCAGAATATGCCCTCCCGCCAGCATGGCACAGAGTACCTTGTCCACCACATCGGCTTTTCCCTTCACTACCTTGTTGATCTCCCCCCGCAGCTGATCTAATTTTTCTGACATTCTTATCCCTCATTTCCTGTTATTTTCTTTATCCTATTATAAACCCTGGAGCCCACTCAAAGTCAAGCACTCCTGGTATCTTTTTTCCGCCCTTTCCGATGTGCGGATATCCAGAATGCTCTGGGTCTCGTTAACCGCATTATAATACCACATCGCCGCCTCGACATAATCTTTCCTGGCAAAGAAATATTCTCCCAGCTCATAGCACATCTCTGAGGACCCTTCCGACAGAAGATCCTTCAGGCACATCTTTAAAATGCCATGGCTATCCCCCCGGAGTCTGGCCGCCCTCGCCGCAACGCATGCCGCTTCCCGGATCTCATCCTGGCTGCGGGAAGCATCTTCTGCCGATGCCACAAAAAAGGGCTCTGCTTCCAGAACGTCTGCCTCTTCTCCTGATATGAAAAGCTCCATGGCATACATATGGTGAAGACGCTTGGACAGCCTCATTCCCTTTTTGATCTGCTTCTGGAAAACCTGAAAATCCCTGCCGCTGTGAAGGGTTTCCGGCATGTGCTGAATACAGATCTCACTGTCATATACCACCGGATCCAGTCGGACCATCTCGTGCACCGGCTCAATCCACACAAATTCCCGTTGTCTCTTATAAAGCTTGGGGCGGTACTCCTCATCAAAGTTATATGCCGTTCCCTGGGACAGCTGGTTGCAGTACTTCATCTGAACAATCTCGATCTCCGGCAGAAGCAGCTCTTTGAGCTCCCGGAATCTCTGCCGGTTTTCCTCATCCAGAACCTCGTCGGCATCCGCCGCATAAATATAATCCCTGGTAGCTTTGGAAAAAGAAAAGTTTCTTGCCGCCGAAAAATCCTCCACCCACTCGAAATCATAAATCTGATCGGTATATCTCGCCGCGATCTCTTTCGTTGAATCCGTGGATCCCGTGTCCACAATAATGATCTCATCCATCAGGTCAGCGATGCTGTCAAGACATCTCGCCAGCACCTTCTCTTCATTTTTTACGATCATACAAAGACTGATTTCTATCATCTGCCTGCCCCTTTCTTTTTATCTTCCCTAAGGTTACTTCCTTCTGATCCGTCCTCTGGTGGATCCGGCAAAAATCCGTCACCACGATCTGCAGGGTACGAAATCCGCCGTATTCGTTTAGCGAAGGATAATACGCCAGCCCGATATCCACTGCATTTTCCTCTCCAGCATAAAGTTTTTCCAGTTCTGCTGCTCCCCACTCCTGACAGATCAGTTTCTCAAACCCGTCTATATCATCAAAGCAGATGGCGTCAATGACTGTGCCCGTCTCATTCGCCACCTTCATCGTCAGCACGTTGGCATGCCTTCCGCGCTTTGCCGCCCGCAGGATCCGAAAATGCTGCTCGGCAAAGACCGGCTTTGGATTGCCGCAGCCAAAGGGCTCCAGTGTCTCAAGATCCTCGATCAGCTTCTCTGAAATATATCCCACGGGAAGGGGAACATCGATATTCAGCACCGGCACAAAATCCTCTGGCTGCAAGCCGGCTTTTTCATTGAGCCTCCGTTCCAGCTCCGGCATGTCTTTCTGGCGCAGCGTCATCCCCGCAGCCATCCGGTGGCCGCCAAACCGTATCATAAGGTCGCTGCATGCCATCAATGCCTCAAACATATGATAGCTCTCGATGGAACGTCCGGATCCCTTTACAAGCTCCTCTCCCACAGAGGTAAACACGATGACCGGATGATGATATGCCTCCTTGATCCTCCCCGCCACGATGCCCACCAAACTCTCATGGCACTCCGGCAGATGCAGGATATAGACCGGCTGATCCTTCTTACCGCTCTGCTCCAGAAGTTCAAAGGCCTCTCTGGCAGCCTCTTCGGTCATCTGCTTTCTCGTCTCGTTGATCTCCTTTAATTCCTCTGCCAGCTCCAGCGCTCTTCTGGTATCGGTCTCCTCCAAAAGGGCAAAAGCTTTCTCCACCGTGTTGATTCGCCCTGCCGCATTGAAACAGGGACCAAGGACAAAACCGATATGATATGCTTTGACCTCCCTTCCAGAAAGCCCCTGCACCTCTAGAAGCGCTCTCAGTCCGGCATTTTTCGTCTCCCCCAGCCGCCGGAGACCGGCCTTTACCAGCACCCGGTTCTCTCCCTGCAGCTCCATCACATCCGCCACCGTGGCGATGGCCGCATATTCCAGCAGCTCTTCCCGTTTTTCCGGATCGATCCCCATCTTTTCATACAGAGCGCCCACCAGCTGAAAGGCCACGCCGGCTCCGCAAAGCCCCTTGAAAGGATAGGGACAGTCCTCCCGTTTGGGATCCACCACGGCATCTGCCTTCGGAAGCGCTTCCTGTACCTCATGATGATCCGTGACGATCACAGGAATACCCAGTTCTCCGGCATATCTGACCTCCTCCAGCGCCGCAATGCCGTTATCACAGGTAATAAGAAAGGATACCTTCTCTGCTGCCGCCTCGTCCACAATGCGCCGGTTCAGCCCATACCCCTCCTCGATCCGGTCAGGGGTATAGATGCGGCTGTCGATACCACAGGCCTCAAATCCTTTTTTTAATATAAAAGCGGAGAAAATCCCATCGCAGTCAAAATCTGAGGCAATGGCTCCGCAGCCTGTCTTATGATCCAAAATAATCTGGACCGCCTTATCCATATCGATAAACAGCCAGGGCGAGTGCAGTTTTTCCAATCCGCCTTTTAGATATGTATCAATCTCTTCTTCTCCGCAGATCCCCCGGTTTACCATACACCGCGCCGTCACCGGTGAAATCCCATAGCGCTCTGCTATGCCACGGAAATCCCCCGGTTTTGTCTGCAGCATCCAACGTTTTTTCATCCCTTTCTATGTCCTTTCCATCATCCCTTGTAAAATTTTCGTCTAATCTTATTTTACCATATACCTCAGAAAAAGACAAAAAGATCCGTCTGGAACGACGAATCTTTTTTAACAAATCTGCCTTATCTATATTAATATCCCTTTTTCCCTCCGGACCACTGGTAGGACCACGCACTTTTCATCTGCCCCAGAACCTGATGGGGATCCCATTTCTTCCTGCTGTTTATCCGGCTGTTCGGATCACACAGGGTAAGCTTCCCTTCCTTGCTGATACCCGTCAGAACGATAAAGTGCCCTTTGTATGTGAAATCACCGGGCTTCATACTGCAGATAACAGGATTTCCCCTGCTCAGCCTGCTGCGGATCACCTCCCACTGCAGGGGAAGACGCTCCGAGATGAGACCAAGCTCCTCTGCCCCTTTCCCCATAAGTTCCCAGCTGGTGCCAACTCCCTCCACCCAGTAACCATTTATTTCACTGTAGGAAGCCATCCACGCCGGATCGTATCTGGTATCTCCAGTAAGTCCCATAAGCACCATGGAGAGGCAGACCGGACCGCAGCCGCCGATTCCTACAATACTGTTCCCGTAGGGTATATAGCCCCAGCGTTTGTCCCACTGTATAAACAATGGGATCTTTCCCCGGACCACTTCTTCTGTGATCTCGATCTCTTTATCCTTCCACACCTTCCGCTCCGGGTAGCCCAGCACAAAATCCATCGTCTCCGGATACTGGATCAGTGTCTCGATCAATTTATCTGGATAACTTTTCCGGTTCTTTGCGATCTCATACACTCTTTCATCCTTCTGATACCGCTGAAGAAGTTCCTTCTGGTAAGGATCGTTCCTGAGCAGCTGGCGGATATCGCCGCCATTATTCTTTTGCACAGGTTTTTCCGGTTGTTTTTCCGCTTTTGTCAGAGTCTCCCCCTTGTACTCTTTCGCTCCCCTGCTTCCTCCATCTTCCTGTGCCCTGGCTGCTCCGCTCTCATATTCCGCCCGGTTTGTACAGGCTGCAATTCCCACGACAACCAGTACCAGAAGGATAAACATGATCCTCCCCCAGCGTATACGATTACGCTTTATGCCATATTTATTGATCTTTTTTCTGCCCATCCTGACCACTCCTGTCCTTAGTTCATATTGACAGGATAAACCGCCGTTGTATCATAATTGTTTCATTCAAAGCTACTAAATAATATTAATTGCTTTGTGAGGCAGAAGAATCCGTTCCCATAGGATTTCCATTATACTTTTCACCCACTCCTATACTTCCCATATATCCCAGATACTCATAGGCGTAGATCCCTGTGATGAAATCATACTCCCCTAACAGATCCTGCGGGGAAAAATATATGGATTCCAAAAGCTCTTCCATACCCAGATAACTGCAGTATCCTTTCTTCATTTTATCGACGGGAAGAACACTATCCTTGCTATACAGGCTGAAATAAACCACTTTTCCGCTCTCTTCTTCAACGGCCGCCCGTAATGTCATGCTGCCGCTTTTATCTGGCATATCCATGATCCAGATATACATATATTCCTCTGGATTTTGTGTATTGATCACAAAATTCCGCTCTTTGACCAGTTTGTCATAGAAAGGACGAAATTTTTTGGGCAGGGCTTTTGCTTTTTTCAGTAACGAAATCTCCTGCCGCAGCACCTGCTCCAGATCTTTCTTCTGGTCTGTCCCCTGGCTCACCGGGATCAGCTCCAGACTGGATGGCTGATAATAGATCAGTTCCAGCTTATTTTTAAAAGGGATCTGGGCATTCGCCTGGATCACAATATCATCTTTCCCCACCAGCGTTTCCTTTGTCCTCTGGTCATCACTCAGAGCAAAAAGCCTGGGAGGCAGATAAAAACATACCGCTGTAGTTATCAGAAACATTAAAAATGCCACGATGGACATAACATATTTTCTCATCCTTCTGCCTCCTCTGTTTCTGCAATTTCCCCAGAATCTACTATATTTGCAGGAAAACGGATCTTTACCCGGGTCCCCTCTCCCTGGCGGCTCTCAAAAATCATCTCCGCTTCATGAAGATCCAGAATTTTCTGACAGATAGCAAGTCCCAGCCCCGCGCCGCCCTGGCGGCGGCTTCTGGACTTATCCACCATATAAAATGCCTCCGTGATCCTCACCAGTTCTTCCTCCGGAATCCCCTGTCCGTTGTCGCACACTTCGATTTCATACCCATCCGCCAATGCTTTACCTCTCAATACGATCTCCGTTGCGGCACTCTTCGCCGCATTGTCTGCAAGATTAATAAACACGGAGTTCAGCAGCTCTGGTTCTCCCCACAGAATTCCCTCTTCCGCCGAAACCACCAGCTCTTTCCCCTTGTTCTCCATAACCGGCATCAGCATTCCCTGGATCTCCTGCAGAAAATCCACCGCATTCATTTTGGAGAGATGCAACTCGCTCTTTTCCAGGACGATCAGATCCAGCAGACGGAATGACAATGTCTCCAGCCGCTTTCCCTCCTTGAAAATATAATTGGCACACAAAAACTGCTGCTCCTCCGTCTGACGGTTGGAACGCAGCAGATCCGCATATCCGATGATGGAGGTGAGGGGAGTCTTCAATTCATGGGCAAAGCTTCCAATAAATTCCTCCTGCCGTTCTGCCGCATCCTCCAGCTCCTGTATTTTACCTGCCAGGCTGTCTGCCATACGGTTAAAATCTGATCCCAGCCGGCTGATCTCATCCCCGCCCCGGATCCGGATCCGGTGTTCCAGATCCCCTCCTGCGATGCGTCCCGCACTCCGGGAAATCTTTTTGATCGGCCGGACGATACACCCTGCCAGGATCAGGCTGACCAGCCCGTCCAGAAGCAGGAAAAGAATGAGAAAACGGTGATAGATCTGGATCTCTTCTTCTCTTTTTACAAAAAGATCCGTGACATCATGAAAAAGCACTGCCTGATAGACCATATCCTCTACCGTGACCCTGCTTTTTACCTGAATGAAATAGTTCCCCGCATAATTTACGAGTCTCCTTGTCATCCCTTCTGTGTCTGCCTTCATCTCAATCTCGTTTTCCGGAAACCACGTGTTGGAATACAGGACCGTGCCATCTTCTTTTTTTATATGTACCTGTATGTTTTCCACCAGCAGTTCGTCCGCAAGGGTGCCAATATGACGATCCACATTTTCCTCTTTGGATACTCCCACCATATAATTTCCAAACTCATGCAGGAACAGCTGATCTACATTGATCGCACCGTCCACTGCCTGCTCATACCCGGACTGAAAAAGGGCAGAGATCAAAAAATACCCTGCCAGACAAAATGTTACGATCATTGTGATCACAGTTGAAAAAAACAATTTCCATGTAATTTTCAAGGATCTATACCTCCAATCTGTAACCGATCTTATAGATAGTTTTTATCTTATCCTCCCAGCCAAGCTTCCTTTTCAGGCGCTGCACATGAAGGTCTACTGTTCTGCTTTCCCCGGTATAATCCTTTTCCCATATTCTTTCGTAGATCACATCACGGAACAATGCAATATTTTTATTCTTGATGAACATTAGCAGTAATTCATACTCTTTATTCGTCAGACGCACCACTTTTTTATCTTTCGTCACAGTCCGGGAACGGGTATTCACCTCCACGTCCTCCACCCGTAAATATTGTTCATTTTTATCATACCGGCGGAGCACCACCTCCACCCTCGCCAGCAGCTCCACAATCTCAAAAGGCTTCGTCAGATAATCTTCCGCCCCCATCTCAAGCCCTCTTACCGTGTCCTCGACATTGGACTTTGCCGTCAGGAAAATAACCGGAATCCCCATCGGCTGAATATATTCCATCAGCTCATATCCATCTACTTTGGGCAGCATGATATCCAGGAGAACCAGGTCATAGTGCTCTTCCTCCAGCCTGTCCGCCGCTTCCATTCCGTCAAATACGCACTCACATTGATACCCCGCTTTCTCCAGACTCATGGATATGAGGTTGGAGATGGGAGCTTCATCTTCTACAATCAGTATCTTTATCATCTTGCCCCTCCGTTCCAAAAGGTTCCTGTTTTATTGCACATTGAGAGGATAGAATATCACATATTTGTATCATAAGTGTTTCATAAAAGAAAGGAGACAGACGATCCGCCTGTCCCCTTCCTTTTATGCAAACTGCGAAAAATTTATCTTACCCAAAATATCTCTTCAACAAGCCCTCAAACGCCTTACCGTGTCTTGCCTCGTCACGGGCCATCTCATGCACGGTATCATGGATCGCATCCAGGTTCAGAGCCTTTGCACGCTTCGCCAGATCGGTTTTTCCTGCTGTTGCGCCATTCTCTGCCTCTACACGCATTTCAAGATTTTTCTTTGTGCTGTCTGTAACAACCTCACCAAGAAGCTCTGCGAACTTAGCTGCATGCTCAGCTTCTTCGTATGCTGCTTTTTCCCAATAAAGACCGATCTCAGGATAACCTTCTCTGTGCGCCACGCGGGACATAGCAAGATACATACCTACCTCAGAGCACTCACCATTGAAGTTTGCACGAAGATCCTCGATGATGTCTTCCGGAACTCCCTGAGCAACTCCCACTACATGCTCTGCTGCCCATGTCTTATCTCCAGCCTGCTCAGTAAACTTACTTGCCGGCGCATTACACTGTGGGCACTTATCCGGTGCAGAATCTCCCTCATG
>CAMTDY010000039.1 GCA_947070915.1 uncultured Roseburia sp.
AAAAGCCCGATGAGGAGCCGTTTTTTATCATACATCTGCTGAACCTTCTCACGGTGGTTCTGATACATCATTTCCGCCGCCAGGGCCAGTCCTGCGGCTCCCGGTACATTTTCTGTGCCGGAACGCCTTCCCTGCTGCTGTCCGCCTCCGTGGATCAACGGATGCAACCGGACTCCCTCTGCCATATATAAAAATCCTGTCCCCTTCGGTCCATGTATCTTATGGCCGCTGGCAGAGAGCAGGTCAATATTCATCTTCTTGGGATGTATGGTCATTTTTCCATAAGCCTGTATGGCATCTACGTGAAACAGTATATCTTTATTATATTCTTTGATGATCTTTCCAATACTTCCCACATCCAGTACAGCCCCCACTTCGTTATTTACCATCATCACAGACACCAGTACCGTATCCTCCCGGAGCGCCTCTCTGAGCTTTCCCGGATCTATATGTCCCATGCTGTCTACTGGAAGATAGGTGACCTCACAGTCGTAATTTTCTTCCAGATACAGACAGGGCTGATGCACCGCCGCGTGCTCAAAGCAGGTGGTGATCACATGCTTTCCCCGCCGCCTGTTTGCCATCACGCCTCCGATGACCGCCATATTGCTGCTCTCTGTTCCCCCGGAAGTAAATATGATATTTTTCCGGCTGCATTTCAGCGTGGCCGCGATCTTATCTCCCGCCTCCCTGATATACCGTTCCGCCTCCACTCCCTTCCTATGAAGGGAAGAGGGATTTCCATAATCCACGCACATGATCTGGCGGACCAGATCTCCCACCTCATCAAAAGCTTTTGTGGTGGCTGCATTGTCCAAATATGCCTCCATGTATGTCAAACCTCTCCTGCATAGTCTTTTTCTATCTGAAACATAAGCACGGACAGGATTGCAAGTCCTGCCGTCTCTGTTCGTAAGATCCGCCTGCCCAGAGACACCGGCAGGGCACCAGCTTCCATCGCCTGTTCCACCTCACTCCGCTCAAATCCCCCCTCCGGACCGATAAAGATACCGACGGAAGCTCCCTGTAAGATCTGGCTCATCGTCTCTGCCGTCTCCAGCATATCATCGTACAGCTCGTAGGGAATGATACTGTGTTCCAGCTCCTGGGCCTGTGCACACGCCCCGCCAAAAGAAACCACTTCTCCCACCTCCGGCACGATTCCCCGCCCGCTCTGCTTGGCGGCGGCCTCGGCAATGCCCTGCCAGCGCTGTCTCTTCTTTTCTGCCTTTTTATCATCCAGACGGACCACAGACCGTCTGGTGCGCACCGGAACAATCCTCGCGGCTCCCAGTTCCACCGCCTTCTGTATGATCAGTTCCATCTTGTCTGCCTTGGGAAGCGCCTGAAACAGTACAATCTCCACGGGAAGCTCCGTTCTTACCGGCTCTTTCTTTTCAATGTCCAGCAGCACCCTGTCCGGTCCGATATCACATATAATGCAATGATAATCTGTCCCCCGGCCATCGGTGATCATAATACGTTCCCCGGTTCCCATACGCAGAACATTTTTGATGTGATTCACATCATCCCCGATGATCTCCGCTGTATTTTCAAAGATCTTTTCCATTGGAACAAAAAAACGATACACCTGCCCAATCTCCTCTCTGGTTTCGGTCAGGGCGTTTCCAGACACACCCTGACAACACAATAAGCACAAGCATTCGTGCCCTGCGGCAACCCCAATGCCTGTGCTCAAAGTAAACCTATAAATAAACATGTAATTCTTTCAGAATTCCTATTTCAGAACACCGGAACTTGAATACAATGACCTTCCGGAATTCATCGACATCTGATTGGATGCAAGATTAACAAGGCCGTTTGCTCTCTGGGCATGACGATCTGCCAGACCGCCGCTTCCTTTAAAAACAGATTTAATATCAGTGAGATTTGCCTGGGCAAATTTATCCTTATCAACCGTTATCTTATTATCCGTACCAATGGTGATCCCCAGCTTCTCCAGCTGCTTTGCACGGGCTTTTGTATCATCTGTCATCCAAGTTACACTCTTGGATATGCTGGTAAGACTGCTCTTCTTCGCACTATCTACTACAGCGTTGTAACTGTCTGCCATCTTTTTCACAGCATCGTAGATCTCATCCCTGCTGCTTGTGTCATAATCCATATTTGCCAGTGCACTTGCATCTGTACTCAAGGTCTTAGAAGCACTCTTGACGTTAGAAAGCGCTTTTTCTGCCTCCTCAGCCTTTGCATCCACTTTCACCTCAGGGGTAATATATTTTTTGCGGACGTCATCCCAAGTTGGAGAATTGCTGTTACTACTGCTGCTGCTCTTCTTTGTCTCTGTATCACTGCCTACTTTTTCATAATAGGATTTCAGCATCTTGGTGTAAACACCACTTTTCATCAGTCCCAGATCCCCAAGATTAGAGGCGGAAAAAAAGCTTCCGGACCAGATAGAATTTCGGCTTCCGAACAAAGAATCTGCAAGTGAATTATTAAACATTGCACACATAATCCTCGACTCCTTTCTAAGAAAAACTTCCTGACAACCTCCTTGCCATCAGGTCTTTATCTTTATTATCGACAATTATAACATAAAACTAAAGTCTTTTCCATATACTTTTTTCATTCCTTTGACAACAGCTTCCCTGTCGCTATAATGATGTTTAACTCCGTTGATCTCCTGGTACTCCTCATGTCCCTTTCCAAGAAGGATGATCATATCTCCTTTTTCCGCGTGTTCCAGGGCATATGCCACCGCCTCTTCCCGGTCGGGGATCACCACATATGTTCCCTCGGACTTCGCCATCCCCACCTTGATATCCTCGATGATATCCATGACGTCTTCCCGGCGGGGATTATCGCTGGTGATTATAGAGACCTCCGACATCCTGCCGATCACCTCTCCCATCTCATAACGCCTGACCTTGCTCCGGTTTCCCCCACATCCAAAAATACTTACAATCCGATGTGGGTTATATTCTCTCAATGTAGAAAGAACACTTTCAGAACTCACACCGTTATGGGCAAAATCAATCAGCACAGAAAAATCTTCAGAGACCGGCAGCACTTCCACCCTGCCCTGTACCTTCACATGTTCCAGGGCATGAAGAATGATATCTTCCGGCATTCCCAGCGCCACACCGGCACAGGCGGCACACAACGCGTTGTAAATGTTAAAACGTCCCGGAAGACCTACAACGATCTCCCCCTCCAGAGTTCCTTCTGCGCGAAATTCCATGGAAAGATCACCGCCCTTTGAAACATGACGGATGTCCCGTGCCCGCATATCCGCCGCCTCGGATGTTCCATAAGTAAGGATGCGGCAGGTGGCATGCTTTACTATGTCATCAAAATGTTCATCATCCCGGTTGATAATACCGGTTTTACAACGCCGGAACAGCTCCGCCTTGCAGGAGAGGTATTCTTCAAAATTTTCATGTTCCCCCGGTCCGATGTGGTCCGGCGATATATTGGTAAATACGCCATAATCGAATTCGATCCCCGCCACACGGTCCATCTTGATGCCCTGGGAGGATACCTCCATAACCATATACTCGCAGCCCTCTTCCACCATCATGGCAAAAAGCTTCTGGAGCTCATAGGATTCCGGCGTCGTGTGCTCGGTAGGAACCGACTTTCCATTCATGAAAGCCCCCACGGTGCCGATGATCCCACAGGTCTTTCCCGATTTTTCAATGATATCCCGCACCATGTGTTCCGTGGTGGACTTGCCCTTAGTCCCGGTAATTCCTACAGTGATCATTTTCTTCGCCGGATGATCAAAATAGGCGGCAGACATAAGACTCAGCGCTTTTCGCCCATTTTCTACCAAAAGAACTGTAATATCCTTATTTTCTACAGTTGTCTCCTTCTCTGCCACGATCACTTCTGCGCCTGCTTCCACCGCGCTGTCTATAAATTTGTGACCATCCACCACGGTTCCCTGAATCGCCACAAACATCCCGCCTTTTACGGTTTTACGTGAATCATAGGCGATATCCGCCACATCCTTGTCCAACGTCCCCTGTAGTGTTTTATATTCTACACCTGTAAGAATCTGCTCCAGTCTCATGTCCTGCCTCCATTCTTTTCCGCCATGAACTACATAAAAAACCTGTCATTTAATATACGTCTGCGAAATAGTTTATATGCTTTCTTTGATAGTTTTCTTTTCATCTGACGTTTTACTTTTGCCCGGTCAATGATACGGGATGTCATAGCTGCCTTTGCCTCCCTGCGGGTGGCAGAAAAGGTCATAATCCGCTTGCTTCCCTTTACACGGCGCCATTTCTCCCACTGGACCGGCACATTTCCCTGGCCGTCGATGCCGTTGGGATTACCAGTATGGCAGAAATTGCTCACATATTGGCGCATCACACTGGTAAGGGCCTGTCTTCCCGGCAGATTGGCCTTCGTGTAAATGCTGTCGCTGGTACCCGCCTCTCCCTTTTTGTAACGTCCCAGAAGGAAATCCACATCCATCCCATGGATCGCCCCCACATAACGGGCATAATTTTTCCCCACTACACTGCTGCTCTCTCCCCAGCAGAAACGATAGGTGTAAAAATCATCATGGTAGGGATCAATGGAAATTTTATTTGCCAGACGCTCCAGGTAAAAGGATGTCTGCAGTTTGCTTCCGTATTCCTTTGACTTCTTTAAGAGCCGGTAAAACTGCGCCCTGTTTTTAAAAGTCTTCGGATTTTTGATCAGGATCCGGTGTAAGGTTTTATAGGAAACATTGGCAAATTCAGAATTGTTGCAGCCAAGGATCATGGGCACCCGGTTATAGCCGCCATATTCCAATACATCAAAGCCAGCCTTTGGAATTACTTTGCCGTCCCGGAAGTTTTGTGGAAAATTCGTCAGCCGCAGGGAGGTGGCGCCCGCCATCCTCTTTACTTCTTTATCGGAAAGGCTGTATAATAATTTCGTCAGTTTCTTTTTGCTGATCTTTTTTATATATTTAAGCGCTCTCTTCTTGTTTGAAAAACGTCCTCTCCGGACAAGGATCTTTGCCAGCTTCTGATTGGACCATTTTCTCCCCTCTTTGACAGAGCAGGTGGTCATTCCTCCGCTAAAGCTGATCACCTTGTGGAACAATCCTTTCATAGCCGGGGAGATCACACAGTTCAGAGCGTCCCTGGCGCCTGCCGAAAACCCGGATAAGGTGACATTCTGCTTATCCCCGCCAAATGCTTCGATATTATTCTGCACCCATTCCAGTGCCAGCTTGATATCCAGCATGGCAAAATTACCGCTGTCTGTCATCCGGTTCCCCGTCTGCAGCCCTCTGGACTGAAGCCATCCAAAAGCCCCCTGACGGAATTCCACAGAGACGACGATCACTCCGGTTTCTTTTACGAAAGAACTAAAACTCCGGTTAGCTGTGCCTCCAATATTGCCGCCTCCATGTAAAAATACCATCACCGGCATCTTCTCTTCGACTTTTGTAACCGGCTTATAAACGTTCACAAACAAGCAGTCATCGCCCTTTCCCTTGCGTGCTTTTTTACAGGAACGGGTACGGCTCCAGGGATCCGGCGCCTTCGGTGCTTTCCACCGCTCGGTCTGCCCATAGGGTACCCCCAGCCAGATATAAGCCATGCTGGTTTTCTTTCCCTCGATCTGGCCAGAAGTGGTGGTGACAAATCTTGGGTTTTCATTTTTGGGAGTCAGGGCGCCTCCCGTCACAGACTGTCCACTGACCACCTGCCCGCTGACTACCTGTCCACTCACTGCATTACCGCTCACTGCCCCATTGGTAGCGGTACCGTCTGCCACTGTATTTTCCGCTCTCACCATACTTACTCCCATGGTAAAGGAAATGATCGCTGCAGACACTGCCAGAACTGTTAACATATATATAAATAAATTTTGTCTTCTCATTTGCAACCTCTTTTGTTAAATTTTTATATGATATTAAAATGCTTCATGGCATTGGCGATGCCGTCCTCCATTACCGGATCGGTCACATAATCCACCTGGTCAAACAGGATTGGATTTCCTCCGCCCATCGCCACTGACAGTCCCGCCGCTTTCAGCATGGAAATATCGTTGGCGCTGTCACCAAAAGCTATGCTCTGCCCAATATCAACACCCAGACGCTGGCAGACAAACTGAATCCCCGTCGCCTTGGATATTCCTCTCGGCACTACTTCATAAAAAGTGGGATCTCTCTGAATAAACTCAAAATCTTTTTCATATTTGCGCCGGAAACTTTCCATATCTGAGCTCTCATCAAACCAGAGCGCCATCTTGTCAAAGGAAAATTCCTCTTCCCAAAAGCATTGTGTTCTGGAAGAAAAGCTCGCTTTTTCAGCAAAGATCCCATTTTCCTTAAATATACTCTTTACCACCGGCATCCAGTAATCGTGGCGGAATGCGGAACAGTCCCTGCCCTCCAGGACACCATCGATGTGGTACCGCATCAGATCCTGGACCACCTCTTTCTGGAGATCCTCCGGCAGCACATGGTGATAGACCTCTACTCCGCCGATCTCGATATAGGTCCCACAGCCTCCCACCATTCCGTCAAATCCCAGTGCCATGATGTCCTCTGGAATGATGGCAAGACATCTGCCGGAACACAAAAACAGCAGGCTGCCATTTTCTTTTGCCTTCTTTAATGCCTGTACCGCACTTTCCGGCACAATATCTTTTTCCTCATCGATCAGGGTACCATCTATATCAAAAAACAGAATACGCTTATCCATATCCTTTTCTTCCTCTCTTTCTAGTGTGCTGTACCATTCATTTTCAGTTAAATGACGCAGCAGATGGAAATTCAGGCAAGTCATTTAGTGAAATGCGAGTGATACAGTACACTACCGCCGGTCAGCGTTCATCTGGGCTGCGGTAGTCTTTGTGAACACCTACAAACTTGTACGCCGGGCGGATGATCTTGCCGTCATTCACCAGCTCTTCCAACCGGTGGGCACACCACCCGGAGATCCGTGCCACCGCAAAGATTGGTGTAAAAAGCTCCCTTGGAATGCCAAGCATAGTATATACAAAACCGCTGTAAAAGTCAACATTGGCGCACACCGGCTTAAACAGCCTGCGCTGCTTCATGATCAGCTTTGCGGCAATCTTTTCCACATTTTCATAGAGCTTAAATTCATCCTCCAGCCCCTTCTCCACAGATAGCTTCCTGGCATATTTTTTGAGGATGACTTCCCGCGGGTCGGACTCGGTATAGACCGCATGTCCCATTCCATAGATCAATCCGCTGCCGTCAAAGGCATCTTTATTTAATATCTTTTTCAGATATTCTGCGATCTGGGTCCTGTCGGACCAGTCCCCACAATGCTCCTTGATATCATCAAACATCTGGAGCACCTTCAGATTCGCCCCACCATGCCTCGGTCCTTTCAGTGAAGCAATGGCGGCGGAGATCGCAGAATATGTATCCGTTCCTGAGGACGTCACTACATGGTTCGTAAACGTAGAGTTATTGCCCCCACCGTGCTCGGCATGGAGCACCAGTGCGATATCCAGAACTTTTGCCTCCAGGGCAGTAAATTCTCCGTCAGGACGGATCATCTGTAATATGTTCTCTGCGGTGGAGAATTTTTTCACCGGAGTCCGGATCACCAGATCGTCATCAAATTTAAAATGCCGGTAAGCATGATAGGCATACACCGCGATCACTGGCAGCTTGCTGATCAACTGCAGGGACTGTCTCAGCACATTGGGCACCGAGATATCATCCGGATCATCATCGTAGGAATACAGCGTGAGTACGCTCTTCTGCAGCGCATTCATTATATTTTCGCTGGGCGCCTTCATGATAACATCCCGCACAAACTGGGCGGACAGCTCCTGAAGACTGGTTAAGATCCTCACAAAGCTTTTAAACTGCTTTTTCCCGGGAAGCTCCCCGAATAAAAGCAGATAGGTGGTCTCCTCAAAAGCAAACCGCCGGCTCTGGTAATTTTTCACCAGATCCTTCACATTATATCCCTGATAGTACAATTTCCCCTCTGCCGGAACTTTGACTCCATCAACGTACTCGTAGGAAACCACATCGGCAATCTCCGTCAGCCCCGTAAGCACACCCTTTCCATTGGAATCGCGAAGCCCTCTCTTCACATCATAATCTGCGTAATAATCCGGATTGATCGCTCCGGACAGCATACAGTAATCCACCAGCTCTTCAAACTGGGTATTTAATTCGTCTTCCAGCTGCATCATCGATTTGTTATCCATCGTTTCCTCCAATCGTAAACGCTCCCGACACCTTATTATCTATGTCATTATTCTGTAGTAAAAAGCGCACAAACCACAATGATCTCACCATCGTAATCTGTGCACAAAAACATTATAGCAGATTTTTTTATTCTTTGCAAATAATGGTTAAAATTTCCGGATCTGCTCCGACTCATCGTCACTCTTCCGTATCTCCCGGATCTGTAAATAATAGCCGGCTCCGGCACTCACTTCTACCTTCACCCGGTCCCCGGCCCTGTGTTTCATCAACGCTTTCCCCACCGGAGATTCTATGCTGATCATATGGTTTCTGGCATCGCTTCGCACCGTGGTGACGATCTTATATTCTTCCTCACAGTCCTCTTCTTCAAACCAGACCCTCACCGTATCATTGAGCCCCACTTCCTGCTCCGTAGAGTCGTCCTCTACGATCTGGGCGGTCTTGATCATCCGCTCTAAATAGCGGATACGGCTCTCGTTCTCATTCTTATATTTTTTCGCCGCCTTATACTCAAAGTTCTCACTCAGATCCCCATGGGCCCTTGCTTCTTTTACGTCCTCCAGCGCCTCTTTGCGCACCACCAGCTTACGGTGTTCGATCTCCTGCTCCATTTTTTCAATGTCTTTTCTGGTCAGTTTGTCGTACATGATCCCCCTCATTTCTGCACTGTATTTATCGGATCAATAATGACAGTGCTATCATATTATAGCTTTTTTTATGTTTATCTGTCCAGAGTTTTTTCACATTGGAGGGCAAAAAACTAGTGTACTGACCTGTTGGCATTTAGTATAACTGCGCAGAATATTTGGTCATCTGTAAGGCGGATTTTCGACGGCGTAGCGGTGGCTACGGCTAGAAAATCCAACGTAACAGATGGGCAAACAGACAAGCAGGTTTGCTTAATTACCAACAGGTCAGCACACTAGTTCTATCTTTCATATTTCTTGTTTCCATTTATTACCTATTGCTTGTTTCCTGATTGTGTTAAAAATGATATAATGGAAAAGTACAAATTCAAACAGCAGCACTTTAATAGTTGGTTTGAATGAGTGGGATCTAACGATTTATGATTATAAGTATAGGCAGATATTTACGCTTCCAAAAAACACTACGACTGTCAAATATCCATCTTGTAAATCCGGCAAATGGGCAAAACTCCGTCTGACGGCCGGTTCAAGCAGGGCAACAGGTACTGGAACTATTTCAAATGAGTTTTAGTAATCAAGTTTTACAGGGAAATGTTATAACGACATTTCCCTGTAAAAAAATCTAGGAGGAGAATCATGTTTTTCCTTAAATGCAAACAGTTTTTCAAATCACCAGTTCTGGTTCTGGCAGCTGTTCTCTATTTTACCTGGATCATAAAAAAACTATTACCTGGCATGATCTCCGAAGAAGGCTCCGTCGCGGATGCGATGACCTTCCCTCTGGTTTTTATTCCAGTATCTTTTGTGTTTTTTATGTTTTTTTCCTATGCGCTTTTTTCCAGAGAAAGCAAAAGCAAAGTAAATGAAGTTATCCTGACATGCAGAAATGGTAAAGTAAGAAGCTGCTTTTGTGATCTTGGCCTGATCCTTGCCATCAATGCCTTCCTGCTGCTGCTATTTATTCTGTATCTGGGACTACAGAGCAGAAAAGCGTTAGGCTCTGTACAAATGGATGTGCTCTGGTTTGGGATCCGCTGTTATCTGATCCATATCATTTTAGTAAATATATTTGCCGCCTTGACCGGTATGGCAGTTTCCCTTATCAAAAACGAGATCAAGGCATTTGCCGTTATGATCCTTCTCTGCTGTTGTTTTAGTCAGTTTTTTCTGGAGTCTTTTTATAGGCTGACAGGAGATGATCTGGATCTGCAGCATATGATGGATCTCTTTGGACTGACCACCAGAATGTATCATGCCGCACCGGATTATGATTATATTTTTTCTATCGAGAGTGTTGACCTGCAGCGCATCCTGTTCTGGATTTTCCTGGTGCTTACCATCTTAATCTATCATTTGTCACAAAGAAAAAAACGGTTCTTTGCCTCCTGCTGTGGAGCCGTTACGGTGTTGCTTTTTGTTTTGTATATGCTACCAAATGGCGCCAGCTATATAAATATGAATGCAGAAAACATTTCGGATGCCTATGATGAAGACTACAACTATTATGCCACACATACGGAGCAGGCCGGCAGTTTGGAACGTCATGAATCAGAGGAAGATTTTAAGATCACGAAGTATGTGGCAGACATTCAAGTGAACCGGATCTTAAAAGCCGATGTGGAGGTTTATGTGGATAAGCCAGAACTGGAAACTTATATGTTTTCCCTGCGCCATGAATACAGTGTTACCTCTGTTGAGGACGAATGTGGGGAACAGGTAAACTATCGCCAGGAAGGCGACTGGATCACCCTTCAGCTGGAGGACGCCGGGAAACATTCTAAATTTGTTTTCCATTATCAGGGGGCCTCCAAGAAATTTTATTCAACATCCCAGGCGCTCCGTCTGCCTGCCTATTTGGCTTACCTTCCCTTTTCAGGGAAAAGATATCTGTTTCTGGACTTTGTACAAAAATACGGAGACCAAGATACATCCCTGGTTTTGTATAAAGGACCTACACTAGAAGGACCTGGTTATAAAACAGAATACGATATTACGGTTGACAGTGGCCTAAAACTATACAGCAATCTGCCGGAAATAGAGTCCAACCATTTTTACGGTATCAGTGATGGCGTTACTCTGATGGCAAATACTTTTTTAGAGGAGGAAGAGATATCCGGTGTAAGAGTGGTGCATTCAAAAGCAGATCCGGGATATTTCCCAAAAGTAAAACCCGATTATGATGAAAGAAAAAAATGGAGAACTTTTATAGCTGAAAATGATCTGCAGGGAAAGACGATTTTTGCACTGGGGGTCGTACATGGATCGGAGGATAGTTATAGATATTTTGGCGAGGATCACCTTGTGCTGATGGCTCCCTGTACAGACCAGTACCAGAACTATCTAAAAACCGGGAAGCACCCCTATTATGAGGAATTGACGGAGGAAGAAATATTAAAGGACCTGGAACCTCTTAACAATATCACAGAGTAGACAGATAAGGAGATTGGGGATTGTGATAGAAATCAAACATTTGTGTAAAAATTTTGGAAGGAAAAAGGTTTTAAAAAATATCGATTGTGAACTCAGTGAAGGGGTTTACGGACTGCTGGGGCCGAATGGCTCTGGAAAGACGACGCTGATGAGGTGTCTGACGAATCTGTATCCATTGACCTCCGGTGAGATCCGGATCAATGGAATTTCCTCCAAACGGGGAAGTAAGCTCCGCATAGGCTATCTTCCGCAGTTTTTTGGACTGTATAAAGAATTAACGGTAAAAGATTCCATGCGGCTCTTTTGTAATCTGAAAAAGGTAAAAGGCTCAGATGAAAAAGAAATCATTGAGAAGTGCCTGGAAGCTGTAAATATGAGCCAGTATCAGGACATCTCGGGAAGGAAATTATCCGGCGGGATGATCCGCCGGGTGGGGATCGCCCAGGCGCTGATCCATGAACCGGAACTGGTTTTGTTCGACGAGCCCACCGCCGGACTGGACCCGGAGGAACGGATGCATTTTAAAAAGGTGATATCCCAGCTGGGCAAAAAGGAAACGGTGCTTATCTCCACCCATATCGTAGAGGATATCGAGGCGAGCTGTGACCGTGTGATCGTAATGAACCACGGGGAGATCTGCTGTGTTCTCAGCTGCAAAGAGCTTGTCGGTATCGCAGAAGGTAAAGTTTATGCGTGTAAAAAGGGAGATGAACAGCAGATCCATGGTGAGTATTTTATAGAGAAACAGTATGAAGAAGATGGCGGAATTTATTACCGCATCCTGACGAATGAGGCCAGTGAGGTGCTGACGCCGGCAGCACCAGCTCTTGAGGATGGTTATATGTGTGTCATAAAGGAGATATAGGAGACGATAGAATATGATGAAACGATTCTGGCTGCAGTCAAAAGGAATGGGAATTATGTTTTTTCTGCCAATACTTGGCTATCTTTTATTTATTCCATTTTGCGTCATGATCTTAAATAGAAATATAGAGGAAGCAGAACAGAGATTCTTTACAACGCAGCGTATGTGTTATCAGTTTATCCCCATCTTATCGACGATCTGGATGTATATGTTCCAAAAGGAATATGTGGAAGGGGAGGGCCGGGAAATCCTCATACTGGGGAGAAAGATCCCCCTGTTCAGTTTCATATACTGGATCCTGAACCTGCCCTTTATCTGGGCTTCCCTACATATACTGGAAGATACAGAAGGGTACCGCGAAGATCTGTTTTATGAAATGCTGGTGGCCAGCTTCATGATCTGCGGCCTTGTATTCTTTTTAAACTTTGCCATAAGCAGCATCGCGCTGTCGATCCTTCTTGTCGTCCTCTACATCTGGTTATCTAATGTCGATATTGAGAACGTGCTTGTTTTCCGTGACGGCCTGCAGGATGTCCAGCAGGCATCCCAATATCTTTATGTGGTTTTGAAGGGCGGAGGCCTGATGAGCGGACAGGCGGCGGTATATACAGCCATGGGCGCGCTGTTCTGGCTGTGCGGTCTGTTTAAAGCCAGAAGGCTGTAGGAAAGCCAGGGGGTAGTAAGGCACATTTCAAACTTGCATATCATCGGGTGCTATGATAGACTTTTGCCATGATGTTGGGGTTAAAAGGTCTTTTGCCCCCAACAGAATGAAAGGAAGTGTTATCATGCCACCTGCACTAGCGCAAGAAAAACTTCATACTGTCGATGACATTTATTCCCTGCCGGATGGGCAACGTGCAGAACTGATCGATAGCCGGATCTATTACATAACGCCACCAGGCAGAAAACATCAAGAGATCTCTGGAGAACTTTTTGGCATCATCCGGGAATACATCAAATCAAAAAACGGTTCATGCAGACCATACATTGCTCCCTTTGCCGTTTTTTTAGATGAAAATGATAGGAACTATGTAGAACCAGATATCAGCGTCATATGTGATCCTGACAAGTTGAACGACAAAGGATGCTGCGGCGCCCCAGACTGGATCATTGAGATCGTATCGCCGGGCAGCAGGCGAATGGACTATTTTACTAAACTTTTTAAATACCGCACTGCCGGCGTGCGTGAATACTGGATCGTGGATCCAGACAGAAACCGTATTACTGTATACGATTTCGAATCAGAGGATACCCAGGACTATACTTTTTCCAGCTCAGTAAAAGTCAGTATCTATGAGGATCTGATCATCGACTTCTCCGATCTTGCTGACCTGCTGGATCTCTGAGCCATACCAATAGCACGAACGGCTTTATATATTCCCCTGGTCCCACTCCTCCGCAGACCAGAAATCCCTGCTGCTTAATTCTGGAAAAGCACTTACGTCCACACCGTGATGCTCTGGCAGGGCTGTCAGTTGTCTGCGGATGCTGTTACATTTTTCTATCACTTCCTCTTCGGAATCATCGCACAGACATTCCACTATCATCTGAAACTGCCTTGGAAAGTACTGATTTAAAGGAACTGCACTGTTTAAAAGCCATGTTGCAAAAGGATGGTCAGCGGTAATCCCTCTCCGGAAAACATCCTCTGAACAACATAGATATTGACGGCTTCGGTCATTTGCTGCCCTGCAGAACATCATGGGTGGAAATAGATCATAGTCTTGTTCCATCTTATCTCCATCTTTTTCAAAAAAGGAAATCTTTTGACCCTCTTCATAGTTGATTGTCATAAGGTAGTTGTCCTGGAGATAAGCCGCCAGATATTTAAATAATATAACAGTATCATCGAAATCATAAAACTTTGTGGAAATCTTAAATATGTCATTTTTTATGCTCAATGGTTTCTGTAAATTGTTCTTAATCTCTGTTAAATAATCCCCAAGATTTTTTCTCATCCATTGATCCATTGAGGGAATCTGCGCTTCTTTCCATTCTTTCAGCGTACTATTTTTCCAGTCATCCAATTCATCCAAAGAAATTTTCATATTATTCTTTTTATACAAGCCGCAGGTCGCCAACGATACACTTAAGGGCAAACCAGAAATTCTGGATCGGCTCACTTCTACCTTAGGTTTCCACATACTTCCTAATAGAAACATTGCAAAGACTTTTTGTTGCGAATATACAACTATGTCTATAATATCACCAGCTATAATCCCCTGGTATGTATATCCAAGTTGCCCATTATCCTTATTTAACGATAATGATTCGATAGTGGGGCATTCACAATCTTCTACGGATAATTCCATTTGCGCTATCTGTTCATGATCCCAGTAAGCTCTCCATGCTTCATACAAGTCCATCTGATCTGCAAATGGCTGCCACACCTCTCCTGGCAAATCCTCTACCTTTGGGCAGACAGATTGTTTTTCAAATTCTGATTCCAAAGCGACTATTTTCTCTAAATCAAATTTTTTATTTAAGTCTTTCCACTTCCAATCAATCAATTTTTTATTTAAATTCACACTTTCAAACCCTATTTTAAAATCCACTTTTCTCATTAATGGAGCATACCCTTGAACCTCATAAACCTGGTCCTTCACCTTCCACTGCCGCTTTTTATCAAAATGTACATCATACTTTATGATCACCCCAGAAAAATCAGGTAAAATCTGATCCTCCTCTGTGTCTAAGGGAATTACGGTTACCGATATTTTAGGATATTGACCGCGAACAGCCGGAAAGCAGCGGTCAAATTCATCCTTTAACTTCGGAGACAACTCATAAAAATTCTCTCCTGCCACTTCGTGCACCGCCTGCATCATCTCCTCATAAGTCCGCCCTATTCTTTGATTGTTATAGTATACTGGCACTCTGGCGCCACACAAGTACTTTTCCGTCGCCTCACGCAGATTCAAGGTGCCCAGTTTCCCCACATTCAGCCGGATCGCTATGGTGGTCCCCGGGTTATTGCGGTATCCATGCCTGTCAAAAATGTGCTCATACTCCGAACCTGGAGCTGGAAATGGCGCATCTGCCTGATGATGCCTGGACTGGTTCTTCAAGGTATAGTATCCGCTCAGCCCCGTCACCTGCAATCGCAAACCAAAATGTAAGGTCTGGTAGGATTCCACCAGCGCCTCTTCTCTGTAATTCTTCTTAGGATCAAAATAGAGAGTGGAAACCTCAGCGCACTCCCCACAAAGAAAAGTTGACAGAAAGCCAATGCCAAAGCGGCTGATACCATTATATTTATTTGTGTGGCCATGATCTCTCAGATCCCGTTCCAATTCCTGGGAATTATAATAAGAGTTTCCTACTTTCAGAAAATACCTCTGCAGCATGCCTGCAGTCATACCTGTCCCCTGATCATCTATACGAAACCACATATAACCATCCCGATCCGTCCATTCCCATATATCGATACGGGACTTCTCCGGAACAAAATCAGGTTCCATCTCTCCGCGGAGCAACGTAGCGTCAATGGCATTTTGCAGCAATTCTCTTACAAAGACGTCGGAATGATCATATAAGTTTTCTCCCGTCAGAAGTTCCAGGATCTGCGTCTGATCCATTGTCAGGCAAAAATCGCCGCTCATGTATCCGTCGGATTCTATCTCCTCTCTCATAACCGCTCTTGGAAAGGGAAATTCTTGCCGCCAGCCTGCCCTGCAATATTTTTGCAAATTAAAACAATTACCCAGCTCCTCATCAATCCAGTCCAAGAAATCCCGGACCGCATGTTCCACCCCCGGATTCGTGCATCTCGCCTTATAAGGCAGGTCATCCCTAGAAGGCGTCGGCGGATAACGAAATCCCGCGGAAGCCTGGTGCTTGTCCCACTCCTCGCGGCTTTTCTCATTACATGCCACATAACTGTACAATACCTTTGGTGCGCGGGTGTCATCAAAATCCAGCAGATCACCTAGACGTAGCAAAAGTGCACAAAATAAAGGATCCACATCTTCGGCAGCTAAATATTCTAATTTTTTATTGCTGTGAAGTTCTTCCGGCTTTTCACCATGCGCCTGACACACGACTAAAATACAAGCTTTGGGCACAATCTCTAAGGGAGCATTTTTAAATAATTCACTCCACTGCTCATTTTCCAGTACATCCCAAAGGCGAAAGGGGTGCAGTGTACGGAGATACCACTGCTGGTCTTCCGCCTTCCATTCTTCTACAGAACAGCCCAATAATTCCGGGCGGTACGTTCTTAAAAATTTACTGCAAGCCTCTTCCTCTTGATAATACCGCTTCTTTTCTTCCTCTGTATAAACCATTCCCAGATCGTGCAGAGAAGCCGCCAGTATAAGTAATTCCATTTCACCAGCAGATAATCGTGAAATCTGGTCCCCTAACAACCCACCTACTGCATCCAATACATTCAGTATGTGGGTTTCATCATGCAGGGTATAGTTTGGAAAGGTCTTCCGCACATCCAGCAAGTAGTTTACCGCCGCCTCGTATATTTCTTTCACCCAAAGACTCCGCCTGGCATCAGAATTAATTTTCGTCTTGTAAACTTTCCAAAACTCTGTATCTTCCAGTTTCTTAGAGTGCATTCTTTCATCTCCTTTTTCATGTTTTTTTACTCATGGCTCTATTCAAACCGTACCTTTTCATACTTATCCCAGTAGGATTCCACCCAGCCTTTTGAATTCTTCCCGCAGTAAATCTGAACCTTCTCCATCCCTTTTCCAAACACATCATCAACGCGATGTCCATTACTAATATCCGGCGCATTTCCCTCAAAAATAACGATTTTCAGACTTTTACAGCCGGCAAATACAGGGGAGTACATTTTATTCACATTTTTCGGCACTCTGACCTGCTGTATTTTCTCACAGTTTTTAAAGGAATCCGCATCCAGATAACTCAAGCTCTCCGGCAGGATGACATTGCTTACCTTCAGTCCCTTTAAGGAGACATATTCCAATTCTTCAAATACCGACAGATCCAGCTCCCCGGAAATATCCGGATAGGCAGAGAGATCCAGCCTCTTTATAGCTGTCTGGCCGTCATTCAGTCTTATTCCATCCCACTGAAATAAATTCTCTGGAGCTTTCTTTTTGCTTTTTTTCAATATTTTTCCTAATTCCGTGAGTTCCTCCTCCAGCGCTTCAGATAATGTGATACCTTTTTCTTCTGCCTGTTCCTTTTGTTGGTCTCTTCCAACTGCTTTCCCTTTCACTGGCACCAGTTCGTACTGTTCCCAGTATTTATCGGTCCAGCCCTTCTTTGACTTGTCGTAATAGATCTTGACTTTATTTTTGATCCCCTCAAACAACAGCCTATCCCCTCTCACCTCCGGAGCATCTCCTTTGAAAACAATTTCATTGAGGCCGTTGCACCCCTCAAATGCAGCACCATCTATATATTCCAGTGTTTCCGGCATTTCCAGACTGACTATCTTTTTACAATGGCTGACAGAGTGCTCATCCAGATATCTAAGCGCTGGCGGCAACTGCAGCATTAAAAGATTCAAGCCTTCTAAACTCACGTACTCCATCTTTTTAAATTTGGATAAGTCCATAACTCCGGATATTGAGGAGTATTGTCTCAGATCCAGCCAGCTGATATTCAAAGTACCTTCTGTCTCTGTCCAGCGGATCTGACTGGTGTCCTTTAGGTCAAATCTCCCCTCGGAATTTCCTTTGGGCAGTTTATTTATCAGTAATTTATTTAACAAATCTAATTCCGCTTTGTCATAATCTGCTTCCAGCTGTCCTTTTAACATTCCAAATTTTTCATCCAAATAATCTATACAAATACCTCCAACTTCCGGATACAACCTGGATAAAAGATTGAATTTATCCCGCAAACTATCAAAGATGTCACTCCGTACCTTACTCAAACCTACAAACTCACCATTTATTTTTTCGTATTCAACAATATTTAACTGCATTTTTTCTTCATCATAATTATATTCGATGTCCTCAAATTGATTTAATTTTGTTATCTCTTCTAATAATTCACTTTTTATTTTTTGACGCAGTTTATAATAGTTCCACCGAAACAAAACCGCATGCTCTGCAAAAATAATCTTTGC
>CAMTDY010000040.1 GCA_947070915.1 uncultured Roseburia sp.
GCATGTAAGCGTGCCTCCTGGAGTTTTCCTGGACACCTTCTTTGGCATCGATCATAAGCAATGCTGCCTGGGCGCGGGAAGCTCCTGTGATCATATTCTTCAAAAACTCGATGTGGCCCGGCGCATCCAGTATGATGTAATCTCGTTTTTCTGTTTTAAAAAAACATCTCGCCGTGTCAATGGTGATTCCCTGGGACTGCTCATCCTTCAGGGCATCCAGCAAAAATGCATACTCAAAGGGCTTTGAGTTTCTGCGGCAGGTTTCTTTTACCTGCTCTAACTTTCCTTCGGGAAGGGAACCGGTATCTGCCAGCAGGCGTCCCATAAGGGTGCTCTTACCGTGATCCACATGACCGACAATGACTATATTCATGTCTTCTTTTTTATTCATAATACATTGCTCCAATCCTTCTCCTGACAATCTGCAACTATCTGTCATATGTCCGGTCGCAAATAAATTTGTGTCCGGCCGCATGACACTTTCAATCATACATGTGACCCTGTGCTGGCGCACAGCACATTCACGTGGGCCGCATGACACTTTTCAATCATACATGTGACCCTGTGCTGTCGCACAGCACATTCGCTCCGGGCTGCGCCCTTCGCTCATGATGTGCGTCTGTCATATGTCCGTACACAAATAAATTTGTGCACGGCCGCATGACAGACTTTGTCACATGTATCCTTCTTTGCGCAGTTCTTCCAGACCGCCGCCTCCCTCTTTGTCCTGGGCGCGCCCGGATCTCTCAGCGATATTGGCAAATTTTCCGGTTTTTAATTCTTCTATGATCTCTCTTACATTTTTGGCTGTGGAATCTACCGTTCCGGTGCAGGGGGCGCACCCAAGAGAGCGGTAACGCTTTCCATTTCCCTGGTCAAAGTACAATGGAACGACAGGAATATTTTCTCTCTCGATGTATTCCCAGATATCCAGCTCCGTCCAGTCTAACAGTGGATGCACGCGTACGTGGGTGCCCGGTGCAAAATCGGTCTTGTACTGATTCCAGAATTCCGGCGGCTGGTCTCCCACATCCCAGTCATTGTTTTTATCTCTCGGCGAGAAATATCTTTCTTTGGATCTGCTTCCTTCCTCGTCCGCCCGGACGCCGACGATCACACCGGTGTAGGGCTCGATGTTGACATCCTTTTCATAAACTCCCTTCCCGTGATTAAAGCGGTAACGGGGCCAGCTGGCGTTAAGGGTATTGGTCAGAGCTTCTGTTTTCAGTGATTTGCAGCACTCCAGATGGGTAGCATTTCCGTCCGGGAAGGTAGCCTTTTTCTCCAGCGCCTCGGCGTTTTCTCCGTAAATCATATCCAGATTCCACTCTGCCGCCAGACGGTCTCTGTATTCAATCATCTCTTTGATCTTAAAATGGGTGTCCACATGTACGAGAGGGATCGGAACATGTCCAAAAAAAGCCTTTCTGGCAAGCCAGAGAAGAACTGTACTGTCCTTTCCAATCGACCAGAGCATACACAAATTTCCCAATTCACTGTATGCCTCCCGCAAAATATGAACGCTCTTATACTCCAACATATCCAAATGGTCCACGGCACTTCCTCCAATTTTATTATTTTGTCATACTAATGTTATATTTTACAAAAATGTTACAATTATGTCAATTTGCAACTATTTTCCTTTTTTTACAGTTTTTTATTGAAAAAAGTGGCGGCTTGGAGTCGCGCCGCTCCAAAAAATTGCCTCTGGCTATTCTTTTGCTCCGTAAGTTAAACTCTCAGTCACCTCGCCAGTGGCACGGTCATGATATAAGGCATACACAACACCGTCACTCATCACCACGCGTCCCTGATACTGCAGATCCTCTAAACTGTAGTATACAGAAACTTCACTGATCTTATAACTGGCACTTTCAAATTTTTTCGCATAATGATCGACAGAGGCCTTTGCCATAAATGGGTACAGGGGATTTCCGAACATCACTACACTTCCCCCAAAAGTAATGAGCACTCCCAGCAGACAGCAAAAAATCCCCACAGCCAGCGGTCTCTTTCTCTGGATCAGCACCCGTACCAGCAAACCACCAGCAATGCCCAGAACCAAAAAAATCAGCACCACAGGCAAGATAGACAGAATGACTTTTAGTTTGGATGTCTCCACGATCCCTACCGAACTGGATCTTTTCTCCACCAGCTGATAAACAATACAGATCAGCAGACTGGCGCCTGGCACCACCCATCCCATTTTTTTCAGTAAAATTGCCGAAAGCGCTCCGGCTGCCGGCAGGACCACCACCGCCTGAGGAATATCGAAATACAGGTACAGCTGCATATATTCCCACAAACCCACCAAAGAGAGCAGGGTGATAAGCAGCCCTGCTGAAATCTTTTTAAACCGTTCTTTCATTTTCTTTTCCTCCATCTCTATCCTTCTATGACTTTGCCTGAAGTAAAACAGGTATCATAAAAACAGCGGCAACAAGAACGAAATTCACCACTGCCGCCACAAATCCCATAACCACCCGTTTCAGGATGTCCCCGCACTGCAGGAGTACAGCATTGACCACCCAATCCACGGCCACACAGATTCCCCAGATGCTGTAAAGCACTACCCCGGTAAATCTCCCTGAACCAGTCAAAGCGACAGCGGTGATCAGTACCAGAATGTTGAGAATAACATAAGGGATAAAATGAATGCCAGCGTGGGAAAGCTTTGACAGGATCACGCTGGCAAGGGAAAGCACTGCCGCCGACATCATGTAAAAAGCATACATGTCAAGAACCTTTCCAGAAACGCTCTGCCATATAAACCCTGCCACAAACAAAACAAGAGCAGTCATAAGCCGGAATCCCGTTGTCATCATTTTTTCAATTTTCTCGTACATCTTCTTTCTCCCTTCAATTCATTTTTTGTCCTCATGTTATATTCACGTGAATTTGATCTGCCAGTTCCCGGATATTGCGGATTCCCACCAGGCGGATGCCGGACAGATCCGGGGTCCCGTTCTTTTCGATCATTTTTTTATTTGCCTCTGGCAGAATGCAGGTCTGATAACCGGTTTTTAATGCCTCTGCCACCCTTTTTTCTGCCTGGGGAACCGCCCTTACCTCTCCTACCAGGCCTACCTCGCCAAAGATCACGGTGCGGTCGTCCATGGCCCTCCCGCTGTGGCTGGACATAATAGCAGTAATAATGGCAAGATCCAGCGCCGGCTCCGTGATCCTCATGCCGCCTGCCACATTGACGTAGGCATCGCTGTCTGAGAGACGGAGGCCGAGACGCTTCTCCAGCACTGCGATCAAAAGGTTGATGCGGTTGTAATCCGTCCCCGCCGCCGTTCTACGGGGCATATTAAAATAAGTATGGCATACCAGCGCCTGCACCTCGATCATAAATGATCTTGTTCCCTCCACCGCACATGCCACCACGGAGCCGGACTCGCCCACCGGTTTTCCCTGCATCATATATTCGGATGGGTTGGGTACCTCCACCAGTCCCTTTCCCTTCATCTCAAATACGCCGATCTCATTGGTGGATCCAAAGCGGTTTTTTACCCCCCGCAGAATACGGTAGGCCGCCGCTGAATCCCCTTCAAAATAAAGCACTGTGTCCACCATATGCTCCAACATGCGGGGACCTGCCACATTTCCTTCCTTTGTCACATGACCCACGATAAATATGCTGATTCCCCTGCTCTTGGCGATGCGCAGAAGGATAGAAGTAATCTCCCGCACCTGGCTGATGCTACCCGGTGCCGCATCGATGCGTTCATCGTACATCGTCTGGATGGAATCCACAATGACCACCGCCGGCCGGAGTTTTTCGATGGCATGGTCAATGGCAGAGATATTTGTCTCCGACAACAGATAGATGGAATCCGAGAACTCTCCGATCCGGTCTCCTCTCAGCTTGATCTGTTTGAGCGATTCCTCCCCCGACACATAGAGGATCTTCTCGCCCTGGTCAGAGAGCATTTTACACATCTGCAGTAGAAGAGTCGATTTTCCAATGCCCGGATCTCCCCCCACCAGCACCAGGGAGCCCGCCACGATGCCGCCCCCCAGCACCCGGTCCAGTTCCCCGATACCGGTCATCATCCGGTGCTCATTTTCGATGGTGATATCCTTTAATCTCGCAGGCTCTGTCTGTCTTACCCTGGCAGGGCCCGACCCGGTCTTTCTCCCCGGAGCACCGGTATCCGGCGCCTCAACCAATGTGTTCCACTCTCCGCAGCCGGGGCACTGCCCCTGCCATTTTCCGGTCTCTGTACCGCATTCTTTGCAGTAAAATATGTTCTTTGCCTTTGCCATAATTTCCTTTCAACATTGAACTAACAGTGGCGCCAATCTGAATCACCAGATTGGCGCCGTTCTCAGTTCAGGTAACTGTCATCGTTTTTCCAGTACAAAATACTAACATTTACTTACCTTGACATCTGCCTGTTTTCCTTCATCAAGTTCAATGCTTACATTGAGCTTTCCGCCTAGATTGGTCTTCATCGTTCCCAGCTCATTTCCGTCAAGCATTACTTTGTACTCCTGTGATGGCTCAAGCTCCAGGGTAAAACTAATGTCCTCCGCTGCTTCCACCACAAAAGATACATCGTTTCCATCATCCACATAATTTGTCACGGCGCTTCCAGGTACTGACTCATACACAAACAGACCATTTTTCTCCAGTTTTGTAATCTCCCGAAAGGTCTTTACCTTGTACATATCTCCCTGGTATTCAAAGTCTGATTTCTTCGTCTTTGAATCCAGAAGATAGTTTCCAAAACTGAGAGAACCATCGTCTTCCTTGCGGATCATTTCCTCAACTACACCCATACCAGTATCCTCCTTAGTTTCTTGCTGATAATATCCTCCTGTCTCTCTTACAGGCAGTTGATCTCTACCTCAATTATACCAAAAAAAACATGGCAATGCCATCATTTTTTTATGAAGTTTTGAACATAAATTTTCCCCGACTTTACGGCAATCTTAACGGTATCGCCGATCTTTACCGCTCCGTTGACCAGCTCCTGCGCCAGGGCGTCCTCGATCTGGTTCTGGATGGCGCGGCGCAGTGGTCTCGCTCCGTAGTCTTTATCAAATCCTTTCTCTGCCACAAACTCTACAACAGATTTGCCATAACGGACCGTGAGATCCATCTGCTCCTTCGCCCGGAGACGGAAACTCTCCAGCATATGGGAAGCAATATCGGATATATGTTCCCTGGTAAGGGCATGAAATACGATAATCTCATCAATACGGTTAATAAATTCTGGCTTGAAAAGGTGCTTCACCTCTTCCATAACTCCCTCTTTCATCCGCTTGTGATCCTGCTCTGCGTCTTCACTGGAGAGAAAACCAAGGGTTTTCGGGGAAATGATCCGGTTCGCCCCGGCATTGGAGGTCATGATGATGATGGTATTCTTAAAATCCACCCGGCGCCCCTGGGAATCTGTCAAATGACCGTCTTCCAAGATCTGCAGCAGCATATTGAACACATCCGGGTGCGCCTTCTCGATCTCATCAAACAACAGCACGGAATAGGGTTTCTGGCGCACCTTTTCACTGAGCTGCCCCCCCTCTTCATAGCCCACATAGCCCGGAGGAGAACCTACCATCTTGGAGACACTCTGCTTTTCCATATACTCCGACATGTCAATGCGTATCATATCTTTTTCTGAGCCAAATACCGCCTCCGCCAGCGCCTTGGAAAGCTCGGTTTTTCCCACTCCCGTAGGTCCCAGGAACAGAAAACTGCCGATGGGGCGTCCGGGGTCTTTTAAGCCAACCCTCCCCCGGCGCACAGCGCGGGAAACGGCCTCCACTGCCTCATTTTGTCCTACCACCCGCTCATGCAGAATGGTCTCCATTTTCTGCAGACGCTTTGTCTCATCCTTTGCCAGACGGCTCACCGGGATCTTCGTCCACGCCGAAACGGCCTCGGCGATCTGCTGTGCCGAAAGTACCTGTTCTTTCTTCTGTTTTTTCTGCCACTTCTTTAACTCTTTATCCAGCTCTTCCCTGGTGTTTTGCTCTTCCGCATGGATCTGTAGTACCAGATCCATATCTCCCTTGATCAGAGCCTTTTCCTTGGATTGCTCCAGGTCCCGGATCTTATCCTCCAGCCCTGCCGACACCTGCCCCTTTTTCACCGCCTGGGCCAGCCGCAGCTTCGCCGCCGCCTCATCCATCAGATCGATGGCCTTATCCGGCAGGTAGCGGTCATTGATATAGCGGTCGGATAATTTAGCCGCCGCTTCCAGCGCCTCATCACTGATCTTGATCCGGTGAAAGCTCTCATAACGCTCTCTGAGCCCCCGAAGCATACCGATGGTCTGTACCACCGTCGGCTCTTCGATCACCACTGGCTGGAACCGGCGTTCCAGCGCCGCATCTTTTTCAATCCTTTTGCGGTATTCCTCCCTGGTTGTGGCGCCGATCACCTGGATCTCTCCTCTGGAAAGTGCCGGCTTCAAAATATTGGAGGCGTCAATCGCCCCCTCTGCTCCTCCCGCACCGATCACGGTGTGAAGTTCATCGATGAATAATATAATATTTCCTGCGGTAACAGCTTCCTTTACAGCACGCTTGATCCTGTCCTCAAATTCCCCCCGGTATTTGGATCCTGCCACCATGCCCGACAGATCCAGGGAAAAAATGCGTTTCCCCGCCATGGTCTCTGGCACAGAATTCTCGGCGATGCGGATCGCCAGCCCTTCTGCGATGGCAGTCTTCCCCACTCCCGGCTCTCCCACCATACAGGGATTGTTCTTTGTCCTCCGGCTCAGGATCTCGATCACAGCTGCGATCTCCTCCTCCCGGTTATATACAGGATCCAGATGCCCTTCCCTGGCATATTCCACCAGATCCCTGGCATACTGGTCCAGCATCGGCGTCTCTGACTTTCCCTTTTTTCCGGTGTTCCGGTTCCCTGATAGCTCAGCTTTGGCCGCGTTCAGATCCGCTCCCATGGTCAGGACTACATCCACAAACATTTTCTGGATATTGGCTTCCAGGGCTCGTAATACCATGAGACCGCCGGTATCCCTGGTCTTCAACATCGCCAGAAAAATATGTTCCGTTCCGATACTGGAATCCTCATTTCTTTCTGCGATCTGCTCAGCAGACAGAATGATCTCTTCAAACCGGGGTGTGACATCGCAGTCCTTGCGTTTCACCTTTTCCGGCGCCGCACCGCCGGTCATATCCTCCAGGATCATCTCGATATCCTGCCGGATCACCCCATTTTCCTTTAGTATTCTGGATGCTGTGCCGCTCACCGCACTGAGGCCATAGAGAAGGTGTTCCGTTCCAATGGCGGTGGTTCCCAGTTTGGCCGCAATCTCCCCTGCTTTCGTCAGAGCTCTTTCCGCACTTGCTGTAAAATCTCTCTTCACTGTCTCTACTCTCCATTTCTTTTATCAGAAATCCATATCATCCAATACCCTTTTTCCCCTGCCAAGCTTTCTTCTCAAAACCATATTCAGAATCACGATCAGCAGAATAAGTATGATCACAGCCATACTGACCAGCGCCGCATATAGCCAGGCTCCTGTCTTCGGCATGAATTCCTTTTCCTGGGCAACGTTTCCGCCCTTATTGACCTTCTGGGTCATCGTCCCGGTATAGCGCTGAACCGTCCGTTCCATCCGGTCATACTGGTAAAGCACCGGCTCTGTACCCGCCCCCTTCAGATACATTAAAAGATAATTATTGTCCAGGTCATTTTCCATCGTATAGGCGGTGACATTTTTCCCCTCCAGATCCACAGAGGTTTTGACATAACCAGAGGGAAGGATGGAGTCATCTTTCACATCCACCACCTGGAACTGATACTGGTTCTGGATATAGATCGATCCTTCTTTCTCATATACAGAAAAATTGATATCGGATTTTCCTTTTTCCTGCTGCTCCCGGACTCTGGTCTCCGCTTCGCTCTCTTTGATCACTTTGAGCTTGTACACCCGCTTGTCCCCGGATTCTGCTGTCACAACGATCCTGACATCGTTCTCTCCCAGCAGCAGTTCTTCATTATTTTTAATTCTGACGGCGGCTTTGTTATTTGCCGCAACATAATTAAAATACAATAAATTCGTGTCACAGTCAACCTTTACTGTGTATTCCAGCACGTTCGTATCAAATTTCGGCGTCATGGAAAGACAGTCGAGGCGGAGGGATTTCAATTTGTTGTTTGTACTCAGAGAAGGCGTCCCGGTAGATGCCGGAGCCGGCGTCGCTGATACCGGGTCTGTCGTTCCCCCACCGACCTCTGGCTCTGTCACCGTCAGGGTGACACGGTTTGCGGAGACAGAAAAAGAATCACCCTCCAGATTTTTCACAGCCATCTTCTTTCCCATCTCAATGGCTCCTGTTCCCGCCTTTAACGCCTTAAAGCGAAGGGAGTAGGTACGCTTTTTCACCTCATCCCCATTTCCGGTGGAAGAGATCTGAAGAATGCCATCTCCTCCGCTCACTTTATTACCGCCGCTGACAAATTCCATGATGGAGGCATCATAAAGAACCTTCATCTCCACATCGCTGAAAACTTCAGAAGAAGTCACACGGCATACCACCGTAAATTCACTTCCTGCCGAAAGAGCAGGAGTACCCGTAGTAAACTCTACTATGGCACTCGCTGCCTGCACCTCGCCAGGTATCAGGAACAGTCCCAGAACTGACACAATCAGCATAATGCCATATAAAATTCTTCTTTTCATAAATTACCTCTTACTATTTATTGTGGTACCGGACAGTTTGCTGCCGGCATATTTTCATATACAGGGATTGAAAATACCAGTGGTACCGAATCCAGCATACCGTTATAGGCATTTTTTGTCTTCAGCGCCTCGGAGTTCGCTGCCTCCACATTCGTCATATACTGATGATTGTAAGTATTGTTCGGCGTCACATTAAATTTCTGTAAATACCCGGTATTCTGCCCCCGGTTGATATAGTTGCTTCCAATATACATCGCCCCTCCCACGATGGAACGGTAGCGGTTGTTCCATGGACGGAGAAATGTAGTCCCGGAGCTCGCCCATTTCAGGCCGTTTAACACCGGAGCCGCCCCGCTGTATGCGCCAATATTGTAAAAGTTAAAGATCCCTGGATAGCTCTCGGTAGTTCCCGTCACCGCCGTGCTGGTAGATGCGGGCCCCGTCACCACTTCCTGCTTGCTGCGGGAAGCAAGATGATATGGACTCACACCGGACTCTTTTGCCGCCTGCAGAAAAGCATCGGTATAGCTGATCTCCTTTTCTGTCCCAGTGACGTCATCCACATAACGAAACGTGGTATTGGAAAATGGTGTGTTCATAAGGATCTGGCTGATCCCATCCTTTGTCTGATACTGGGACTGGTATTCCAGCTGCTCAAACTGAAAGATTCCCTGGGTGGTCAGAAAATTGCGGGGATCCATATAATAGCTTACCGCCTCTTTGGATGCCGCCACCCATGTACTTCCGTCAAATACTTTCCATTTACCTGTAGCCGGATCATAAGCCCCCTCCTCCATGGATTTCCATGCCGCTGACTTGGAATTGGAGATCAGGCTTACCCCAAGCTTCGATTCTGCCGCCACCGCCGTATTCCAGTCAAGCCCGGTCTTATACGCTGTGAACTGCCAGTAAGGATAGGCAGCGTGAAGCTTGCGCAGGGAATCCTTGTAAGAATCCGGAAATCCCTGTCTCGTCATCTCTTCCTCAAACTGTTTCTCACTCAGCACGGTGACCGCAACCCGTTTCTGCACCCTGGTCTTTGCCAGCTTGACATATTTCGCCTGCACATAGCCATAATAGGTCTTTCCATAATAGTCAAAAGAGATACGGTACCACAGTTTTTTCTTCACAGTCCTTACTTTGAGAATCTGGATATACTGTTTTTTAGCCAGGACCATGATCCGGCCGTTTACCTTATAGTAAGGATTGGAATTCCCCGGTTTTTTTCTCACCCGAAGCGCTGTTTTTACTCCGGTGACGACACCTCCTGCCGCTTTTTTCAAAACTGGTTTCAGGTCTGTGCTTTTTATGTATCCCTTTCTCGTTTTTTTGTTGTACTTAAAACTGATCTTGAACCACTTTGTGCTGCCTTTGGTTTTCTCTGCTATTATTTTTACACTTTTATTCTTTTTTAAAACAACATTTTTCTTATTTACCTTCATCGGTTTTCCCGATGTACTCCTGGAAATTGTCCGGGTTTTCTTCAGTTTTGCCGGTACACTGATCTTTTTGTAGGTGGTTTGCGTCCGGTAAACTGTTACTTTTGCCGGCTGTGGAGCCGGTGCCGCTGTAGGCGCAGGTGTCGGAGCCGGTGTTGGTACTGTGGTCGCAGCAGACGGGGATGTGGATGGAGCCGGTGCCGCTGTAAAGGAAATGTATTTTCCCGCCACAAATCCCTCCTGTCCGTTGTAAGTGATCTTATACCATGCCCCGTTCCCATCGGAGCCGGCTGCCGTATCCAGTACCGTAACCTGGCTGCCATTGGGGATCACCGTCAACACGGCTGTTCCCGTTCCCACACCCGCCCGCATATTCAGCGGATCTCCTTTCTCTGTCACTACGACTGCCGTCTGGTCCGCATATGCCTGACCGCCTGCCTGCCAGAACATAATTCCGCAGAACAGCATACAGATCATCATTCCTACTATCCATTTACCCTTCATATTTATCGCATTCCTTTCTTTACTAAATACAACTAATTTCCGTTGCAGGGTTGTGCTATAAAATAAATTCTCTCATCTTTGGCGCCTGGCGGCGCTTCCATATCCTCTCCAAAACAATCCCGGAGTTCAAAGCCTGCCCCTCTGAGCATCTCCCTGATCTTTTCCGGAGAATATGCCCTCTGCCGGTGGCACTCATCCCACCGCTCATACTTCCCGCTTCCGGGCTCTCTCATAAACATCGTCAGCATGTATTCATTGATCTTCGTCTCAGGATCGTATGCATTGTCCCAGAACACCGTATAGTCTTCCTCGTCCTCCACCCGGATCTCATTTCCAAGGATCTCCTCAAAACAATATTCCGTTTTCATATCAAACACAAAGATCCCATCCTCTGGCAGGACCGCCCTGACGCAGCCAAAAAGCCCCTGGAGCTCATCCTCCTCCAAAAGATAATTGATGGAGTCACATATACATAGTACCACATCTGCCGGCTTATGCAACGAAAAATCTGTCATATCCTGATTTATATATAAAATATCCTGGCCATCCTTTTTCTTTTCTGCCGCCAGAGCCAGCATATCCGGGGAGAGGTCAATACCGGTGACCTCAAAACCAGCATCGGCAAAACGCCCCGCCATCTCGCCGGTGCCGCAGCCCAGTTCACACAGATGTCCACTGGTCTTCCCCCTGCGTTCCAGATAGGCAGTCAGTCTTTGAAACCATATATCATAGGGTGTTTCTGACATCATGCGGTCATAAACATCAGCAAATCTATCATACATCTCTATCTCCTCTCTTAGCTCGATGGCGCTAATCTGGCGGCGGTTCACTTCACCTCAATCTCTTTGTCCAGTGAAAAAGAATACAATACCTTTCTCACCACCTGCTTTCCCAGGATCCCCTCCAGGGCGCGGGCATAGAGTTCCATCTGCTTCCCATAGCGCTCCACAAGAATACTTTCCTGGCCCGGCTCCAGATGGTCCGTCTTGTAATCCATCAGTACAATACCTTCTTCTGTCTCATAGAAGCCGTCAATGATCCCCTGCACCAGAACCCTCTCCCTGTCCGCCGCCTCCGGCACAACCTCTGCCGCCGGGATCATCGTCACAAAAGGCTGCTCCCTGTAAAGCCTGCCCTCCGACTGCGCCTTCTGCATCTGGCTGCCAAGGGAGGAATCCAGAAATTTCATAAGCTTATAATTCCGGATATATTTCAAATCCTCCGCCTTCACTCTTCCGGATTCTGCCAGGTCCTCCAGTGCTCCTTCCAGATCCTGTTCTGTCCGGACAGTGGAAAAACAAAGCCCCGCCATCACCTGATGCCACACCGTACCATAACCTGCTCCTGCCAGTGCCTGGTCTTCTTCGGTATCTTCCCTGGCAAATGACGGCACCGGAGACTGGTTCTCCAGCGCTTCCTCAGACAGAATGGTAAATCCTTCTTCTGTATGCTCTTCCATGGAACGTTTTTTCAGCTCCGAGACAGACAGTTTAGTCGGAATCTCCAGCTCCTCCTGTGCCTGATGTTCATCCATGAAAGAAAGCATTTCATGTATTGTCTTATCATAGGTGATATTTGTGTCAAAATTATTCAGCATCACCTCATCCACCATGACATCTGCCTGGCGCTGGATCTCCGCCTGTTCCAGCTCTTCCGGCTCCAGCCATCTCACCCGGAACCCGTCATTGCCCTGGACCGCCGGCAGCACCCAGTCAAAATAGCTTTTGGCGCGGATCAGCTGAAAATATCCGGCCCCCACGGGGCACTTATCCCGGCGGGTACAGCCTGTCAGCACAAGCTTTTCTTTGGCACGGGTCATCGCCACATAGAGCACCCGTAGCTCCTCTCCCAGATCTTCCAGCAGATTCATCCTCGCCAGGGAGCGGGTAAAAGTATGGCTGACAGAGATTCCCAGGTCATTGTCCACCACTGGTGCCGCTATGCCTGCTTCCGGGTGCACCACCAGAAAGGAACGGGAGCGGGCTCCGGTGATGCTCCTTCCCATCCCCGCCAGGATACACACTGGAAACTCCAGTCCCTTGCTTTTGTGGATCGTCATGATCCGCACCACGTCCTCCCTGTCCCCGGAGAGGTTTGCCTCTCCCAGATCTTCCTCCCGCTTTTTGATGCCGCTGATATATCTGACAAACTGGTGCAGCCCCTTATAGGAAGTGCTGTCAAATTCCCTAGCCACCTCTGTCAGAAGTTCCAGGTTTGCCTTGCGCTGAAGCCCGTTGCTCATGGCAGACATCATATAATCCAGTTTCGTACAGTTGTAAATATCCTGGATCATATCCGCTACTGTGGCATAGGTCATTTTCTCCCGGAAACGCTCCAGCAGTTCCAGAAACTGTCTGGTCTTTTCCCGAAGTTCTCCCCCTTCCTCCTGGCTGTCCACATAATGAAGAAGGGAGTCATAAAAATCTATTTTCTTGTCTTTTCCCCGCAGCTGCGCCAGATCATCGTCGCTAAACCCAAACACCGGACTTCGGAGCACTGCCGCCAGGGGGATATCCTGCCTCGGATTGTCAATGATCTGGAACAGGCTCACCATCAGGGAAATCTCCCTGGTTTCAAAAAATCCACTGGTATTTTCCATGTGCACCGGGATCCCCTCTGCCGCCAGTGCATCGTAGATCTGCTGGCCGATGGCCTTGGTGCTTCTCGCCAGGACCACGATATCTCCATAACCGCAGGGGCGGTACCCATCTCTCCCCTGTACATATAGCGGATTTTCCTCTCCGGTATACTCCCGGATCAGCTCTGCGATCAGTTTCCCCTCATAACTTCCATCGTCTTTTCCATCGATGGCAAGTACATCCACGCTCTCTGCCAGACGATTTTCACTCTCCGGAAAATCCGCTCCCAGCCTCAGTCTGGCATCATCATCGTAGGCCACCCCTCCCAGCTTCGGCTGCATGATCCGTTCAAATATATCATTGGTCCCCTGGAGAACCACATCCCGGCTTCGGAAATTCCGGCTCAGACAGACGAGACGGTCCCTCTCTCCCTCTTCGGTGGAATACCGGTGGAGTTTCTCCAGAAACAAATCCGGGCACGCCATACGGAACCGGTAGATACTCTGCTTGATGTCTCCCACCATAAACAGATTATCCCCGGAAGCGACACTCCCCAGAAGCATATCCTGGACCCGGTTGCTGTCCTGATACTCATCGATCATGATCTCCGCAAACTGCCCGGACAATTCTTCCGCGGCCTCTGTGGGCTTCACGGTTCCATCCTCGTCCTCTTCCAAAAGAATCTCCATAGCCATCTGCTCCAGGTCATTAAAATCTGCCAGGGATTTTTCCGCCTTTTTCGCCCGGTACCGCTCCATAAATTCTCCCGTGAGATGCAAAAAAGCACAGACCGTCCCCCGGATCTGCCGCAGCTGCTCCAGCTGTTCCTCCAAAGAGCTGTCAAAAATCTCTGTTTTCAATGACTTTACCACATCTTTCACGGCATTTCGGAGCCCCTTTACCGCCTCCTTTAGTTCTTCTTCACAATCCGGCTGTCTTTTCCCCGGCAGCCTTCCGAATGTGATTCCCTGTACCCATCTGCCCAACTGCTCTATCTCTGCCTCTTCCGGCAGCCCCTCAAACTGTCCGGCTTCCTTCACCAGAAAATCCCGGTATGCCGCCGGTCCCCGCGGCGCATCACACAGCGACAGCATGGTATCGTATTCTTCCCGGATCCCCTCCAGTACATTTCTTACATATTCCGTATTTCTCCGGATGAACTCGGATCCTTTCAGCTCCTCCACCGTATCCATCCCCACAAAGTCTTCCATCCGCTGCAGGAACCTGCGGGGAAATGGCTCGCTCACCGCCTTCTCATACAGATACAGGATCAGCTCCTCGATCTCTTTATCGCTCTTCACAAAACGGCTCATCCCCGCCATTTGAAGAAACTCTTCCGTAGGCGACTCATATTTCTCTTCCAGCATCTCCTCCAGCACGTCATTCTGAAGCATTCCCAGCTCACTTTCTGTTCCCACGCGGTAAGCGGGATCCACGCCAGTGCGGTGAAAATAATTCTGTATCACATAGCTGCAAAAACTATGTATCGTAGAGATCTGAGCCATCGGCACCAGCATGACCTGACGCTGCAGATGTTCATTGTCCGGGTCCTCCGCCAGCGCCTGCTCCAGCGCCTGGGTCAGCCGCTCCTTCATCTGTGCCGCCGCCGCCTTGGTAAAAGTCACGATCAAAAACTCGTCCACGTCTACCGGCTCTCTGGTATCCATGATCCGCGACAGGATACGCTGAATCAGCACTGCCGTCTTTCCGGACCCCGCCGCCGCTGACACTAAGATATTGCAATCTCTCAGGTCAATGACCTGTCTCTGTTCCCTCGTCCAGTTCATCCCAGATCTCCCTTCCTTCTTTTCTTCCTATTGCAATTTCTCAGCTCAATGACCTGTCTCTGTTCCCTCGTCCAGTTCATCCCAGATCTCCTCTTCCTTCTTTTCTTCCATCTGATGGCAGCACCGGGCAAATTCTGCCCGCTCCATGCCGCAGATACTCCTCAGTCCACAATAATCGCAGCCCGTCTCCCCTCCCAGACGATAGGGATGGACACGGATCACACCGTCCATGATCTGGCTTCCAAAATCCGCTGCCAGTTTCAGGGTGTGGGACATGAGTGCCTGCCATTTCTCATCACTCAGCACCTTGGCGTAACTGCCAAAATCCCCCTTGGCTGTAATATTCACCGGGATACAGGAGGATTTTGCCCCGCTCTCTAACTCGCCCCCGGTGCCAAAGACCGAATCCAGCTTCTGGAGCACCCTGGGATTCTGGCTGGCGTAGCCGCCACACTTATATTCCGCCAGCATCTGTTCCTCCAGATCTGGAGCAGCGCCGCTCTCCAGCTTGAGAACTGGATCCTTCACATAATAATAAAACATCCCCGCCGGAACCACATTTTTTTCCCCGCCTCTCTTCCTCTCCATATCAAGAGCCGCCGCCATATACAGCACCAGCTGCAGCTGCAGCCCGTAAAACATGGAATTCAGGGAAAGTTTAATGCCTCCGGTCTTATAATCCACCACTTTTACATAGATATTTTCCTCATCCTCATAGGTATCGATCCGGTCAATAATACCAGAAAAGACCAGCCTTTTTTCCCCCTCCAGGGAAATTGTCATACTGGGAAGATTGTCGTGGTAGGAAAATTCCGCCTCGCAGTATTCCTGTTCAAAGGCTCCCCGGCGCATCTGCTCCGAAACTGCCCAGATCGTCCGGTTCATCATCTTTTTGATCCGGGTGATCATAAAAGCGATGCGCCTGGACTGTCCAAAGAGCACATCCCGGTAGCCTCCCACGGTCCGGTCCACGCACTCCGACACCATTGGCCCGATGGTTTCCTCATCCAGATCCCTCCATCGTAAGTTCTTTTCCCGCATCTGGTCCGAAAATTCCTTCAGGGTATAGTGCACCACATTTCCAAAATCTGGCGCCTCCACCGTATACTCCTCCCGCTCTTTCAGGGACAACCCGTAGAGGATAAAATAGGCATAGGGACACCGGGCAAACCGTTCCAGCCTGGTGATGCTCCCATAGAGTTCCTCACCGTAGAGGTACTGCAGGGCCTGTTCCGACAGCTTTCCCTCCCGTCTGCCTCCAAAATGACACGCCATCGCCCGGTTCATCCACTCCCTGTCCTCTCCGGTCTGATAGTAACGCCACAGTTCCCACCACGTATTTCCCTCCCTGCCAGTGCGGCGGACTTCACTTCCTGTGGGAGCAGCCTCTTTCCCCAGGCCATCCAGAAGATATTCCAGCCCCCGGTCCGTGCCGAGACATCTCTCCGGAGAATGGTCCTCCCCGGCGTGAAGTTCACTTAGCGCCGGAAAGATCTGGCGGATCTTCCCGAGAATATAAGAAGCCTGTCTTCCTTCTCCGCCAGCTCCCGTCTCGCTGTATGTAAAAAAGAGTTTCTCAGAGGGTCTGGCAAAATTCAGATAAAGATAAAAAAGATCATTCGCCGCCTTCCGGCTGCCAGAAGGCGCCAGGGAGATTCCCATCTGCTCCAGTTTCTTTCTCTCCCTGGTATTTACGATCCCCGGCGGCTGCGGCCCTCCTGGGACAATATCATCACTAAAGCCGATGAAAAACAATACCCGGATGTCTTTCAGACGGGTTCTCTCAATATCGCCCACCACCACCTGGTTTTTCTTCGGTGGAATGAAGCCCACCAGCCCCTCGGACAATCCCGCCCCAAGGATCTGACGGTATTCCTCGGCGCTGACCAGTTCATCCCCCATCAGCTCCACCATCTGGTCAAAAAGGTTCATCACGACTTTATAGACACTGCGGTATTCCTTCGCCAGCAGATCCTGCCCCTGTTCCTCAAAGGATTCACTGCGCTCCAGCATCCGCTCATACACCCTCTGTCTCACGAGAAACCCATACAATGCCCTGGTATAATCCTCCACCGTCTTTTTCCCGCCCCGGAAATCCTCAAAGAGCTCTCTGACACAATCGCAAACCAGCTGTCTGGAAGCATTGATCTCTTCCAGGGAAAGCTGTCCCACTCCACGCTTCCACTCTTTCTCATAGGAGGGCAGTCCTCTCTTTCCCGTGGCCATTACATAATTTTCCAAACAATCCGTCTGCTCTTTGGCCAGCGGGGACAGCCCACAGCGCAGAAACCGGAAAGTGCTCTCGTAATCCATATTTTTTTGAATCATCTCCAGCACTGACTGGATATATTCTGCCACCCAGTTGGCGCCGATGCTTTTCTTATTGTCCAGGAAATAGCGGATACCCATCCTGGAAAATTCTCTTGTGATGCTCTGTTCGTAGGAATTAATATCCCCTGTGATCACGGCGATATCCTCATAGCGGTAGCCTCCGCCTGCCACCATCCACCATATGGTATATGCCACATATGCCGCCTCATCCCGTGGTTTTCTTCCTATGTACAGCCGAATATCCTCTGTGGGTGCCTCCCAGCGCCCCGGAGGATAGCAGAAACAATTTCTTTCCAGAAAGGCAAGCTCTCCATCCTCTTGAAAACGATAGGGTTTCCTCTCTCTTCCCCGCCCCGCCCAGACCGGTTCTTTCACTTCCACCGGAATCCGGTTCGCGGTCTCAGTCAGGGCAGTCACCGTCTCCTCACTGATCTGAAAAAGATATTTCCTCCGACGGGACACATCCATTGTCACCGTAACATACATATCCTGGCAAAGCTTCAAAAGTCTGGCAATTAGCTCATACTGATCCGGGGTAAAACCGGTAAAACCGTCAAGACAGATCACCGAATCCCGAATCCCTTCGATCTCATGCACAACCTCTGCCAGCTGAAGTATGAGCTCTTCCGCCGTCCGGTAGGTATCCCCCAGCTTTTCTTTGAAACTTTCGTAGATCAGGCGGATATCCTCGAATTTAATACCCAGCTGGCTCATTGTATCAAAATCCTCTTCCCGTCGGATGCCGTAC
>CAMTDY010000041.1 GCA_947070915.1 uncultured Roseburia sp.
AGATGTAGCTCCGTCTCGTGGGCTCGGAGATGTGTATAAGAGACAGATATTACGTAATCTGTTTGAATATTAAGAAAAAAATCAGACGGTTACAAAAAGCAGGAGATACTCATGAATTCAAAAAAAGCATTCAAGATTATTATACCATTTGTTTTTGCAGTTGCATTAAGCGTATTGCTTATGGGGACAACAGCAGAGGCAGCGAAGAAACCTTATACGGACAAAGATTTAAAGTATATGGCAGCGATCATTTACTGTGAGGCGGGCAACCAGTCTTACGCAGGAAAAGTAGCAGTGGGATGTGTGGTTATGAACCGGGTGAAATCTTCAAGGTTCCCGAATACGGTGCTGCGGGTGATCAAGCAGAAGGGACAGTTCAGTCCGGTGCGCCAGGGTAAGTTTTCCAGAGAGGTCCGCAATGTAAATAGAGGAAAATACTCTTACGGTGCAAGAAGAAGCTGCATGAAAGCAGCACAGGAGGTACTGGAAGGTCAGAGAAATGTGACTTATAAAGGAAGAAAACTCAGCATGAGAAGATATCATTTCTTCAGTGGAAGATTATCCCGTCCGAAACTCCGGATCGGAGGCCATCAGTTCAAATAATAAGGGTATACATTTGATAAGAAAAAAGGGCAGCCGTCTTTGCACAAGTTCGCTTGCAGGCAGAGGCAGCTGCCTTTATAAAATGACTGGAGGGAAAGCCATTCATAGACCGGGACGTGTATTCCGGCACGGTCCAGGAGTGGAAAGAGAAAATGTGTCTTCCGATCCTTGATTTTACGGATTGAAATCTCCCTCTGTATGTGGTATCATATACAATATATGTGTATTAAGGAGGCTTTTTCAGCGATGGCAGAACAGAAAGAGGAAGAGATTATTTCTAAAAATTTTATTGAACAAGAGATCGAAAAGGATCTGGAAGCAGGTATTTACAAAGATATTATGACGAGATTTCCGCCGGAGCCAAATGGATACTTACATATTGGACATGCCAAATCCATAATTTTAAATCAAGGGCTGGCGAAGAAATACGGAGGAACATTTAATCTGAGGTTTGACGATACGAATCCCCAGAAAGAAGAGGAAGAATTTGTACATTCGATTCTTGAAGACGTGAAGTGGATCTGTGGGGGAGAAACTCCCCCGGTATATTTTGCTTCGGATTATTTTGATAAAATGTTTGAGTGTGCCGTGAAGCTGATCAAGAAAGGAAAGGCCTATGTGTGCGATCTGACGCCGGATCAGATCCGGGAGTACCGCGGAACCTTGACAGAGCCGGGAAAGAACAGTCCCTACCGGGAGCGTTCCATAGAGGAGAATCTGGATCTGTTCATGAGGATGAAAAACGGGGAGTACAAGGACGGGGAAAGGGTTCTCCGGGCGAAAATAGATATGTCATCGCCGAATATGAATATGCGTGATCCGATCCTTTACCGGGTGGCTCATGTCAGCCATCACAACACCGGAGATCAGTGGTGTATCTATCCGATGTATGATTTTGCACATCCCATCGAGGATGCGGTGGAGGGCATCAGCCACTCGATCTGTACGCTGGAATTTGAGGACCATAGATCCCTTTATGACTGGGTTGTGCGGGAATGTGAGTTTGAGGTGCCGCCGAGACAGATCGAGTTTGCGAAAATGTACCTGACCAACGTGATCACCGGGAAACGGTATATTAAAAAACTGGTGGAGGATGGGACCGTGGACGGTTGGGATGATCCCCGTCTCGTATCCATAACAGCGTTGCGGCGCCGGGGATTTACAGCTTCTTCTATCCGTAAGTTTATGGAGCTTGCCGGGGTGTCCAAGAGCAACAGTTCCGTTGATTATGCGATGCTGGAGTACTGTATCCGTGAGGATCTGAAAATGACGCAGCCCCGGATGATGGCGGTTCTTGATCCGGTGAAACTTGTGATCACCAATTATCCGGAAGGGCAGGTAGAATATCTGGATGTACCGAATAATCAGGAAAATCCGGAGATGGGCACGAGAAAGGTGCCTTTTGCGAGAGAACTCTACATTGAGAGGGAAGATTTTATGATCGAGCCTCCGAGAAAATATTTCCGGCTGTTTCCAGGAAATGAAGTCCGGCTGATGAGTGCTTACTTTGTAAAATGTGAGGATTATGTCACCGACGAGAACGGCAATGTGACTGAGGTGCACTGTACTTATGATCCAGAGACGAAGAGCGGTCTGGGCTTTACTGGCAGAAAGGTGAAGGGAACGATCCACTGGGTTGCCGCACCGACAGCAGGCACAGCGGAGATACGCCTGTATGAAAATCTTGTGGATGAAGAAAAGGGTGTTTATAACGAAGATGGGTCAGTAAATATCAATCCTGATTCATTAAAGATCTTAAAGGAATGTTATGTGGAGCCGGCGCTGCTGGATGTGGAGCCGGGAGATAAATTCCAGTTTATGAGAAATGGCTATTTCAATGTGGACTCCAAGGACACGACAGCAGAACATAAAGTATTTAACCGTATTGTTTCGCTTAAGAGTTCTTACCGTCCCGGGAAATAGTTTGACAGTTAAGTAATGCGGATAAAACATGAACTATGCAGATATTGTGACGGGGCGCTGCCTGCACAAGCATTGCGTATATTAAAAATGCAGCGCAGAAATGAGGGTAAGTATGAGTAATTTATTTGCTGGTCTGGAGAGTCTGGGACTGAATATCAAAAAAGATATTGAAGTGTATGACGAGGATAAAAAGGAGACAAATAGCGGGCAGGAACACGAAAATAAGCCGAAGGAGATGGCAGAGGAGGATCTGCTCTTTGATAAATCCTATACCTGTCCGGTGTGCGATTCTGAATTTAAATGTAAGATGGTGCGTACAGGAAAGGCAAAGCTGGTGTCGGCGGATACGGATCTGCGGCCCAAATATCAGGGCATCGATCCCTTGAAGTACGATGCGATCCTGTGCCCCAAATGCGGGTATGCTTCTCTGAACCGATATTTTAACTTTGTGATGTCTTCCCAGTCAAAAATGATTAAGGAACAGATTTCACAGAATTTCAAATATGAATCAGAAGAAGATAAGATCTACTCCTATGATGAGGCGATCATGAGATACAAAATGGCGCTCTTGAACACAGTAGTAAAGAAAGGTAAGACCAGTGAGCGCGCTTATACCTGCCTGAAACTGGCATGGCTGTTCCGTGGTAAGCGGGAAGAAGCTTTGAAAAATGGTGCGTCAAAAGAGGATGTGGCAGAGGATTTAAAAGAAGAGATCCAGTTTTTGGAGAGTGCCCATGAGGGGTTTGAGGCGGCTTTTTCCAAAGAAGCCTTTCCGATGTGCGGCATGGACCAGTATACGGTGATGTATATGGTTGCAGAGCTTGCCAGACGTATCGGCAACAACGAAGAGGCAAAGCGCTGGGTGTCCAAAGTTCTGGTGGCGAGGGATGCCAACAAGCGGATCAAAGATAAAGCGCTTGCCCTGAAGGAACTGCTTCAGGACGCGGATGAATAATTATAGGATGGAGAGTTTAGAACATGTCGATGGATATGCTGATGGATATTTTACTGGATGGATTGTTGGACAGTCTCAAACTGGTACCCTTTTTATTTCTGACGTATCTTACCATGGAATATCTGGAGCATAAGACCAGCACGAAGACCCGGGCCGTTGTTCGGAGAGCGGGAAAGCTGGGGCCGCTGGCGGGCAGCATTGCGGGGGTTTTTCCTCAATGTGGATTTTCCGCTGCAGCCTCTAATCTGTATGCAGGCGGTGTGATCACCACAGGGACGTTGATTGCGGTCTTTTTGTCCACCTCAGACGAAATGCTTCCGATCTTTATCTCGGAATCCGTGTCTGTCCGGGTCATTGCACTTGTTCTCGGAATCAAGCTGGTGCTGGGGATGATCACGGGGTTTCTCGTGGATTTTATATTCCGTTTCCGTCCCTCACCGATCCGGTATAAGGAGATCCACAGTATGTGTGAGAGTGAACACTGTGGCTGTGAAGAAGGGATTTTTCCCTCGGCGCTGAAGCATACTGTGAAGATCTTTCTTTTTGTGTTTTTGTTCTCCATTGTGCTTGGGTTTCTGATCCAGCTGGGGGGAGAGGAGCGGCTGGCACGGTTTCTGTCAGGTTATCCGGTTCTGGGGCCGCTTCTGGCTGGGATCGTAGGACTGATCCCAAACTGTGCCTCATCGGTTGTGATCACACAGCTGTTTTTGGGACATATGATCAGTTTTGGTACGATGATGTCAGGGCTTCTGGTAGGAGCCGGCGTGGGACTGCTTATTCTATTCCGGGCAAATAAAAGATGGAAAGAAAATCTTTCCATCTTATGTATCCTTTATGTATCCGGCGTAGCCTGGGGGACAGTGCTGGATATTATATGGAAACTTTATTTGTCATAACCAGGCGTGGCATCGCCGTGATAGATGCCATTGCATTTGACCATGGCCCGGGGAAGGGCGTCCTTTGATGTCTTCCAGGGGGCGTCCACATTCCGGTAATCAAATTTATCGATAAACCATGAGACCTCTTCCTCCATCCTTTTCAGGTTGGTGAGGAAGACCTGGTCAAGATCCCTGGTAAAAGTGTCCAGAGTGTTTCCGTGGAGATATTTCGGGGCTGTCTCGTACAGCATTCCATAGTGCTCCAGGCAGAAGCCTCTGGATTTTTTGAATTTTCCCTGAAATGCCGGATCGTTTTCATAAAGATAGAAGATCGTGGCGATATAGCGTTCGTAGGTGTGATGGATCCGGTCGCAGATATAACAGGAGCGATGGATCATTTCTGTATAGTTGTAAACAGGTGTTTCTTCTTTTTTGGAAAAAAATCCGCCGGAACGTTTTCTTCCTTTCTTCTGTAATAACTCAATGTTTTCTATCATATTCTTCATATGAGTGTCAAGGATCAGGGCCAGCCCCAGACGGTTTTCAAAATCATACATCATCTGCATATGGTGGGCGCAGAAGCCGATCTTATCGGTGGTGAGGCGGATATCGTCTTCCATATAGCTGGGTCCCATGGCAAAGGCGACACCGTCGTCATCCAGGGATTTTCTTATGGCACATACAGGACATTCGCAGTCCTTGTCAAAAATATCGTTTACCGGAATGGTATAAAGCTGTTCTTTCATAGCGACCTCTTTTCTTAATATTTAATCTGAGTTCCATCATACCATATTTTATGAAAAAAAGCAAAAAAGTGAGAAAACGAGAGTAATATAAAGAAAATATTATTTTAACGGAAAAATAGTAAAAAATACAAGACACTTCGATTTGCAAAACAAAGGATAAGTGACTATTATTAGATTAATCGCTAGCACTCAACCAGAGAGAGTGCTAACAAAATATGAATAGAATGATTGGAGGAAATAGAAATGAAATTAATACCTTTAGGTGACAGAGTTGTATTACAGCAGTTAGATGCAGAAGAGACGACGAAATCTGGTATTGTACTTCCGGGCCAGGCGCAGGAAAAACCACAGCAGGCAGAAGTGATCGCAGTTGGTCCTGGCGGGATGGTAGATGGAAAAGAAGTAAAAATGGAAGTTAAGGTCGGAGATAAAGTTATTTATTCAAAATATGCGGGAACCGATGTAAAACTGGAAGACCAGGAATATGTAGTTGTACGCCAGAACGATATCGTGGCAGTAGTAGAAGAGTAATCAGACCATTTTCAATGAATAAATTAGTTTAGGAGGCATTTTATCATGGCAAAAGAAATCAAATTTGGAGTAGAAGCCAGATCCGCACTGGAGACTGGAGTAAACAAACTGGCAGATACCGTACGTGTAACACTGGGACCAAAGGGACGCAACGTCGTTCTCGATAAATCTTTTGGCGCACCGCTGATCACCAACGATGGTGTTACCATTGCCAAAGAAATCGAGTTAGAGGATGCATTTGAGAATATGGGAGCCCAGCTGGTGAAGGAAGTAGCTACCAAGACAAATGATGTTGCCGGAGACGGTACAACGACAGCTACTGTTCTTGCCCAGGCGATGATCAACGAGGGAATGAAGAACCTGGCAGCAGGTGCGAATCCCATCATTCTCCGCAAGGGAATGAAAAAAGCCACAGACTGCGCAGTTGACGCTATCAAAGAGATGAGCGAGACTTTGCAGGGCAAAGAGCAGATCGCTAAAGTGGCAGCGATCTCTGCCGGGGATGACCAGGTAGGAGAGATGGTGGCAGACGCCATGGAGAAGGTTTCCAATGACGGTGTTATCACCATCGAAGAATCCAAAACCATGAAGACAGAGCTTGACCTGGTAGAAGGTATGCAGTTTGACCGCGGTTATCTTTCTGCTTACATGGCTACGGATATGGATAAAATGGAAGCAAATCTTGAGAATCCATATATTCTCATTACAGATAAGAAGATTTCCAATATTCAGGAAATTCTTCCGCTGCTGGAGCAGGTGGTGCAGTCCAGCGCCAAACTTCTGATTATTGCTGAGGATGTTGAAGGCGAGGCGCTTAGCACTCTGGTACTGAACAAACTTCGCGGTACGTTCCAGGTCGTAGCAGTGAAAGCTCCAGGCTATGGCGACAGAAGAAAAGAAATGCTCAAAGATATTGCCATCCTGACCGGTGGTGAGGTGATCACAGAGGAGCTCGGCCTTGACCTCAAAGATACTACCATGGACCAGCTGGGACGTGCAAAATCCGTAAAGGTTCAGAAAGAAAATACCATTATCGTAGACGGCGAGGGTGATAAGGCAGAGATCGATGCCCGGGTATCCCAGATCCGCACCCAGATCGAAGAGACAACATCTGACTTTGATCGAGAGAAGCTGCAGGAAAGACTTGCCAAACTGGCAGGCGGTGTCGCAGTGATCCGTGTCGGCGCAGCGACAGAGACCGAGATGCAGGAGGCAAAACTCCGCATGGAGGACGCTCTGGCCGCAACGAGAGCTGCTGTAGAAGAGGGAATTATTGCTGGTGGTGGATCTGCTTACATTCACGCTTCCAAGAAGGTAGAAAAACTGGCTTCCGATATGGAAGGCGACGAGAAGACTGGCGCCAACATCATCTTGAAAGCACTGGAATCCCCGCTTCGCAGAATCGCAGAAAATGCAGGACTGGAAGGTTCTGTGATCATAGATAAAGTAAAGGCAGGGGAGCCGGGACTCGGATTCAATGCTTTAACAGAGCAGTATGTAAATATGGTGGAAAATGGAATTCTTGATCCTGCCAAAGTGACGAGAAGTGCACTGCAGAACGCTACCAGCGTAGCTTCTACACTGCTGACCACAGAGTCTGTAGTGGCAAACATTAAAGAAGATGCACCGGCTATGCCTGCTGGCGGAGCCCCAGGCATGGGCATGATGTAAGCCACCCGCAAGGAAACCAAGCGCCTGCCCTTTGGGCAGGCATTTGGTTTCACCGGGTGGCTTAGCGAAACGTGTGGGAGCGCGACAGCGCGGCCTGCACGAAGTGCAGGGCACGTAGAGCTAGGAGGAAGCCGAAACGTGCAAAAGCGCGACAGCGCGGCCTGCACGAAGTGCAGAGCACGTAGAGCTAAAAGGAGGCGAAACGTGCAAGAGCGCGCCAGCGCGAGCTGCACGAAGTGCAGGGCACGTAGAGCTTAAAAGGAAGGCGAAACGTGCGGGAGCGCGATAGCGCGTGCTGCACGAAGTGCTAAATTACGAATAAGGAGAAGTCACATGGAACAATTATATGCAGAATCCAGCGTAAAGCAGAAGACAACCGGAAAAGTAATCTTTCTGAAAACCGTATTAATCATTGGTGTGATTCTTTTATTTGCCATTGGATTTCTGAGCGGGATCACTCTTCTCACATTGCTGTCTATCGCAGCTATTATCGGACTGATCTGGTTCTGGCCCAGGTTTAACGTGGAATGGGAATATGTATTCTGCGACGGACAGTTGGATTTTGACCAGATCCTCGGAGGAGAGAAAAGAAAAACCAAGCGGAGAATAGAGCTGGAGGATGCGGATGTGATTGTCCCAATGGATTCCCATCGTATGGACGGTTACAGGCATTTGCCGGTGATTGATTATTCTTCTCTCCGACCGGATGTGGTAAAATACGGGATTGTGATCCGGCTGGAAGGAAAAGAGGATAAGACAGTGCTGGTCTTTGAACCGGGCCAAAAGATGCTGGATATGATCCGGTCAAAGTTTCCAGGGAAGACAGAGATTGCAGAATAGAAAAGAGAAATTAGGACCATTGTAAGAGTAAGAGCTTGTAATGGTTCTTTTTTTTGGTCTAAAGATTAGGCGCCACTAGGCAAAGTTGAATATAGAAACAAAAATTCTGACATATTTTTACCCATTTTTTACCATGAAATGGACAAGATATGGGTATACTATATATTGCATATGATATGAGGTCAAAATTCAGGCCAAAAGATGTATAATATGGAAAAATAATGATTCGTGTCGCAGTTTCAGCGATGGACGTATCAGAACGGAGGTTGATATGGGGATCATGAGATTTATGCCGCCTGCACTTCGAGTAGAGTATATGGCAAGACGAGGAATCCCATTTACAAAGGGCTACGATGTCAAATTTGACAAAGACTATGAAATAAAATCAAAAGATTATATTCGTTATCAGTCTGTGAAAAAAAATAAGTTTGGTATTGAGACCGATATAAAACAAGAAAAGGGAATGGCTGTCCGGACACAGGAGAGAGAGCAGGAGCTGATCGAGACATTTAAAAAGGAGCGGTTTTCCTTTGAAGAACCGGGTATTTTTCTGAATCCATACGGGCTTACGCCTCTTTGCGCGTATGTATTCTTTTATACAGAGGAAGAGTGCAGCGTTCGCTTTTGTGTGGAGGGAAAAACCAAGGAGGCTTGCATCACAGATCATGCTAAGGGACTTTGCAAGTGGCATCGGGTACCTGTTTACGGTTTGTATCCCGACATGGAAAATACGGTGTTTCTGGAGCTGATTAATAAAGATGATCAGGTGGTGGGAAAGAATAGGATTCACATCCAAACAAAACCGCTTCCAAAGTCTATGCAGGATCCAGTGCAGGTGGAAAAACGGACTGAAACATCGGCGATGAAGCTGATTTTTGTAGCGGGAAAAAGTACAGTGTATCCTTTCGCTTTTGATGAGTACGGTGATGTGCGTTACATTATGACGTTCCGTCCCAGGGGCTATGGTTATTTTCCGCTGGCGAACGGTAGATTCATCGTAATGGAGCGGCAGGCGCTGGTGCCTACCTATATGATCCCTCATTCCACACAGATGTATGAGATGGACTGGCTGGGGAGGGTTTACCGGACATATTATGTTCCCAATGGAATTCACCATGATGTCTGCGAGATGACGCCGGGGGGAAATCTTCTGGTGGTGAGCAATTCCCAGTGCGGACATGTGGAGGACTGCATTGCAGAAGTAAACCGCCAGAATGGAAGGATAGAAAAGTTTTTGGATCTTCGGGAAGTTTTGAAGACCGCTTACCGCGACCGGACGAACTGGATTCATATCAATTCGCTGGAGTATGATCCGAAGACAGGGCATGTTGTATTTTCGGCGAGGAATCTTCATAGTATCTTGTGTATCGACTGGAAGACGGATAAACTGCAGTGGATTCTGGGGGAGACGAATTTCTGGAATAAGACGCCCTGGGCCTACAAACAGCTCAGGACGCCTAAGGGGATGCCCTGGCATTTCCAGCAGCATTCTGTGAAACGGATCCATGGAGATCTGGACGGGAACCCGGACACTTTCCATCTGATCCTCTTTGATAATCATTGGAATCTGAGGCGGAAGATTCCGGCGTATGATCAGGACGAAAAGTCTTATGTCACCGTATATACCATCGATGAGAGAAGAGAAACGGCGAAAATCGAAAAACGATTTGGCGGGATCAAATCCAAGATCACTTCCAATGGTATTCTTAAACTGGAAGAGAGGCGGCTCTTTTACATGGGAGGCTTTCTGGCGTATCCAGAAGAAAATGAGGGATGGTGCGGCAGGATCAGTGAGTTTGATTATGATACGGAAAAGGAATTAAACCGATACCGGCTCCGCTATTATTTTTTCCGCGCTTTTGAGATGAAGCCGAATATGGCGGATCTGGCATCGGCGATGGATCTGTATGAGGAGCCCTGTGTCGGTTATCTCCAGCCTTTTGAAGTGATGGAAGAGGAGATGACGATTCCCGAGAAAATGGTAGAGGAGGCTCCGCTGGCATGCCAGGAGGAGCGGGTACGGCTCCAGATCGAGGATGGAAATCTCTGGGTTAAGTCGAGAGATCATCTGGTGAGCCGAGTATTTATGCTAGGGGACAAAAAAAATTATGTAAAAGATTTCCGGGAACCAGAACAGGAACAGGATCTGGCTGCTGAAATGGAATATTTTCTTTCGATTCCACTTTACAGTTTGGCTCCAGGAGAGTATACTATAGCAGTGGAGTTTAAAAATGAACTCTATAATACGGGAAAAAAGATCAAAATTAGTAAACACGAGGAGAGTATAAGATGAAAAGAAAAGTACTGATGGCGGGAGCTGTGGCGGCATTGGGAATCGTGCTGGGGACAGCTTCCAATGCAGAAAATTCACAGGCTGCTGCGAAATATACCATTTCAAAATCGACAAAGCCTTATAACAGTTCATATCGAAGGCTGAAAAGCTATAACAGCAAGACGAAACATTATTATACGATCAAATCTTACCTGGAGCGCCTTAAGAGCAAGGGAGGAGGTACTCTGGTTCTGAAAAAAGGAACATATAAAGTGTGTTCTACACTTGTAGTTCCATCTAACGTGACGATCCAGCTGAAAAATGGGGCGAAGATCAAGAAGACCAATGTGACGGGAACTTCTTCCCTGAAACCTTCTAAAACGCTGTTTAAGCTCAGCGATGCCAAGGCAAAAAATTATAAAGGAACCAAAAAAGTAACCATTACCGGCAGCAAGAATGCCACCATTGATATGGGGAAGGTGCCGAATGCCATCGGAATCGACCTTAGTAATAATTATTATGTCACCGTCTCCGGAATCAAATTCCGCGGAAAAAAGGGCGGTACATACATTAACATTGCCGGGAGCAAGAGAGTCCGGGTGGAGAAATGTACCTTTGCCAATGGAGAAAAAAAATCTGGGGATAAATACAAAGCTGCATTGACGATAAATTCTGTTGGAGCAGTTCCCTGTGAAAATGTAAAGATCCTCTCCAATACCTTTACCGGACTGGAAAATGGAGTCGCTTCCACAAAATATAAAAAGGATAAGTATTCTACTAAAATAGCCATCCAGAAAAACACCTTTACCGATATGGAAAGTTCAGCGGTCCAGGGCAAGATGTGGAATGCTCCGGTTATTTCTAATAACACGGTGAAAAGCAAGGCCAATACAGTTTCAGCGGCGACGGCATTCAAACTTTACAGCATGTCTGAACCCGCTATCACAGGAAATAAGATCAGTGGCTGCCGCTACCCGATCTCTTTTAACCGCTCTTCCAGTATTAACAATGTGGTTTCAGGGACAAAGATCGAGCAGATGAAAAACAATACCGTGAGCAACCTGGGACATTACTATGTATTGTACAAAAATGGATCAACTTCCAGACTGTTTTATTTCCAGACAAAAGAGGACAATAATTTCACCGTATCCCCAAGTTCCAAACCTTACCGGGAACACTACGATGACCAGCCGGCATACACGGCAAATGGCGGTCAGACCAAGACATATTTTATGCTCCGTTCTTACATGGAGCAGCTGGAGTACGCAGGCGGCGGTACCATCACCCTGACAGCCGGAACCTATACCCTCAGCCACTCAGTATGTATTCCTTCCAATGTGACGGTGAATCTCTCTGACGGGGTGAAGGTGCAGAAGGTAAAGGCGGTAAATACCAACCTTGCTACCAACAAGACAATGTTTGAGATCGTTCCTCCTTCCAAAGAGGGAGTAAAGAATTCTGTGGGAGGTTACAATGGCTCCCAGAACGTGACGATCCAGGGAACAGGTTCAGCGGTGATCGACTGTGACAATGTGGTCAATGCCATGGCTGTAGTAATGGGACATGCCCGCAATGTAAATATCCGCAACATTGCTTTTACCAATGAATATGGTTCTCACTTTATTGAGCTGAATTCATCCCAGAATGTTAATATTGAGAATTGTTCCTTTACAGATTTCCGGATCTATGACAATAAGAGCCACAAAGAGGCGATCAATATTGACACCACGGATTCCAATAACAACGGATTTAATTATGAGTGGTCCAACCATGACCGCACGGCGTGTGATACGGTAAATATCAACAACTGTATTTTTACCAATATGGGCGTGGCAGTGGGAAGCCACACATACTCTGTAAATACGGCAAACCAGCAGGTCTATCATGAAAATGTGACGATCCAGAACTGTAAGACCAACCAGACCTATAATGCGGCAATCCGCATCTGGAACTGGAGAAATGCGGTGATCAAGAACAATTCATTCCTGGGAGTCCAGGGGCTGGAGGACAACAAAGGGTATAATTATACCTGTATCCTTGTAAGAGGCGCTGTGAATCCGACGATCACCGGAAATACATTCAGCAAGGGCGGCGTGAAAAAATATTATGCGGTGGTGATCCGCATGCAGACTTCTGCTGAGGTGGAAGCGGCTATCAATGCCGGGTATGCAGATACGATCTGCGAAATCTCACCCCAGAACCTGGAGGATCTGAAAAATAATACGGTTCTCGAGGGATGTCATAAGAAATACCGGATCATCAATGCAGATGGTTCAGCTACAGGGGACTATTTTAAAGATTCTTCCTCAGCAGAGGATGGAGATTCTTCTGAATCCGGGGACGGGCCAGACGGAGAATAAATGGGATCATTTAACAGGAATGTGGGGTTGCCAATTGACAATCCCACATTCCTACGTTATAATGAAACGATGTAGAATTAATTTCGATGTGCATGTCTTTTGAGGCGTTGTACAGGAATGGAGGAAATGGATAACATGGCTGAAGTGAAGAAGAATATTTTGACGGAGGAAGGGTTAAAAGCTCTGGAAGAGGAACTGCAGGATCTGAAAGTGAACCGCCGTAAAGAGGTAGCACAGAAGATCAAAGAGGCGAGGGAACAGGGGGACTTATCGGAGAATGCAGAATACGATGCAGCCAAAGAAGAGCAGCGGGATATTGAGCTTCGGATCGAAGAGATAGACAAAATATTAAAAAATGCTGAGCTGGTTGTGGATGATGATATTGATTCCAGCGTCATCAACATCGGATGTACCGTTAAGATCAAGGATCTGGAATTTAAAGAGGATATGGAATATAAGATCGTTGGTTCCACCGAAGCAAACAGCCTGAAAGGAAAAATTTCCAATGAGTCTCCTGTGGGAAAAGCTCTGATCGGAGCGAAAAAGGGACAGACAGTAGAGGTGGAGGCACCATCGGGCATATTGAAATATAAGATTCTGGAGATCACCAAGAGCTGATCACAGAATGTAAACATACGAGACGGATACCGAAAGGAAAACAAGAAGGAGAGAGAGAAGTGGCAGAAGATATCAATCAGTTGATGAAGGTCAGGAGAGAAAAACTGGCTACATTACAGGAAGAGGGAAAAAATCCATTTGAGATAACAAAGTGTGAGGTGAGCCATCATTCCCAGGAGATCAAAGACCAGTATGATGAGCTTGAGGGGACAGAGGTTACGGTGGCAGGACGTCTTATGTCCAAGAGAGTTATGGGAAAGGCGTCATTCTGTAATGTTCTGGACAGGGACGGCTCCATTCAGGGCTATGTGGCGAGAGACGAGGTTGGAGAGGACAGCTATAAGGCATTTAAAAAGTTTGATATAGGCGATATTGTGCGAATGGAAGGAAAAGTATTTACCACAAAGATGGGCGAAATCTCCATCCATGTAACCGGAATTGAGCTTCTGAGCAAAAGCCTTCAGATTCTTCCGGAAAAATTCCACGGTTTGAAGGATACGGATATCCGATATCGTCAGAGATATGTAGACCTTATCGTAAATCCAGAGGTCCGTGACACCTTTATCAAGCGTACCCGGATCATCAGTGAGATCCGTCGTTTTCTCGACGACCAGGGATTCCTGGAAGTGGAGACCCCGGTACTTGTACCGATGGCTGGCGGAGCTGCAGCGAGACCTTTTGTGACCCATCACAACACGCTGGACGAGGATCTGAATCTTCGTATTTCCCTGGAGTTGTATCTGAAGCGGCTGATCGTGGGCGGACTTGAGAGAGTGTATGAGATCGGACGTGTATTTCGTAACGAAGGTTTGTCGATCCGCCACAATCCAGAATTTACCCTTCTGGAGTGTTATCAGGCATTTACGGATTATTATGGCATGATGGATCTGGCTGAAAACCTGTACCGTCAGGTCTGCCAGAATGTACTGGGTACGACGAAGATCAGTTATGACGGTGTGGAGATCGATTTTGCAAAACCATTTGAACGTCTTACCATGGTAGAGGCTGTAAAAAAATATGCGGGAGTGGATTTTGACGCCATTCAGGACGTGGAAGCAGCCAGGCAGGCGGCAAAAGACCATCACATCGAATTTGAGGAGAGACATGGCAAGGGCGACATCCTGAACCTGTTCTTTGAAGAGTTCGTGGAGGAAAAGCTGGATCAGCCGACCTTTATCATGGACCACCCGGTGGAGATCTCTCCCCTTGCGAAGAAAAAGAAAGACAATCCAGAATATACAGAGCGTTTCGAGCTCTTTATCACCAAGAGGGAAATGTGCAACGCTTTCTCCGAGCTGAACGATCCGATCGACCAGAAGGAACGTTTTATGAAGCAGGAAGAGATGTTTGCCGCAGGGGATGAGGAAGCCCATCATCTGGATGAGGATTTCATCTGCGCCCTGGAATACGGCATGCCGCCTACGGGGGGCATTGGGTTCGGTATCGACCGGCTTGTGATGCTGCTTACGGATTCCGCAGCGATCCGGGATGTACTGTTATTCCCGACGATGAAATCATTGGACAAATAATCTCCCATTTTATGCAGGTTTCGAGGCTATCAAAGAAAAAAGTACAGCAAGAGTACAGCAAAATTGTACTTGATAATGCTCGAAAATACTCGATAATACCGAGTCGATAGAATCGAAGTATCCAGCTTGGCAAAAAGAAAATCATATATTTGCACTTATTAAGGACATTTTTCTAAGAGAAATCTTGGAAGAGTGTTCTTTTTTCGTTGATGGAGTCCTCTAAGCAGCGTCGGTGCATAGCTTCAATGAATCAATGATTAAGGAGGAATGACACATGGCATTTAAGAAAAACAGAAGTATGAAGGTTTATGGGCAGAGCGGGTACCGTTACAAGGAGACGCCGGCAATCATGCTTAAAGGGCAGTGGCTGCAGGAGCTGGGCTTTGAGATCGGGGATTATATCTCGGTCAGCTGTGAGAATGGCAAGCTGATTATCACTCCGGATGCAGAGAGAGCAGCGCTTGCAGAGGCAGAGGCTTCCTTCATGGCACAGGAGACGAAGAAGCTGAAGAAGCGGTTTGAGCAGGAGAAGGCAAAACTCCGCGCCCAGATCGTGGCAGAGCAGAGTGTTCAGTACGGTGTATGTGAGGAGGTGCAGTGATTATGGCAAAGATTTATATGATAGGATCCTTTAAGGGCGGCGTTGGCAAATCGGTTTCAACCATCAATCTGTCGTATTCTCTGGCTGAGATGGGGAAGAAGGTCTTGGCTGTGGATTTTGATAGCCAGGCGAATTTAACCACCTGCTTTGGCGTGGAGGATGTGACGGCAGTTCCGGTTACAATCGGTGATCTTATGATGGCACAGATTTATGAAGAGCCGATGCCTGAGCTTTCGCAATATATTATGAGCCGCAATGGCGTGGATTTTATCCCTTCTTCTATGGTGCTTTCAGCAGTGGAGTCCAAACTGAGACTGGAAATGGGAGCAGAGGGAATGCTTGGCAGGATTCTTGATCAGCTTCGTGATTCCTATGATGCAATTCTCATTGACACCTGCCCCTCGCTCGGATCTCTGACAATCAATGCACTGGCAGCGGCAGATGAAGTGATTATCGCTGTAAATCCACAGCTCCTGGCGATGCTGGGACTGCAGGATTTCATAAAGACTGTCGGTAAAATCAGAAATCGAATCAACAACAAGTTGCAGGTGGCCGGTATTCTTCTTACGATGTGCGATACCAGAACCAATCTCTGCAAGGTGATCACAGAGGAAGTAGCTGAGGTCTTTCGGGGGCAGATTCGGATCTTTAAGAGCATGGTTCCTTCCACAGTGAAGGTTGGAGAGTCGGTTTATTATAGTGAACCGCTTATCGAATATGCTCCTGAAAATAAGGCCTGCGAGGCCTATAGAAATCTGGCAAAGGAGTTGATGAACGATGAAGGTTGATGCACCAAAAAGAAAAATCTTTTCTGATGCAGTAGATTTGTTGGCCGGAGATCCACCGGCCAGCGTTGCTACAGGCAATGGAATAGAAATGCTTGATATCGACTGTATTAGACCATTTCATAATCATCCGTTTCATCTGTATGAGGGTGAGCGTCTGGATGACATGGTAGAGAGTATTAAAGAGCACGGCATATTAACTCCGGTGATTGTGCGGAAAATGCATTATGGCTATGAGATGCTTTCCGGTCACAACAGACAGAGTGCGGGTAAGCTGGCTGGGCTTAAGCAGATACCGGCAATCGTGAAGAAAAATCTCTCGGATCAGGACGCTTATATTTATGTGATTGAAACAAATCTGATGCAGAGATCTTTTACGGATCTGTCGATTACGGAGAAGGCAGCAGTCCTGGCTGAACGATATGACAAGGTTTTATATCAGCGGAAACGTGATGAAATCATGGAAGAATTAAAAGTACTTGAGGGTGGCGAAGAAAAAGGTGGTCACGGTGACCACCTTTCGAAGAACCGTGACAGCATAGGCCAGGAATATGGTTTGTCTGGAAGCTCTGTAGCCAGGCTCCTTCGGGTGAATCAGCTGATTCCGGAGATCAAGGAAATGCTGGATCGGGGCAATATGCAGCTGATGGCAGCAGTTCAGCTTTCCTATCTCCCGGAGCAGGCACAGCGGATGGCGCTGCAGGCTTCTGAAAAATCCGGTATCGCCATCAACAAGGATATCGCATCAAAGGTCCGCAAGGCTCCGATGACAGAAAAAGCAATCACAGAGGCCATTGCTGGAAAGCAGCCTGAGGTGGATCCGGTGCTGGGCGTGGTGGAAGAAAAGCCTGCGCCGAAGCCTATCAGATTATCGGCGAATATCAGAGAAAAGTATTTTCAAGACACGGATCCGAAAGAGGTGGAAGCGATTATTGATAAGGCACTGGCTGCCTGGTTCAAGAAGAAAAGATGAGGAGGCGCGTATGTTTGATAGTGAACAGTTAAAGCAGGTAGATCCTGCATATTTCAATATCATTATGGCGGATGACACGGATGTGACGATTCAGAGCAGAAATACCGGTCATTACTGGTACCTGCACTGCACCGGTTATCCGACGGAAGGCGCGTGCGTGATCTTCCACAAGCATAGCTTCAACTATCCGTATCACCAGCACGGCCGGGGGAACAGCCTCCGGCAGGCGATACGGAGTATTCAGAACCATGATAGATGGCAGATGAACGGAAGACATCGATAAAAGGCAAAATCATACATAAACCTGCAAATATCAGCATAATACATAAATAAACATCTAAAACAACTAAGATACCTCACCAAACTTCAAAAGACAACAAAGAACTTGTTGAAGATATGAAGGTACAGTCTCGTCTTTGACACTTATAGAAACGGAAAATGGCCATAACCCTGCTTATAGCAA
>CAMTDY010000042.1 GCA_947070915.1 uncultured Roseburia sp.
CGCGATGTAGCTCCGTCTCGTGGGCTCGGAGATGTGTATAAGAGACAGGGGTTTTTTTACACATAAAATCACAAAAAAGGCATTTTTGATCGTAAAATTATCCGTTTACTACAAATTTCTCCTATCTTGAATAAACTTGTTCTAATTTAACTATTTCACTGCTTGCCAAGCGCATATTCAAATACATACATTTTAATACCTTCCTCAACAGCTTCCTGGCTCATTAATACTACATTTCCATCTTTCTCTAAAAGCCCCATTATATTATCTCCTGCACTACTAAAAGCTTTGCCCTCTGAAGCTGAGATCAACTTCTCTTTTCTTTTTGTTGCTTCATCCAACTCATAAATTCCAGAGGGTGTCATAATCAAGATTTCTTCTTCCTCTTTTTCAAACACTTCGATCTGCAATTCTGTCCCCACACTATCGGAACGAAGCAATGCCTCCTCTTCTAAAGAAAATATTTCTACTGCCTTCCCACCGTCTTCTGAAATTTTTACTATCTGAGAATTCATATTATCTACAGCATAAAATTGATCACGTCCCATAAATAACTTATGTGGCATGCCGTTATAAAAACCTTCTTGCTCACCCGAACTGGGGTCATACCATTCAACGTCACCATTCGCTTTCTGGATCAAGACATTTCCACTTTCAAAAACCCCAACATATACGGGGATTGACTCCATATCGTCTTTTTTCCCCAAGCAAGACAACGGAACCTTATCCACTTCATTTGTTTCTTCATTGATTTTATATAAATCGAATGTCAGACTGTCCGCATTATTTTGAAATAATGCATACAACTTCATATCAAAACCACAACATATAAAAGATAAAGACGCCCCTTTTGCCAGTTTTCCCTTTATTACATTTCCCCATGGGACCTCTTCTTTTCGCCAGCCCTCTGACTTATCATAAGAATACTTATAAAATGTTTCTTTTAAGTTTTCTTCATTAATTGTCTTATAATAAAAAACATATTTTCCCTTCACATCCAACAAGCAATTACTAACAACTACGTCCATAACTGACAATTCGCTTCTGATACTTTGGGAAATATCTCTCTCCACAAAATCACTCTTTTTATCCACTGATATTGGTTCTTTACTTTTTATTGGTTTAACTTCTTTTTCCTCAGAACATCCAGAAACAAGAAACAAAATGATAAACATTAACAAAAAAATATACCTGTTCAAAACATACACTCCTTTTATTGTTAAATTAAATTTACAACTAATCTTTAAAATGCAGTTCCATGCGTTTTATATCACTCTCTGTATAATGATAGATGGGATAAAACCTGCAGACCGCAATAATGACAATATCCAAGATAAGCAATATCGCAACATATTCATAACTAAATTTCATTGCATTTGTCGTAATCAATACATCTGACAATCCACAAAGGAACACTTGGGTTTTACTCGCAAATACCACAACGACTCCCACTGCTGAAGGCAGTATATGTAAACACATTAATAATAAATCAATCACATATTGTCGTTTTCGCAAAAGCCGATTAAAAAAAACAATTAAATATTGTAACGTAAAGATCCCAAACAACCTTATGAGATACATAATCCTCACCACCCCGTAAATTGGAAATTCTCCAAATTCTCCAACGCTTATTGCAGGATAACCTGCTCCAGAATAGCCAAAAAAAATAAGTATCCAGATCAGTTCAGTAAGATATGCGATTCCCCCAATAACTATAGTATACAAAATACATCTTAATAATGTGATCTTTTCTTTTTTATAATATAAAAACATACTTAGAACAATAACGATGATCGCTTGAAAAAAGTGAAAGTATTCTCCTTCTATACCAAACAATTTTTTATATCCCTCCTGATAAATAAATAAGGGTATAGCCTTTTCCTCCAACGCACCCTCCATTCCTGCCTTCTCCAATGGGACTTCAATATAAACATATCCTTTTTCGTCTTTTACTTCAGGAAGATATGCGGTAACACGATTATGTTCCAAATTCTCCATCCAATCAATCTGCTTCATTAATCTATCAAAATCCGTCTTAGAAATTTGAGATCTATCCGCATTCACCTGGTTCCTTGCATCCATATACCTTAATCCTTCGTACTTCTTACACACCTTTCGGTAATTTCCCTCCATCGAATATTGAAAACTCATCACAATAAAAAAGCAAAACTGTAGCAGAATAACAAATATGGTAACAATGTAAAATTTTTTCATCCATCCCCTCCAATTATATAAAAGATTCTTCTATATTTTTTATTATATCAGAAAATTTTTCCATACTCAAGAATTCCATTGAAATATTGGTTAGGGTGTCAAAAGTAGCAATTTAAACTGCCATGTTTCCACCAAGGATACTTTTTTTGAAATAGCAGCTCATATTTTATGGATCCGCCGTATATTCATGGGGCTACTTCCCCTGATTATCAGGCTAATGCCGGATTTTGGGCAGATCTCCCCCTTGTCTTTCTGTTATGTTTTAGTAGCTTGTTAAAGTTATATGCACCAATTTTAAACAGAAAGAACTGCCGGGAACGCAGATACCCCAATACCGGAATGTCATCGACATGGTACCTTCTCCGGAGCACGGATGGAATTCCTTCTACCGCATTCCGCTTGCGGGTCAGCTGCCTGTATTCATCGGTAGAAAGTCTGGCAAGATACCTTGCCCGTTCGGCCATTTTGACTGACACATGGACCGCGTAGTTTTTCCTCTGCTCCCTGGCTTTGCATTCCTCCCTGTGGGGACATTTTTCGCAGCATTCCCTGGCAAACAGCGCCCTGCTTATGCCTGTTTTGGGATAAAATGTGGTTTTTACCGGGATATTGCCCATCGGACAGCCTGTCACCTGCCTGCCGTCTTCCGTAAAGGTAAACCCGGCAAAAATTTTATTGGCCGTTTTTCTGAAAGCGCTGTAGTGATGAGTTCTGTGTTTTTAGATGCCGCTAATTCCTGATTTTCAGTCCCGCTGTAAGAGTCATCTGCAATCACGGTCTCCGGAGCGGCATTGTCCGGACGGCTGTTAAGATACTCTTTGCAGAATGCACTGTCACTATGGGTGTTTTTTTCATACCCCACACCGGTGATAAGGCTGTCACCATTTTCCCCGACAGTCTCCACGATGTTGCCCACATAGCCTTTATGGTCCCTGCCTGCCTTGTAACGGTAGGATGCATCGGGATCCGAAGGGTTCTGAAGGCTTGAGGATGTGATCTCTTTCCTGTCCTTTGCAACAGGGGCACCCGATTCATCCATCCTGCTCTGTTCCGCGAGCACCCGGTACTCCTGGAATTCGTGCCATGTGTCGTCATCCATGACGGCTTTGGCCTGTGCAGCCTCCCGGAGCGCTTTTTCCAGCCGGGGTGTTACGTCATCACCTTTGCAGTGATAAATCATGTTGTTGTGATCATCAGGGTCCAGATAGTGGAGAAGCCCTTTTGGTATGAGTTCCTCATTGCCGAGACGGTGTATCAGTCTGACTGCATTTGCGGTGGTGGAATAAATGATCTCCAGCCTTGACATGCGCCTGCATCTAGAGGCGATCATGAGGCTGTCCATACGCTTTATATTAGAGTTCAGATCCATATAATCTGAATAAATTTCGGAAAGGTGCATCATTTCTTCCTGTAACAGATTCTGTCCTGTCTCCAATTCGTAATGATAGAGGCGTTCCCGAAATCGGCTGAACGTCCGATCACTGACAGGCTGTTCCGGAAGATGTGTCGTATGGAGCGCATACTGATACCGGAGATCACAGCAAATGGATTCAAGCAGTTCGTCATCATTGAGGTTGTTGTTTTCCTTCAATATCAATGCCCCGACAATGAAATTCACAGGGGTGTTGGGCCTGGAACATTTATTACTGCTATAAAGAACAGAAAATCGTTCTTCGTTGATAGCTGGGAAAACAATATCTGCAAAATCCCTGCACCAGGAATTCATAATGATCTTCTGCGTGCGCGGTGTTTGGTTTATAAAACTGTCATCCAGCGTGATCTGCTGGTTTTGATTAAGTTTAAAAGACATATCCTATACCTCACTTCTGATGATATGTTTCTATTATAACAAAGAAGTGAGAATTTGTGGAGGCTTGGTGCTAAGTTTTGACACCCTAACCATTATTACAAAAAAATACAAAGTTTTAACATTGAAAAATGCACCTTAAAACCAAGACCCTCCTGGTTTTAAGGTGCAAAGGGACCAAACCTGTTTTTACTTCTCTATTATAACTTTCCCGCTGATGCACTAGGACATCTTCGGCTTAAACACCAGTGCCGCCAGAAAACTCAGGATCAACGCTCCAGCGATCCCCACGGCGGCCTGTTCCAGCCCGCCGTAAAAGATCCCCACAAAGCCCTGGCTGTCCACCGCTTCCTTGACTCCCTTAAATAACAGATGCCCGAAACCGATCAGGGGAACCGTGGCACCGGCCTTTGCCCAGTTGGCAAAGGGCTCATAGATGCGGATAGCACTCATCACCGCTCCCAGACATACCAGAATAACCATGATCCGTCCGGGAAGAAGTTTTGTGTTATCCATGACGATCTGTACCACCGCACAGATGGCGCCGCCTACCAAAAAAGTTATTAAATAATCCATATTCCTGCTCCTTTCTTACTGTGCGGTCTCCAGCATTACCCCGTGGGCAATGCCCGGTACGCTGTTTCCCTCATTAAAACTCACCGTGGAGAGCAGTGCTCCCGTCGGCACAAAGAGAACACGCTTCCATTCGTGCTTCCGCATCTTGTTGAGAATGTAACCCGTGAGGGTGATCGCACTGCAGCCGCAGCCGCTTCCGCCGGCATTGGTATCCTGCTCTTCGTTGTAGTAGATCTCTGTACCGCAGTCCATGTGCTGCTTGCTGATATCATAGCCATAGCCCAGCAGCATGTCTTTCAAGATACGCTGTCCGATGGTTCCCAGATCCCCCGTGATGATCTTGTCATAATAATCTGGCTGAATCCCAAAATCTTTCAGGTTGTTTAAAATACAGTCACAGGCTGCCGGAGCCATGCACGCCCCCATATTCATACTGTCCTTGATGCCATAATCCGTGATCACCCCTGTTGTCAGTCCGGAGATCTGTACATAGGCGGTCTCCTTGCGTTTCCAGCTGCCATCTCCTTTGCCCAGCACCACAGCGCCGCTCCCTGTCACCGTCCACGTAGATGAGTAGGGCCGCTGGTTGCCATAAGCCAGGGGAAAACGAAACTGTTTTTCTGCACTGGCAAAATGACTGGACGTAAGCGCCACCACATAGTCGGCAAAACCACCCTCCACCAGCATAGAGCCAATACCCATGGACTCTCCCATGGTGGAGCAGGCGCCGTACACTCCAAACATCGGGATATTAAAATTCATGATCCCAAATGAGGTGGCGATCAGCTGTCCCAGCAGATCCCCGGCAACGATATAGCGGATATCTCCGGGTTCCAGGCCGGCATTGCGTATCGCGATATCCGTCGCGATATGCTGCATTTTGCTCTCGGCCTCCTCCCAGGTGTTGCCGCCAAAAAGCGGATCCGTCTCCACAAAGTCGAAATATTTTCCGAAGGCTCCATTTCCTTCTTTTTCCCCTGCCACTGACGCTGCGCCGATGATACAGGGCGGGACCTCAAACTGGACACTTCGTTTACCAACAGTCTTTTCCATATCTTCATTCTCCATTCCGTGCACACTGAATATCATACCGTATACCAGAAATACGAAGGTATTCTCCTTTACCTTTGCATAAAAAAGATGCACATACCATTTTCCCATAGTATGTGCATCTTTTCTATTTTCATCCATTGAAAAAATCAAGATTGTTATTTATTTACTTTTTGCTTTCTTTTTGCTGATCTTGTTCAAGAAGAACCATACGGTACCTGCCAGACATACGGATGAATAACATCCGGAAATAATACCTGCGATCAGCGGGATCGCAAACTGACGAACCGCATCCACACCCATGATCGCCAGAACCACTACCATGATCAGCGTCGTGATAGAAGTATTGATACTTCTGCTCAGTGTCTGGGTGATACTCTCATTTACGATATCTGCAACCTCTGCACGGCTTCCCGCTTTCTTCCGGTTCTCACGGACACGGTCGAAGATAACGATGGTGGCATTGATGGAATAACCGACGATGGTAAGCATACATGCGATAAACGTACTTCCCACAGAGATGAAGGCACTACCCACTGCGTACACCATCAGCACAACGATCACGTCATGGATCAGAGCCAGTACGGAGCTGGCACCGAAAGCAAGGTTCTTGAAACGGATCCAGATGTAGATCAGCATACAGATTGCCGCAATGATCACCGCAATCACCGCATCCGTCTTCATTTCATTACTTACCGAAGCAGAAATCGTCTCGATCTCAATATTCTCTTTTGTTACACCGTACTTTTCACCGACGGCAGCGACAACAGTCTTCTGCTGATCTTCTGTCAGATCCACCGTACGGACGATCAGTGTTCTCTCCCCGGCGACATCCGAGATCTCCGCATCCGACACCCCGGCTGCTGCCTTAACCGCCTCTGTAACCTCGGTCTTGAAATCTGCGCTGGCATTTCCGCTGCCATCAAAACCTTTTGCATTCTGGTCAAAAGTGATGGAGGTAGATGAACCGCCCATAAAGTCAAGGCTGTAATTCAGGATCTGTCCAGTCTGCACTTTATTAAAGATCAGGCCTCCGATACAGAGCAGGAACAGAGCTCCCGAAATAATGATATATTTTTTGAAATTTCCAACAAAGTTGATAGATTTTCTCTCTCTCTGAACACCAAAGAACTTCACATTATCCAGTCCCAGGCTGACCAATCCGTACAGGATCCATCTGGTAACAAAGATCGCGGTGAACATGGAAAGAATAATACCAATAGCAAGAGTCTGGGCAAATCCCATAACGGTTCCCGATCCCTTGATATAAAGTACCACAGCTGCGATCAAGGTCGTTACGTTACCGTCAATGATCGCGGAGAGCGCCTTCTCAAAACCAATCTTGATGGCTGACCGGACAGTCTTGCCAGTGGCAAGCTCCTCACGGATACGGGTAAATATAATACAGTTGGCATCCACCGCCATACCGATGGCAAGGATTACACCGGCGATACCCGGAAGGGTAAGGGTGACATCCAAAGCATTCAGGGCCAGCAGCGTAGCTGCCACATAAAGAACCAGCGCAAGGGATGCAGCGGCACCTGGCAGACGGTACATCACGATCATAAAGATAATGACAAGGATAAATCCAATGAGACCTGCATAGAGGCTGGTCTCCAGTGATGTAAAGCCAAGTTTTGCTCCCACGATGTTGGAACGGATGTTTTTCAGTTCCAGGGGAAGGGCACCGATACGAAGGGTAGCTGCCATATCCTCTGCATCTGAGAATTTCTCAAAGTTTCCGGAAACAACTGCGACACCGTCTGTGATAGCGGTCTGTATCACTGGTGACGAAACTTCTTTGCCGTCATAGATGATGGAAAGGGCTTCTCCCACATGGTCACTGGTAACGTTGCCAAATTTCTTGGCGCCTTTTCCATTAAATGTGATCTTCACCACATTCTCCGAAACGCCAGTCTGGCTGTCCTGCTGGGTTGTCGCCTCTGCCGAAGAGATCATGGATCCATCCAGCAGTACTTTTTCTTTGTCGTATGTGGCGGTCTTGTCCTCAGCGATCTGGCAGTCCGTCTTCAGCACAAATTCCAGTGCGCCGGCCTTTCCCAGCTTGTCCAGCACTGCCTGGGGATCCTCCACGTCCGGCACATCCACCGTGACGCGGTTGCTTCCCTCCTGGTACACCGAAGCTTCCGTACTTTCATTTTCCACACGTTTCTGCATCTTATAGACCGTATCGCTCATCTCCTGGGCCGTCGGATTGCTTTTGGTCGCCTCATAGGTGACACTGACACCTCCGGCAAGGTCGAGACCTAAACGGATATTTTTGGCACTTCCTCTTTTGCCTGCCCCAACACCTGTGTATGCAACCACACCCATGGCGGCTGTCACAAGCAATACGAGCAAAATCTGAAAGATACCTTTCGTCTTACTATTCATTGTGAAAATCTCCTTTTCTAAAAATGTACCTAAAAATTATAGCACAAACAATCATGTACTTCAAGTAAAACTCGACAAACATTGAAAACTGCACCCAGCAGGGGAGAATGGACGGTTTTCACAGTTATCCGTCCCTCTCCTTTTTCCTCAGCCGGAGTTCCCTGAAAAATCCGCTCATCATCTGGCTGCATTCTTCTTCCAAAACCCCTTTTTCCAGCTCCACCCGGTGATTAAATCCCTCCATCTGCAGAAGATTCACCACAGAGCCGGCGCAGCCCGCCTTGGGATTCATGCTTCCGATAACAACCCTGGGGATCCGGGCCTGTACGATCGCCCCAGCGCACATCGGACATGGCTCCAGCGTCACATACATGGTACAGTCCTCCAGCCGCCAGTCCCCCACGGCTCTGCCCGCCTTATGTATGGCGATGATCTCTGCGTGGGCCAGAGTATTTTTTTTGTCATTGCGCTTATTGTAACCGCGGGCGATGATCTTGCCCTCCCGGACGATCACACAGCCAATAGGGGTTTCCATCTTTCCATACGCCTTCTTTGCCTGGCGCAGCGCCTCCCGCATATAAATTTCATCGGTATTCATCGCTGTCCTCCATATGATGATCCACCTTAATGCCTTCACGTAAATTAAAAACATTGTAGCACAGGCGGCTGGCAGCGTCAATTTTTTCCTCATGAACTGGTTGCAAACCTGTCACGAATCTATTATAATAAATCAGAAGAATAAAAGAATGTGAGAGGAAGGTAGCGATGTATTTTATTTTCCTGTTGTTTTGGATACTTTTGAATGGAAAACTGAACCTGGAGATTCTCCTTTTCGGCATATGCATCTCCCTGGCGGTGTATCTGTTCTGCTGCAGATTTCTTGGCTATTCACCAAAAAAAGATCTGCTTTTTGCCCGCATATCACTCTATGCCCTGGGGTATGCTTTTCTTCTCGTGGCAGAGATCGTCAAGGCAAACATCGGGGTGTTAAAAGAGATCTATACCGAAAGGACCGAGGTGGAACCCTGCGTGGTAGAATTTATTTCTCCCTTTGAATCAGAAGTTCTGAACGTCATACTGGCAGATTCCATCACCCTGACACCAGGAACTATCACCGTGGAGCTCTCCGGCAGAAAATTTACCGTACACTGTCTGGACAAGTCTATGTCAGAGGATCTGGACCGCTCGTCCTTTGTCGCATTGCTGCAGAAAATAGATCGCTGCTTAAACGCAGGCTGAGACTTAATTATAAATAGAACGGAAGACTGACAGAAGGAGAAATCATGTTACAGACTATACAATCGACTTTTTTTACCGGGGCGCTCATCCTGCTCTCCCTGTGCATCATTGCCTGCCTCATGGCAGCCATCAAAGGACCGTCTCTGGGAGACCGCATGGTGGCGGCAAATATGACCGGAACACTGACCATCATTGCCATCTGTATCCTCGCCTGGCATCTGGATGAGGGATGGCTGGTAGATGTAGCTCTGATCTATGCCATGCTTAGTTTTATCGCAGTGGTGGTTCTGACAAAGATCTTTATCGGAAGCTACCAGTCTGGTTCAGAAGAGGATGAGGACGATGCCCTGTGAACTATGAATTAATATAATGTAAAAAGAAGCCAGGGACGCTCTTATGAAGACGTTCCCGGAATGGAGGAATACTATGGAATGGTTACGATTCAGCATCGCAGCACTGCTTATCCTAGGTGGTATTTTTACTGCCATATCCGCTGCGATCGGCGTATTCAAGTTTAAAGAATGCCTCACAAGAATGCATGCGGCAGCTATGGGAGACACCCTTGCCCTGGCACTGGTTCTGGCAGGACTAGTCCTGCTCTTTGGCATATCTTTTACCTCTTTGAAACTGGTGCTTGTGATCGTCTTTTTATGGCTGGCAAGCCCCGTATCCAGTCACCTGATCGCCCAGATGACATATGAAAGGAAGAAAAGGGAACATGACAATATTTAGCCTGATACTCGTTGTATTTCTTATCCTGTGTGCTGTCGCTGTATGCCTGAATAAAAACCTTCTGACATCCATCGTGATCTTTATGTCATACAGCGTGATCATGTGCATCCTTTGGATCATTCTGGAATCTCCGGATCTCGCCGTCACAGAAGCCGCGGTGGGCGCCGGTGTTACCAGCGTACTCTTTTTTGTAACCCTCAAACGGATCCATGCCATCAACACAGATGAGCGCAGAGAAAACACCTCCACAGATAATGCAGAGGAAGGGAAAGAGGCAGAACGATCATGAGTAAAACAAGAGAAGATTATGAAAAAACATGGTGGCGCAGGCTGGAACGCTTTGTGAACGGCGATCGCATTGAAATCCATGAATACAACGACATTTTTGAACAGAATCCTTCTTTTTTAAAAGAAGATATCCAGAAGGATGATCCTGTGCTGGAACACAAAAAAAAGAAGAAAACCGATTGGCCGGAGCGTCTCGAGACACTGAAAGAACTGTATAACCGATATGAAAAATGGCCGGAAACCAAAGGGATCACAATCTTCAAGCGGATCTACGGCTGCATGGCAGTGCTGTTCTGCCTTGTGTTGATCTCCGTGCTTCTGGTTACGGTGTCCAACCTTCCCACTTTCGGAAGCGCGCATAATCCGGCCTCCAATGAAGTGGTGCAGCGATACATTGAAGAAGGTCTTGCTGAGACCGGCGCCGTCAATATCGTGGCAGGGATGATCCTGGATTACCGCGCTTTTGATACCCTGGGAGAATCCCATGTGCTCTTCATCGCCGCCACCTGTGTGATGATCCTTCTGCGCAAAGACAGGCAGGGAAAGAAACATGCCATGAAAAAAATTACCCCCCAGCCCAAGCCAGATCCAATCCTGAAAGCAGCCGCGACGCTGCTCACCCCTTTTATCCTGATCTTCGGCATTTATATTGTGCTGAACGGACATCTTTCTCCCGGAGGAGGCTTTTCCGGGGGCGCCATCATCGGTGCGGGACTGATCCTGGCAGCGAATGCTTTTGGTTTTGAGCAGACTGGCAGATTTTTCACGCGGAAGACCTATTCTGTCATATCCCTGTTTGCCCTGCTGTTTTATTCCGCCGCCAAAAGTTATTCCTTCTATACCGGCGCCAACCATATCGAAAGCATCATTCCCAAGGGCACTCCCGGCGCCATCCTGAGCAGCGGGCTGATCCTGCCCCTGAACATCTGTGTCGGTATGGTAGTAGCCTGTACGATGTACGGATTTTACTCTCTGTTTAAAAAGGGGGAATTATAAATGAACAACGCAATATTTACGAATTACTATGAAGTGGCGGCCGTCATTCTTTTTGGGATCGGTCTGACAACCCTTCTTCTTCATAAAAACCTGATCAAAAAAATTATGGGATTTAATATTATGGACACGGCGATCTACCTGTTCCTGACCTCTAAGGGCTACATCATGAGCCATCTGGCACCGATCCTGGTGGGCGCGGATATCCCGGATCCTTCCGGAAATGCTGTTAAAACATATACGAACCCGATCCCCAGCGGACTGGTTCTGACAGGAATCGTCGTCTCTGTCAGCGTCACAGCACTGATGCTCGCCATCACCGTCCGCCTTTACAAACGATACGGCACGCTGGATATCGACCAGATCGCCCTGAGTGCCAAGAGAGAGGAGATTTAGCATGAGTCTGGTTCAGAACTTTCCCTTTTTCAATATTATCATGTGCCTGGCTGGCGGCGTCACCTGCTCTGTTCTCAGGGGCAAATACGCAAGGCGGCTGACCATGGGACTTTTGACTGTGATCTTATGCATGTCTGCCTTTGTTCTCGCCTTCGTGTTCCAGACCGGTGAAAGCTATACCTTTATGATGGGACACTTTCCGGCGCCCTGGGGCAACGAGATCCGGGTGGGAATCTTAGAGGCACTGATGGCTGTCTTTTTCAGCCTGATTATGATCCTCTCCATCCTCGGAGGTGGCAAATACATCCTCTCAGACATCATAGAGACCAAGCAAAATCTCTTCTATGTGCTGATCAATCTTATGATGAGTTCCCTGCTGGCACTCATCTACACCAACGATCTCTTTACCGCTTACGTATTCATCGAGATCAATACCATCGCCGCCGGAGGACTGATCCTGATCCGGGATACCGGACATACCCTGGTGGCGGCTACCAAGTACATGATCATGAGCCTGATCGGTTCCGGTCTGATCCTGATAGGACTTTCCATGCTCTATGGCATCACCGGACACCTTCTCATGTCAAACATACATGAAAGTGTAATACAGATCAATGCCCACGGGCAGTATACCATTCCCCTCACGGTGATCATCGTATTTATCTGTGTGGGCCTGGCGATCAAGTCCGCGCTGTTTCCCTTTCATTCCTGGCTTCCGGATGCCTACAGCTATGGAACGGCGGCTTCCAGTGCCATTCTTTCCAGCCTGGTATCCAAGAGCTACATTTTTTTGCTGATCAAGATATTTTACCGCGTGATCGGACTGGATATCATCATGCACTATCACGTAGAAAATATCCTGTTTGTTTTCGCGATCCTTGGCATGATCCTGGGGTCTGTCAGCGCCATCCACCAGATAGACATAAGACGGATGATCGCATTTTCCTCGGTGGCGCAGATCGGCTATATCTACATGGGCATCGGACTGGACACAGAGGCAGGTATTCTCGCCGCCCTCTTCCATGTCATTTCCCACGCCGCATCTAAGTCCCTGTTGTTTATCTCTGCCAGAGGACTGTCAGAAGTATCAGGAAACAGCAAGCTGTTTCCTGATCTGAAGGGCGCCGGATACCGGAACATTATTGCCGGTATCGGTTTCAGTACGGGGGCTCTCTCCATGATCGGCATCCCCCTCTTTGCCGGGTTTACCTCCAAGGTATATTTTGCCCTGGCTACTCTGGAGTCCTCGCCTTTTAAGCTCTGGACTGCCATGATCGCCCTTGCCATCAGTACGATACTGAATGCTGTATATTTTCTGCACACCGTACTTACCATATACACACCGGTCAACAAGACCGAGCGCATCGGATTCCGGGCAAAACGTCAGTTCACCCTTGCCATCCTGCTGTTTGTCCTTTTGAACCTGTTTCTAGGAATTGGTTCCAACCTTGTATGGCAGACGATCCAGTTGGGAACCGACATGTTTAGCTAACCGCGAAAAACGAACTTTACTATAAAAAAGGAGGCTGTTATGCTGGCGATACCGGTTTTACTGCCGCTGTTCTGCGGCATGATATTATTTTTTGCTTCTCCCCGCCTGGAGCAGTACCTTCCGGAGAGAAGAAACTGGCTGACCGGCTTTACCGGCCTGGTCACCATCCTTGTTTTTCTTTGCACCCTTGTCAACCTTGCAGCGCCGGAAAATACGTTAATCCTCTGGCACATCAAAGAGGACGTGCCGGTCATGTTACACCTGGACCGCCTGGGAAAACTGTTTTCCGCCCTCGTTTCTGCCATGTGGCTCCCAGTCACCATGCACTCCTTTGAATACATGAAACACGAATGGAAAAATGTACGGTTTTATGGCTGTCATCTTATGACTCTCGGTGTTGTTCTCGGCATCTGCTGCGCGGGAAACCTGGTCACCATGTATCTTTTCTATGAGGGTATGACCCTTGCCACCATCGGCTACGTCATCCACTCCCAGACAAAAGAAGCCATCTCCGCCGGTTTCAAATATATCTTTTACTCCATCGCCGGAGCATTTCTCGGCCTGATGGGATTTTTCTATATCTATCAGTTCGGCACTACCCTTGCTTTTACACCGGGAGGCGTGCTGGATCCGGCAAAAGTGTCAGGACATGAGGGACTCCTCCTGGTGATCTTCTTCGGCATGATCGTGGGCTTTGGCTCCAAAGCAGGTATGTTTCCCCTGCATGGCTGGCTCTCCACAGCCCATCCGGTGGCGCCTGCCCCCGCCAGTGCTATCCTCTCTGGTATCAATACCAAAATGGGTGTGCTTGCGATCATCCGTGTAGTCTACTATATCGCCGGAGTCCCATTCCTGAAAGACACCTGGGTGCAGACCGCATTTATTATCCTGACGCTGATCACTGTATTTATGGGATCGATGCTCGCTTACAAAGAAAAGATCCTCAAACGGCGGCTCGCCTATTCTTCGGTCAGCCAGGTATCTTATATCCTCTTCGGAGTGTCGCTTATGCATCCCCTGGCGCTGGCTGGCGCCCTGGCACATGTTATCTTCCACTCTGTTATGAAGAATGGATTGTTCCTCTGTGCCGGTTCAATCATATATAAAACAGGAAAAACAAAAATAGATGAGTTAAAGGGCATCGGCAAACAGATGCCCGTCACCCTGGCCTGCTTTACCCTGCTGGGGATCTCCATGGTGGGCATCCCGCCATTTTGTGGATTTTTCAGCAAAAAAGACCTCTGTCTGGGAGCTCTGGCATCTGGGATTCCCGTTGTGCGCTATGCCGGTCCGGTAATCCTTCTGATCAGCGCCCTGCTGACCGCCGGATATCTTCTGGTCCCCGCCTTCCACGCATTTTACCGCACACCCGACGGGGTAAAAGAGGGCGAAAAACCGAAGAGCTGTGAGGCAGGTCTCTGGATCCTGGTCCCTCTTGGACTTCTGGCGGCAGCGGCCATCCTGTTTGGAATCTGCTTTTCCGGTTTTGAGAAACTTTGTATCGATATCGCATACCTAAATGGTATTTTTTAATAAGCCTGGCGGAACTGTCTGTTGGCAGTTTCCTGTGGCATGCATGAAAGAAATGGTGATAAAATGAATGGAATCTTACTTATAATACCCGTCCTTCTGCCCATACTGGGCGGAATGCTGCTTCCCCTGTTTCCATTTAACAGCAGAAGGCAGCGCAATATCTATGTGGAAACCATCGTGGTGATCAATTCTCTGCTGATGTGGTATCTCCTGGTCACACATCCCATGTCCTACACGAGACTGATCAACCTCGCCGGCATTCTGGAGGTATCCGTACATCTGGACGGCACCGGCATGGTATTTGCGGCACTGGTAGCCACTCTATGGCCTTTTGCCACCCTGTATGCCTTTGAGTACATGAAGCACGAGGGAAGTGAGACGCGCTTTTTTTCCTTTTACACCATCACTTATGGCATCACCCTTGGCATTGCACTGTCTGCCAACCTTATGACCATGTACATGTTCTATGAGATGCTGACGCTGGTTACCATTCCTCTGGTCATGCATTCCTTTAAAAAAGAAGCGAGATTTGCCGGCCGGAAATACGCCTATTATTCCATCGGAGGCGCAGCTTTTGCTTTTATTGGTTTTATCTTTATCCTGAACTATGGCAGTTCAATGAATTTCACCTTTGGCGGCGTACTGGACACGGCTAAGATCGGAGCGGATACCAATGTGCTTCTCGCCGTCTTTGTATTCATGGTACTGGGCTTTGGCGTAAAGGCTGCGATCTTCCCGCTGCATGGCTGGCTGCCCACTGCCTCTATCGCACCGACTCCAGTCACAGCCCTGCTCCACGCAGTCGCCGTTGTCAAATCCGGCGCCTTTGCCATTATCCGCATTACCTATTACATTTTCGGTACGGAATTTTTGCGGGGTACCTGGGCACAGTATACCGTCCTTTTGTTTGTGGCGGCAACGATCCTGTACTGCTCTTCCAGTGCGGTAAAAGAACAGCATTTGAAACGCCGTTTCGCCTACTCCACCTCCAGCAACCTTTCCTATATCCTGCTGGGCGTACTCCTTATGACGCCGGGGGGACTGGTAGGAGGCTTTACCCATATGATCTTCCATGGCATTATGAAGATCACCTTGTTTTTTGCCGTAGGCGCCATCATGCACCAGACCGGCAGCACCTATATATATGAAATATCCGGATATGGAAAAAAGATGCCTGTGGTCTTTGCCTGTCTCTCCATCGCCGGTATCGCCCTGATCGGCATACCACCTCTCACTGGCTTTATCAGTAAATGGAATATCGCCACGGCTGCCGTCGGCGCCTGGCAGCAGGGAAACAGGCTGGCTCCGGTGCTGATCTGTGTCCTGATCCTCTCCGCCTTCCTGACTTCGATCTATATCTTTACAATCATAATAAAAGCCTATCTGCCGGCAAAGTTTACACCTACACCGAGTGGACAAGCTCTGTCAGACAGACAGGCAGAGGGCAGCACCAAAGAGATCTGTGATCCAAACTGGCTCATGAAACTGCCTATGGTTCTGTTTGCTATACTGATCTTTTTATTTGGCATTTATTCCGCGCCCCTGATGAACTTTTTCAGCCAGGTGGCGTCAGGACGGATTTAGGAGGTGATGACATATGGATTGTTCAATGATGAGTTTTACACTGGAAAACCCGCTAAGCCCCTATTTTATCGGAATCACACTGGCTGTATACCTGGTCACGGCCAGTACCCTTCCCCAGCTTTTAAAGGGCTCCCGGAATAACCGACGTTTTTTATTGTTTTATATATTAACTGGCATCGCTTCTCTTGGGATCTTCGTTGCCGCAGACTTTTTTACCCTGTTCTGCTTCTTCGAGATCATGACCTTATGTTCCTTCGCCTACGTGGGTTGTGATGAGAGCCAGGCTTCCCGGAAAGCTGCCATGTCCTATCTGATGTACGGCATCCTGGGCGGGCTTGTCATGCTCTTTGGTCTGATGCTGATTTACTGGCGTTTCGGGACACTGAGTTTTCAGCAGCTGGCAGATACTTCTTTTGCGCCGGCTGACACCCCTCTGCTCTACACCGCCGGAAGCTGTCTTCTCTTTGGTTTTGGCGCCAAGGCAGGCATGTTTCCCCTGCACACCTGGCTGCCAAAGACCTATACCGCAGCGCCTTGTGCCGGTACGACGGTACTTTCAGCTGTACTGTCTAAAACCGGTATCTACGGAATCCTGATGGTCAGCATATGTCTTTTTCAAAACAATCCCGCTGGAGGAGCCTGGGGGGCTGCCCTGTCGGTCCTGGGCTGCCTGACGATGTTCACCGGGGGACTGCTGGGGCTGTTTTCCACCAATGTAAAACGGACTCTGGCCTGCTCTTCCATGTCCCAGATCGGATTTATCCTGGTGGCCATCGGATGCAGCGATTCCCTGGCTGCCCTGCTGCACACGGTAAACCATTCCTTGTTTAAACTAATCCTCTTCACCATCGTCTCCTTCCTCTTCGGCATGACCGGGGAACTGGATTACAACCGTCTTGCCGGTTTTGCCAACCGCAAGTGGTGGCTGAAACTGCCGTTTCTTTGTGCCGCCCTGGGAATCAGTGGTGTTCCTCTCTTTAGTGGATTTGTGAGCAAGACCTTGATCCACCATGGAATCGAGACCTGCATGCACATTCCTGCTTTCGCAGATATGAATAAGTATGGTGTTTGTATTAGTTTTCAGCTATCTCCTTACGCAGATGTGTATCAGGGTGTGGAATGGATCTTCCTTATTTCCGGCGGCATGACCTTTGCCTATATGCTGAAAATGTACTTTGCCCTGTTCCACAACCATCCCCAGGAAGAAAGCTGCCGGGAAGATACCTGTATCGCAAAACCTGGATCCCTCTCTGTATTCCTGCTCTATGCCCTTGGCTTTCTCTGTCCTGCCATCGGACTGTATCCGGA
>CAMTDY010000043.1 GCA_947070915.1 uncultured Roseburia sp.
TCATATATCAGCATCCAGTTTGTATCTGTACAGACACAGTTTAACCGGTAAATTTACAGTGTCATTTGCATGAAATATTGCAGATGGCACTTTTTTGGATGAAAGGGAAATAAACCTCTGGCTAGCTCGACGGCCATGATTTGCGCGGAAAGCACAAGCCATGGCGCCGCCCGCGAAGGTGGAAACTAAAATTTAGAAAAATTTTTATAAATGTGAAGAATACTGAACCGTTTTGGACTTTGTGACAGAATAATAGTGAAGGCCTTTGAGCTGGCCTGCTGGCGGGTTCAGATCCGCGGCATCGGGCTATAATAGAATTCTGTTTAAACTTACACTGGAAAAAGAATATGGGGAAAATACGATAACAGCAGGAAAGGAGGGGGGAAACTTGAGGGATACGATACAGCTGCTGCTGGAGACCGTGGGCGACGATTTATATTGCTTTTGCTGCCGTCTGACCCGGAACCGGATGGAGGCGGATGATCTTTATCAGGATACTTTCCTGAAAGCATTGGAACAGCAGAGGCGGCTGGAATTTGTCTCAGACCGGGATCAGGCCGGAGCGATACGGAGAAACCGGAATTTTCTGATGGGGATTGCTTCTAATTTGTGGAAAAACCAGTGGCGCAAAAAGAAGAAGGAACAAAAAAATCTATCCCTGGAACGCGATGAGTTTTTGGCTATACCGTTATCAGAGGGAGAAGATATACTGGAAGATCTGGAGCGCAAAGAGATCCAGGAAAGACTGACCATGCACATCCGCACTCTTCCGGATAAATTAAGAACGGTTATTTATCTGTATTATGCAGCTGAGATGCGGACAGAAGAGATCGCCGATACACTGCATATTCCCAGGGGAACGGTGAAAAGCAGGCTGTATCTGGCAAGAAAGAAATTAAAAAATAGTCTGGAGGATGATGGCTATGAAATATAATCTGGATGATTTATTGAAGGAAAATATGGATATACAGGAGACACCCTCCCAGGAATTAAAGGATAGGATTCTGAATCAGGAAAAGGAGAGATTAACAATGGGGAATAAATATTTTAAATATGTGCCCAAGGTGGCTGCGGCCGCTTTGGCGGTGGTGCTGGCAACAGGGGGGATCGCCTATGCAGGCACCAGATTATGGGATTATTATGTGGCAAAGAGCTTCGGGGTGGAAAAAAATGCCGATCTGCAGAAAGAGCTGAATGAAAAGGGTTTTGCCCAGCAGCCGCAGGTGACAGCAGAGGCAAAAAGGAAAAAGGTTTCTGTAACAGACAAAGATATTACTGTAACGATACAACAGACGCTGGCAGATGAGCATAGTGCCTATGTATGTTACAAGGTCAAGTATGGGGACCAGTACAAAGCGGTGGATCAGGATGCAGTAAAACACCTGGACTATAGAACAACGCTTCAGGAAGGGATAGGTACTGGAATTGCAACACCTCAGACAGAGTTTCAGATGGATTCTGGAATCCCGTTAGATTATAGCGGCGGCGTCAAAAAGGTTATAGATGACCACACCGTTCTCTATGAGTACTTTATCGCTACTAGGATGGAGGATAATTTACAGGAGGGGATTATGAAGATGTCCCTGTCTCCTTTTGAGAAGTATAGTACGAAAGCGGATCTCAGTCTGGAGGCTACCAGTCCGGAGGTGATCGCAGCAGACGGCAAATGGGATCTTTCCTGGGATCTGTCTGTGGGAACGGAAAAACGGGTTTATCATTTGGATCAGACACTGACCCTGGGGAAGGACAAAGTGGTCATAAAGGATCTAACCATTTCACCGCTTTCTGCTGAAGTGACTATGCAGAATCCAGACGGAGTATCTTTAAGCGAGATCGGCGCAGTGGTCAGGGATACTGGGGACGATGAGGTTGAAGTGGATGCTAAGGGAAACCAGAAGATAATACGTTATGTAGGGGCAGGCGTCATAGAAGAAGAATTGAAAAAAGGAGAGATGCTGGTTGGTATGAATGATTTTCAACTGTGCCTGAAAGGCAAAGATTTTAAAGGTGCAGGCGGCATGGGAAGAGAAAGCAGCCATTATATCTATAAGCAGTTTGATAAAGTTCTGGACATGGAGAAAGTAACTGGGATCCGTGTGGCAGGAAAGTATATTGATCTGAAATCCGCGTCTTTTGAGACCATGAAATAATAGGATGCCATACAAAGGGAAGAGGTGCAGTCCGGGAACAGGGCTGCACTTTTGCTGTGTGCTTTTTTATATTTCAGGTCAATGCTGCCAAATTGATAAAAAAAGATTGACAAAAGAAGAAAAGGGGTGTATCATAACTGTATCGGTTGGAATAATACAGTTAGTACGGTTGGTACAGATGATACAGTTACCGATGCAGGAAACAGTATACCAAATTACCAGTCATAAAGGGAGGTGATATATGTGATACAGATAAATCCAACCAGCAATCAGCCCATGTTTGAACAAATTATTTTCCAGATCAAAATGGCAGTGTTAAAAGGATATCTCAAACCAGGTGACAGCATTCCCTCAGTGAGGAAACTGGCACTGCAGCTTTCTGTGACACCGGGAACGGTGGCGAAGGCATACAGTGAACTGGAACACCAGGAAGTCATTGTGACGATCCGGGGGAAGGGCGCCTATATTGCCGAGCAAAAAGGGAGAGGACCGAATGAATCCCAGAGAGAAAGAGGATTTTCGGTGTTCCGTCAGGCATGTATGGAAATGATCTATATGGGAATACGAAAGGAAGAATTAAAAAATGAAATCGATGCACTGTATAGTGATCTTTGTGCAGAATAGGAGGTTAGGATGATAAAAGTTAGTCAGGTGACGAAGGCTTACGACAGGGGAGAGAAGCCGGCCATAGAAAATATCTCCTTTCAGGTGGAAGCCGGACAGATCCATGGACTGATCGGCCCCAATGGTTCCGGGAAAACGACATTGATCAAATGCATGACCGGGATACTTAAAGCAGACAGCGGGGATATCCTTTTGGATGGTGAGCCGGTTTACGACAATCCAAAAGTGAAAAAGCGGATTGGATATGTAGCGGATAATTGTAATTTCTTTCCAACTTACAAGGTTAGAAAGATGGTGGACTTTTTTGCAGGGATGTATGATACATTTGATAGGGAGGAGTTTAATAAATTAAACCAGATATTTGAAATTCCGATGGAACGGAAGATCGGACAGCTGTCTAAGGGGCAGAAAATGCGTACTTCTTTTATGCTGAATATGGCGATGAAACCGGAGGTGCTGATCATGGATGAGCCGACTTCAGGACTGGATGCCATTGCCAAGTCAGATCTGATGGAACAGGTGGTGGCAAAGGTGGAGTATGGGGAGACGGCAGTGATCATATCCACTCATCACCTTCATGAACTGGAAAAGATATGTGATACCGTGACGATGATGAACATAGGGGGAGTTCATTATCAGGGAGAGCTGGATACGGTAAAAGAGAGGATCGGTAAATATCAGGTGGTTTTTCAGGATGGGATTCCGGAAGGGGTTTACGGCGATGCGCGCATCCTAAATTATTCCAGTATCGGCAGTGTGTACACATTTTTGTGGGATAAGGGAGATGAAAATGACGATGCCATCGAATTTTTCCTTTCCAAAGGGGCGCAGCTGGCGGAACAGACGGAGATCTCACTGGAAGAGCTGTTTATTTACTCGAATCGAAGGAGGAATGGAATATGAGTCAGCCAACGATGATTTATGCGAAGCGGGAAATGAAAAAAGTACTGCCGCTGTTTGTTCTGGCAGTTTTTTATACGGCAGTTACCTATCTGTTTGTTTATAGAGGGATTAATGGAGGGGCAGCTTCGGGGCTGGTTGCCCTGGCAGGATATTCAGAAGCCGTAGGAATATATGAATGTGGGGATATACTTCTTAATGGCATAAGGCGGATTTTGGAAGATCTCTCCTTTTTCGGTGTGATATTCTTTGACTTCATCCTGATCCTGCGGCTGTTTGCTTCGGAAAACCGGTCCGAGATTTCCGACTTCATTCGTCTTCTTCCACTAAAAGAATGGAAGAAGACCTGGATCAAGGCAGCAGTGGGGGAGGTTGTTATTCTTGGTTCCTGTGTGATGTTCGGGCTGGCTGGGACGGTGATGGATGCTGTTTTCACACCGCAGATCCAGGAGATCAATGAAATGATCCCAAATGGCACTACGGATACAAATTCCTGTCTGATGTTATGGCAGATCGTTTTATTTGTGTTTCTGGCGATGAGTGCGATTTACCTCATATTGTTTGTGGCGCAGCTCTGTGTCCACAACATGCTGCTGGCATTTACTATAGGAGGGGGGAGTTTGGTTTCTATCATATACTTTACAGCAATGTTTGCAGGTATTTATGGTGAGGCAGGCGGAATGACAGGGATTTCCAGGAGTCTGTTTGAGTATCTTCCTTATTGCAGCGAAAGACAATGTGATTATATGGATTATGGCATAATATCGGTACTTGATATGGAATGGTCCTTCTATGCAGACAGACTGTTATTTCTCCTGCTGTTATGCGGCGTAGGAATCGCCCTGATACTGATCTCAATCCGATGCCGGTGGAGCATCCGGGAAAACCAGTTTATGCTGATAAATTCCAATGCAGTGCTGCAGTTTATCTTTACAGGAATTTCGCTGGCAGCAGGAATGGGGATTTCTTATGCTGCCGGGAATGCTCCTCTGATCGGAACAATGCACAGAGATACAGGGGGAGAATTCCGTTACTGGATGGTGAGCATTGCCGTTTCAGCACTATTTTTAGTTGTTCTAAATCTGGCAGTCATGCATAGAAAAAAGAAGCAGAGGAGGGAAAAGAAATGATAAAAGAAGAACGTTTTAAATCCATTCTGGCAATTCTTCTTGTACCGGTTCTGATACTGGCCATCGTAGGGTTCTGCATGGCCAGGGCCGGGGACAAAGAGGTAATGACAGGAAGAATCGTTGGTGCTGAGGAAGGTGGCACTAATATGGGGACAACATTAGCGGAACGAGGGTATGTTTTGTACCAGCCCATGCATCCTGGGATAAAAGCATTGTATGAACAAGAGATTCTGGAGTCCCGTTCCCGTCCAGAGGGCGGATCGGATGAGGAGACTTTCGATTTCCAGGAAGCACAGTTAAACTTTGACCAGATCGAGAGCGGAGATTATCTGGAACAAAATCCTCTCACTGTACAGGAATCCTCGGTGCTTATGGAGTGTCTTATGGGAAGGGAGCTCTCTTATGATCCCAAAGAAGGAAAGTTCACCTCCACGGAAGAGATTTCCAGGATCGAGGCGGCTGGTTTTGAAGGCTTTGGGAAGCAGCTGGATAAAGCCGCTAAATTGATACAATGCAGTATCAAGTATGATAACCAGAGCGAGGAAATGATAGAACCGGTGTATTATTTCTGCTGCCAGGGAGTGAGATTCAGCCTGAGGAAACAATCGGATGAATCATTCCAGATCTCTCTGCACTTTAATTTTTCTTCCTGTTATGCGCCGGCAAAATATCAGGAATTCGTGAAAGATGTCGTGTCCGGCGGGGAATATTTCCTTTGTGCCAGTACGGTGGGAGGTAAAATCGAAACCCTTACATTCTGCAAAGATAATACGGTATCTTTAGTGAGTGGCAGGCAGGATACAGATCTCAGTAAAATGGTGGATGACAGACGGATTGTATTTATGTTCCGGGATGGGAAGCTGATAGATTACTATATGATAGTCCAGGGGGGCGAACTGGTGCTGGATGACAGCGATAAGAACCTGATCGACAAGTACGCAAAAGGCATCGGTAAAGGATATCCGGACAAAGTATCAATGACATTTTCAGGATACGGGATCTTCCACATATATCGTCCTGGAATGTAGCGAAAATGCTAAAACCATGGGCGGCACCATAGCTTGTGCCTTCCGCGTAAACGTAAAAAAACCTTGCATAACAGCAAGGTTTTTTCAGTGCGGATGGTGGGACTTGAACCCACACGAGGTCACCCCCGCAAGATTTTGAGTCTTGTGCGTCTGCCATTCCGCCACATCCGCAGGCGTGGGACGTTTCCGTCACAACACTCAGTATGTTACCATTTTTTATTTCGTTTGTCAATGATTTTGTCAAAAAACATAGAACTGGGGATCAGATTCCGATATATGTTACCCGGTCAAAATAAGCAAAGGTATCGCTGTCTTCTCCGTTGGAAGTGGCGTACACCCCCAGGGTGTTACCCACAAAACCGCCGGTGGCATCTGTGCAGAGGATTCTTCCTTCTACATGATCTACGATCGTAGTATAGTTCTTTCCATCTGTACTGTACTGGAAAGACAGGTCCTGAAGACGGGCTTCCAGTCTCAGTGCCAGCCGGCTGCAGCCGGGCTCCAGCGAAATGGATTCCAGGAGGGTTGTCTCCTCCTTCCAGGTGCGGAACACGGACAGAACTGTAGTGCTGCCATCGGTACCTGCCAGCAACTGGTAGTTTGAGTTCTCGCACTGGAAAATGGCGATGCCGGCCTGATCCCTTTCGGAAGCCGGGGAGAATTCCATCACTGTCTCGAAACGGAAGTTAAAATCCTTCTGCCTCTGGCATACATAACTTGGGTTTCCTGAGGAGGAGAGGGTATCCTTTGCGCACCGCAGGGCAAGATATCCTTTTTTGTCCGTCAGGGAATAATTTTCGGTGACGGGATTTCTCAGATACATAAAGTGCAGGGGAAGGGACTCCCTGTCAAAATGTTCCGTGGCGGGAACCGGTTCGGTAAAATGCAGGGGAAGATCCGGGGCTTCCAGTGTAGTTTCAACAATCCCCTTTCCTGGACTGACGATGGGCCATCCGTTTTCCCAGGCCATAGGCACCAGAAAGGTCTCTCTTCCCAGATTTCGGTAATATCCGCCATAAGGACGGGAGGCGAGAAGAATCATCCACCATTCACCGTTCTTAGTTTCGACAATATCAGGGTGGCCGACATTGACGATGGGATAAGCCAGGCCGAGATGCCGGTGGGTCATGATGGGGTTGGCTTTGCAGCCCTCGAAGGGTTCGGACAGGCTCTTACTCCTGGCGATGGAAATGGCATGATCGTGTGCGGTGCCGGCTTCGGAGATCAGCAGATAGTACCAGCCGTCCTTTTTATAAATATGGGGGCCCTCCGGCCATTCCACATCCCGTAGCGCTCCGTGCCATGCCGGATAGCTTTCGCCCACAAGTTTCATCGTATCCAGGTCGAGCTCCTGTATGTAAATCTCGTTGTCTCCGAAATAGCGGGCGCCTTCGCGCCTTGGCTTTGTGCCGCAGTAATAACATTTGCCGTCATCGTCAAAAAACAGGGAGGGGTCAATCCCCTCAGAACCAAGGGAATAAGGTTCAGACCAGGGGCCCGCGGGATCTTTTGCGGTGACAATGAAATTTCCCAGGGCGCTGCTTACGTTCGTCGTGATCATGTAAAATGTGCCATTATGATAACGCAGGGTTGGTGCAAAAATTCCCTGGCTCACCCCGGCATTCTTTAACGGTAGCTGGGAGGGACGGTCCAGGATGTTTCCGATCTGCTCCCAGTGGACCAGATCCCGGCTGTGGAAGATGGGAACTCCCGGGAAATAGGCGAAAGTGGATGTTACAAGGTAATAATCGTCTCCCACCCGGCACATGGAGGGATCCGGATAAAATCCCGAAAGTACCGGGTTCTGGTAAAGATGTTTGTCGTTCATGTGAAAATCTCCTTAAAAATTGTTGATAATTCACATTTTAATATACAATGAACGTAAAGTAAACAAGAAATATGGACGGTTCATAAAACCTTCATTTTTTAGTCGTTTTTCATAAAAAAAATGTTCAAAACTATAGACATGTCACAAAAATAATGATATACTTAATTACAAACTGTATGCAAAATATACAAAGAATTCAGTTGTGCGTTTCAAAAAATGGCTTTTTTTTGTGCGAAACGCCTAAAAAAGAGAAAGGATGAAAGGAGATTGCGACAGCTATGTCAAAGTTGATGAAGAAAAAAGGCTTGCGGACATTTCTTATTGTTGTGGTGGTGATCGCAGCATTGGTTGTGTTTTTTAAACTTAAAGGAACGTCAACAAGCGACAACTCCGACAAGTATAAGGGCGTGGATCTGGAAGCGACGGAAAATTCCTATGGCCGTAGTGATACATATGCCTTATACAAAAAAGCTCATGGGGATTCCGCGCCAGAGGGTGCAGAGAACACATATGAGTTTGACATTTTTGGCTATAAAGACAGCAGCAATGTTTCAAAACGCACTGGTGTTGGTCCGGCAGCTGACAGGTCAGACGCTGTACAGATTCCAGAAGAAGGATATGCAGAGTATGAGATTGACGTAAAGAACGCAGGATACTACAATCTTATGCTGGAGTATTTCCCGACAACGGATGAAGAAGACCGCGGTATTTCCATTGAATCAAAGATCGAGATTAATGGAAAAGTTCCTTTTAGCGGAGCGGATGCGATAGCACTTGGCCGTATCTACACGGACGAAGGAGAAGTGAGGACGGATAACCAGGGGAATGAGATCCGTGCTGCACAGGTGGAAGATCCGAACCGCGGCTGGGTCTCTGCTTATTTGGAAGACGCTACCGGATATGAAGTAGAGCCTTATAAATTTTATATGGAGGCGGGGAAAAATAAGATCCGTATTACCGGCGTCAATGAAAAACTTGTGATGCGTAAGCTGGTGCTGACCAACAAGAAGGCTGCCCCGGAATATTCTGAGTACTCCCAGGGGAATTCTGGAAAGACCAATAATGTTGCCGGCGATTATCTTGTTAAAATACAGGGGGAAAAATCTGTGAGACGTTCCTCGCCGTCCCTGTATGCTACTTATGACCGTACCTCTAGTGATACGGAATATGAGGATAAAGATGGAAAGATAACCCAGCACAATACGGACAGACAGGTTCTGAACATGATCGGCGGAACCCAGTGGAAGGTTCCCAATGACTGGCTGGAATGGGAGTTTGAAGCGCCGGAAGAAGGAGATTATGTCATTGGCATCAAGGGACGCCAGGGATATAACCGAGGATATATTGCAAACCGTGCCCTGCTCATTGATGGAGAGATGCCTTTCCGGGAAATGTCCAAAGTACAGTTTACATATAGCAATGTCTGGGAAATGAAATGCCTCCAGGACGAAAAAGGCGAGGCATATAAATTCCATCTGACCAAAGGAAAACATACGATCCGCCTGAAAAATACACTGGGTGAGCTGGGAGACTATCTTTCACAGCTGACGGACAGCGTATACAACATGAACCAGATGTACCGTCAGATCCTCGTGCTGACAGGTACCGAGCCGGATGAGTACCGTGACTACCGGATCAATGAAGTGTATCCGGAGGTTATCAAGGCAATGGATACCGAGTCTAAGAGACTTTACAAACTGGTAGATGAAGTGGTGGCGTACACCGGTGAGAAGGGTGGAGAGATCTCTGTAGCCCAGACGCTGGCGCGTCAGATGGAGACCTTCGTGAAGAGACCGGATAAGATCCCGGCTATGCTGAAAAACTTCAAGGAAAATGTAAGTTCCCTCGGAACATCCATCAACAATCTGAGTGCGGCCTCCATGGATATCGACTACATTGCGATTGCGGGAAGCAAGGAAAAACTGCCGGAGATTGATGAGAATGGATTTGACAAGATGGTGCATGAGTGCGTGCTCTTTGTCAACTCGTTCCGCAGTGATTCTTCTGCTCTCGGAAATGTGTATGATTCGGATGACCCGGACGTGATCGATGTCTGGATCACCGCTGGACGTGACCAGAGTACGATCCTGAAAAATATGGTTGACCAGATGTTTACTCCGGAGACGGGCATCAAGGCGAACGTAAAACTGATCGATGCGGCGGCGGGTGCCAATACAGTAACTTCTTCCACGGCGGCAGTCAATGCGATGCTTCCGGCGGTCATCTCTGGATTTGGTCCGGATGTTGCGCTGAATATCACCCAGACGGAGCCGGTTAACTATGCGCTGAGAAATGCGGTGGTTGACCTCAAAGCAGAGTTCGGCGATGAAGTGGATGAGGTACTCTCTGAGTACTATCCAAGTTCTTATGAGTCTTATAAGTTCAACGGCGGTCTTTTTGCCCTGCCGGAGACGCAGAACTATAATGTTATGTTCTATCGTACGGATATCATGGATCAGCTTGGTATCGATGTGAGCAAAGTAAATACCTGGGAAGATGTGATCAAGATCCTTCCTGTTCTTCAGAAGAACAGCATGTCCTTTGCGATTCCGTCTGTAGAGCGTAAGATCAACAACATGACAAACCCGGACCTTGCTAACTATTATGCCCAGCTGTATCAGCGCGGCGGTACGCTGTACGATGAAGAGGCGATGACAACGACCATTGATACGCCGGAGGGCATTGAGGCTTTTGAGTTCTATACAAAACTCTTTACCAATTATAAACTGGAAAAACAGTACGATTTTCCAAACCGTTTCCGAAGCGGCGAGATGCCCATCGGTGTTGCAGATTACAGTACCTTTAATACTCTGGCAGTATTTGCTCCGGAGATCAAGGGACTTTGGAATTTTGCCCTTATGCCTGGTATGGCCCAGGAGGATGGTTCCATTAACCGTGCTACCCAGTCCTGGGGAACCTGCTCGATGATGCTCCGCGGAGCCAAGGACAGGAAAAAGACCGACAAGGCTTGGGAGTTCATGAAATGGTGGGCAAGTTCTAAAGTACAGGCTACTTATGCCAGTGAGCTGGAGGCAGTTATGGGTGCGGCGGCACGTTATGCCACAGCGAACAAAGATACTTTTGAGACGTTGTCCTGGAGCAGCAAGGAATCAGCAGCTCTGAAAGAGCAGTGGGAGCATGCATTCGGTCTTCCGGAAGTTGCCGGCGGTTATTACACGGCACGTCATATCACCAATGCGATCCGTAAGGTTATGAATGATAATGAAGACCCAAGAGAGACTCTTCTTGATTATACCAAAACAATTAATGAGGAGCTTACCAATAAGCGCAAGGAATTTGGGCTTCCAACAGCAAAAGAAGCAAATAAAAATAAATAAGAGAGGAGAGTAAATATGAAGTTTCTGGGAAAATACATGCAGATTAAGAAACGGAATGCTGGGATCGCCTGGAAAAAGGCGAAGATGTCAAAAACCTGTTATCTGTTTTTGCTCCCGTATTTTATTCTGTTTACCGTATTTTACATTTTGCCGGTAGTCATGTCGATCTTTTATAGTTTTACCTATTACAATGTACTCGAACCGGCAAAGTTTATTGGCTTTAAGAATTACATAGATCTGCTTTTGTCAGATGATGTATTTCTGATTGCGGTGAAGAATACATTCCTTCTTGCTGCGATTACCGGACCACTTGGATATATCATGGCATTTATCTTTGCCTGGTTCATCAACGAACTGCCAAGATACATCCGTGCTTTTGCGGTAATGGTGTTTTACGCGCCGACGATCGCCGGCCAGGCGTATCTGATCTGGTCCATCCTTTTCAGCGGGGATGCTTACGGTTACGTAAATGCCTTTTTGACCAAGTTTGGTATCATCAATGAGCCGATTTTATGGCTGACGGATACCAAGTATATGATGAATGTGGTGATCATCGTCGTCCTCTGGATGAGTCTCGGTACCGGATTCCTTTCTTTCGTGGCAGGTCTCCAGGGAATCGATGCTTCGCAGTTTGAAGCGGGTTATGTGGATGGCGTGAGGAACCGCTGGCAGGAATTGTGGTATATTACTCTTCCTAATATGAAACCTATGCTTTTGTTCGGTGCCGTTATGGCAATCACACAATCCTTTGGTGTGGCGGACGTAACGATGGCTCTCTGTGGATATCCGAGTACGGATTACGCGGCGCGGACCGTTGTTACCCATCTGATCGACTATGGTACGACACGATTTGAGATGGGATATGCGTCGGCTATCGCTACCATATTGTTTGTGGTAATGATCGTGTGTAATAAGGCCATTCAGGCATTGCTCAATAAGGTTGGAACTTGATAGGAGGTATTACAGAGATGAAATTAATCAAACTCAAAAAGAGAAAGCCAAACCGTTCCCGTGGCGGAGATATGGGTATTTACATAATGTTGATCCTGTTTGGTATATTCTTTGTTATTCCTCTTGTATATACCGTTAGTAATGCCTTTAAGCCACTGGATGAGATTTATCTCTATCCACCGCGGTTTTTTGTAAAAAATCCGACCTTTAATAACTTCCAGGATCTTCTGGTAGTTATGTCCAACTCCTATGTGCCGTTCACCCGTTATGTATTCAATACGGTGCTGACTACACTGGTCGGTACGGTGGGACATCTGATCATTGGATCTATGGCTGCCTACGTGCTTGCAAAATATGATTTTCCAGGCGGAAAACAGTTTTTCAATGTCTGCGTGACTGCCCTCATGTTCAATGCCTATGTGCTTCAGATCCCTACCTATCTGATCATGACAAAGCTGGGATGGGTGGATACCTATCTGGCGCTGATCGTACCGGCATTTGCGCTTCCCATGGGACTTTTCCTGATGAAACAGTTTATGGAGCAGATCCCGGATGCGCTGATCGAGGCGGCGAAGATCGATGGTGCGAAGGAAGGACGTATTTTCCTTCAGATCGTTATGCCCAATGTAAAGCCTGCCTGGCTGACCGTTACGATCTTTTCGGTACAGAACCTGTGGAACCTGAAGGGACAGATTTATATTTATTCAGAAGAATATAAGATGCTGCCATATGCCTTACAGCAGATCATGTCTGCCGGCGTGGCGCGTGCCGGAGTTGGCGGTGCGGCTACGATGGTCGTTATGATGGTTCCGATCATCATATTCGTTATGGCGCAGAGTAACATTCTTGAGACGATGGCTAGTTCTGGTATCAAAGACTGATGAAGGAGGATGAAAAATGAAAGTTTGTAAGAGATTTGCTTCGGTATTTGCACTGTTGCTTGTCGCATCCGTCCTTTTTGGCACAGTAGAGGCCGGAGCTACAAGTTCTGACGGCAATCATTATACTTACATATATGACTGCTGGGGATATGACAGGGAATCACCGGATGCATATTCTGTAACACGTACCATTACCGGTTCTGATTTTCCGTGCGGGAACTTTGTAGAACCCCAGGGAATGTTCGTAAAAGGAAATGAACTGTACGTGGCAGATACAGGAAACAGCAGAGTTGTAAAGCTGGTATTTGAAAATGATGTGTTCACCTATGTGAGTGAAGTAAAAGGGTTTGACAACAACGGTACCGCGGATAACCTGAGTAAGCCGCAGGATGTATTTGTGGATAAAGAAGGAAATATGTACATTGCGGATACCGGCAACTGCAGGATCGTTCATCTGGATCCTGCAGGAAATCTGATAAAGGTTATAACGAAACCAAAAGATGAGACGGTGGACCAGAAGAACGATTTTCTTCCCCAGAAGCTGGTGGTGGACAGTTCCAATCGTATCTTTACCCAGGTCCAGAATGTAAACAAAGGATTTATGGAGTTTGCCAATGATGGTTCCTTTACTGGTTTTGTGGGAGCCAGCAAGGTTACTTATAACTTTTTACAGTATCTCTGGAAGATGGTGGCATCCCAGGAGCAGAGAGAGCGTATGGATCTCTTTGTTCCCACAGAGTACAGCAATCTCTGCCTGGACTCGGAAGGGTTTATCTATGCGACGATCGCCCAGATCGGTGATGACGTTATGCCCCGGGAGGCACAGCCGATCCGTAAACTGAATGCAAAAGGAACGGATATTCTTGTCCGGAATGGATACGAGGAGCCTTACGGTGACCTCTGGTGGACCGGAAGCGGAGAGATGAAGGGGCCATCCAAATTTGTAGACATTACCTGCCTTGATAACGATGTATATTATGCCCTTGATAATACAAGAGGACGTATATTCGCTTACGATTTCCAGGGAAATATGCTTTATGCTTTTGGAGGCCACGGATACAAAGCGGGATATTTCATGAATCCATGTGCATTGGAGGATATGGGAGACACCCTTTTGGTTATGGATCAGAATCTGGGCTCCATCACACAGTTTACCCTGACGGAGTATGGTAAGTACATCAACGAGGGACTGAGTGAATACAAGCAGGGGCATTATGATGAATCCGCTGCGATCTGGCAGAAAGTATTGAAACAAAATGGTAACTATGACCAGGCGTATATCGGTATTGGCCGTGCGTATCTGCGGCAGGAAAAATATACCGAGGCGATGGAGTACTTTAAGCTGAAACTTGACACGACCAATTATTCCAAAGCATACAAACTGTATCGTAAAGAGTGGTTTGAAGATAACATCGGAATTATAATTGCTGTTTTGGTAATTATAATCGTCTTTGGTTATGCTTATGGATTTATAAAGAAGGCCAGAAAGGAGGTAGAGAAAGGATGAGTATAAAAGAACGGATTCTCAACAAAGAGGGCTGGACCTCCTATGGACATTCATTGCGTTATGCCCTGCACTGTATTGTTCGTCCTTTCGACGGTTTTTGGGATCTTACTCATGAAAAGAGAGGGTCTATGGCGGCGGCAAATACCATTGTGGTAGTGCTTCTGCTGACGAACATGCTGAGACTGGGATTTACGAGTTTCATGTTTTACCCGGTAAACTGGAGGACCGTAAATCTTCTTATGGAGATCATGACATTTTTGCTTCCTTTTGTGGTATATGTTGTGGCAAACTGGTGCCTTACAACGTTGTTTGATGGAAAAGGTACATTAAAGGATATTTATATGGGTACGGCATATGCCATGACACCCTATGTGTTGATCCAGCTTCCTTTGATCGTACTGAGCAATGTGGTGACAGAAGAAGAAGGTGCATTTTATCAATACTTTGGAGTTTTTTCCATGGTGTGGTGTGGTCTTCTGATCGTGGCTTCTGTTATGATGATCCATGATTTCCTTCTGGGAAAAGCTCTCGGCCTGCTGATCTTTTCCGCAGTAGGCATGCTGGTTATTATATTCCTGTTAGTATTATTCTTCAGTTTGATCAGTGATGGTTTCTCTTATTTCTATTCTCTGTATAAAGAAATCATTTACCGGTTCTATTAATGGAAGGAGGCAATGTTCAGAATGAAAAAGAAATTTTATCTACTCTTAGTTGCTGCGTTATCTTCCATGTTTGCACTGGCTGGCTGTGGAACATCTGGAGAAGGGTATAAGGAACTGACTGCTTACACGAACGAAGACAGTCAGACGGAGACCATCAGTAACAATGCACTGGAGCTGACAGTGAATAAGGATTCAACGACCTTTGTGTTAAAGGACAAAGTACATAATAAAGTCTATACTTCAAATCCTTCCGAAGAGGATGTGGAAAAATATGCGAATGCAAAAGGACAGCTTAAAGATGTATTGAAGTCCACCATGGTCGTTACCTATTCCAACAGCACGGATACGCAGAAAGTGATCAATAATTTCAACGCCTCGATCGCAGATGGCAACTATAAGATCGAGAAAGTAAGCGATACACAGATCGATGTACACTATACCATCGGTGACCTGGAAAAATTATTTGTCTGTCCGCTGGTGATCAAAGAATCCAAGATGGATAAATATCTGGAAAAAATGTCCGAGTCAGAACAAAAATCGGTAAAACGTAATTATGTGTATTACAATTATGATGATCTGGATGAAGCGGAAGATGATACAGAGCTTCAGATCGCATTGGAGATGTTTCCGGATCTGAAAGATGAATCTGTTTATTATCTGTCAGAAAAGATCACAGATTCCAAGGCAAAATCCATGGAGCAGATCTTTACCAAAATCGGATATACCGAAGAAGAACGGAATAAGGACAGTGAGCCTTATAAGGTTTCGAGAAACAGCGGGAAACCTATTTTCGATATTACGATCCAGTATATCCTGGATGACGGGGATCTGGTCGTTAAGGTTCCCATGGAAAAGATTGAATACAACCAGACATACCCCATTGTAGAACTTGCTGTTCTTCCTTATATGGGAGCAGGAAATTCAGAAGAAAAAGGTTATGTTCTTGTACCGGATGGCATGGGCGGGATCATTAACTTTAATAATGGTAAGACCGGCCAGCAGAAATACCTGAGTGAAATGTATGGTTGGGACTACGGTATCAGCCGGAAAATGGTAGTAGATGAGTCCAAGTCTTCATTTCCATTATTTGCAGTCTCCAATGAGACAGAAAAAAGCGCATTTATCTGTGTTGGAGAGGAAGGAAGTTCCTATTCCAGCGTAGAATCAGATATTGCGGGAAAAGAAAACGGATATAACTTCGGACGCTTTGTATATAAGATGATCCACGGTGAAGACATGGATATTTCCAAAAAGTCGGATACTACGGTTCGTTCCTTTGAGGCGGGGCTGCCGAAAGAAAATCTGACACAGCGTTATATCTTTTCAGACGCTACAGACTATGTGAGCCTGGCAAAAAAATATCGCGAATATCTGATGGGACGCTATCCGGAGCTGGTGAAGAAAGAAAATACGACAGTGCCGATGGCAATAGAATTGATCGGTGCAGTGGATAACGTAGAGCATATTCTGGGATATCCGGTGACACGTTCCCAGGCGCTGACAACATACTCGGAGGCAGAAGAGATTTTGAAACAGCTCAAGGGTGCTGGTGTGGAGGATCTCAGTGCAAAATATACCGGATGGTTCAACACAGGAGTGAAACAGAAATCCGCGGCGAAGGTGAGCCTGATAGGAAGACTTGGAGGCAAATCAGATATCAAGAGTCTTGCAACCTATGCGGCCAGTACAGCGGGACTTGACCTGTTCCTGAATGCCAAATTCATGTATGTCATGAAAGATAAGATGTTTGATGGATTTGGTGTAAACCGGGATGCGGCGAAATTTGTAAGCCGCGAGATCTGTGAGCTGTATACACTGGATCCGATCGTATATCAGACCAACGAAGAGTATACTTTATGTGAAATGTATTATCTTGTAAAACCGTCTTATACCATTGAGAATATCGATAATTATCTCTCAGAGATATCGGCTCTTGGTGTAAATAATATTGGATTTGAGGACGTGGGAAATACCCTTGCCGGAGACTATAATCCGAAAGCAAGAGTTTCCAGGGAAGCTTCCATGAATATGCAGATTGATAAGATGAAAGCCCTGAAAGAGAGTGGAAGTCTTGTAATGACAGCTTCCGGCAACCAATACGCGGTACCATACTCCGACTATGTAACGGATATGGATATTGACACCAGGGCAGTAAATATTATTGACGAGAGCGTTCCGTTTTATCAGATTGCTCTTCACGGGCTGGTAAATTATTCGGGAAGTGCCATAAATCTTTCCGAAGACCAGACGGATATGATCCTGAAGTCAGCCGAGACAGGGGCAGGATTGTATTATACTTTTATGAATGCGCCCACCAGTGTACTTCAGGACGGTGAGTACACACAGTATTATGCATGTAATTTCATGGACTGGAAAGATTCAGCAATTGAGCTTTATAATAAGTTCAACAGCAATCTTGGCGATACCTACAGCCAGTTCATCGTGGCCCACGAAAAACTTGCCAGTGGAGTTTATAAGACGACTTATGAAAATGGGAAAGCAGTGATTGTAAATTATAATTATGCAGATTATGATTA
>CAMTDY010000044.1 GCA_947070915.1 uncultured Roseburia sp.
GTTCATATACATCGGGATAATGTAGCCCAGAGTCTCTGATTCTTCCGGCTCATAGTTCATAAGAGCCCCGGCTTTTTTTGCCCCGTCTTCCGCGTCACTCTCCTCCGTCTTCGCAACTTCCTCCATACTCTGTATATCCTCCTGGGTAAAGGGAAGCAACTTGATCAGCGTCGGAATATGGGTCACAGTATTTTTAAATACGGTATAGGCAAGATACACCTCATCGATCTCACCGCTCTCCAGCGCCGACACTACCGTCTTTCCGATGGAGACAGCATCCCCGAACAGTGGATTATTCATAACTTCAGAATAATCCCCCTGACAGGTATATCCCAGACGCTGCACCGACTCCATTCCCTTTCTTCCCACTGGAAATACGATTGTATCCTCCACCGGAAAATCTCCCTGGGTTACCAGCTTGACGATATTGGAATTGTATCCGCCCGCCAGGCCCCGGTTGGAACTGATCAGGATCACGCCCTTTTTTCTGTTGCCGGTCTTTTCGCGCTCAGACAAAAGCGGATGATCCACATTGCCTGACCTAGATAACATGCCGGAAACCGTCTCATACATCTTATCAAAATAAGGCTTTGTCTCCTCGGCACGTCCCTTGGCATGCTGCAGTTTTACCGTGGACACCAGTTTCATGGCTTTCGTGATCTGGGAAGTGCTCTGTATACTTTCTCTACGCCTTTTTATATCTCTCATTGAGGCCATATACAACCCTCCATTCAGGCATCATGAGCCCATTGCTTTTTGTATTCTTCGATCGCCTGAATCAGTTTCTTCTCGGTATCATCACTGATCTCTTTTTCATCACGGATAGCCGCTGGAACTTCCGGATATTTTGTATCCATAAACTCAAAAAGTCCCTTCTCAAAGTTAAGAATATCTTCAACTGCTATATCCAGCAGATATTTTTTCGTAGCTGCATAGATGATGATAACCTGATACCATACTGGAAGCGGTGCATATTGTCCCTGTTTCAAAATCTCACGGATACGTTCTCCCTGATCCAGCTTCTGCTTTGTATCGGCATCCAGATCCGAACCAAACTGGGAAAACGCCGCCAGCTCGCGGTACTGGGCAAGCTCGATACGAATCGGCCCGGCGATCTTTTTCATCGCCTTGATCTGTGCGGAACCACCTACTCTCGACACACTGAGGCCCGGATTTACCGCAGGGCGGAATCCTGAATTGAACATCTCCGTCTCCAGATAGATCTGACCGTCTGTAATGGATATTACATTCGTCGGAATGTAAGCGGATACGTCGCCCGCCTGGGTCTCAATAATCGGCAACGCGGTCAGTGAACCGCCGCCTAATTTATCCGAAAGCTTTGCCGCACGCTCCAACAGCCTGGAGTGCAGATAGAATACATCTCCCGGATATGCCTCACGTCCCGGCGGACGGCGGAGCAGCAGGGCAAGGGTACGATATGCCGCCGCATGTTTCGTCAGATCGTCATAAACGATCAGCACATCCTTTCCGGCTTCCATCCACTCCTCACCGATGGCACATCCCGCATAAGGGGCAATGTACTGGAGAGGAGCCAGTTCGCTGGCAGTCGATGCCACAACCGTCGTATAGTCCATGGCTCCATTATCTTCTAAAGTCTTCACAATATTGGCCACCGTCGAGGCTTTCTGTCCGATCGCCACATAAATACAGAGAACATCCTGGTCTTTCTGGTTCAGGATCGTATCCACTGCGATAGCAGTCTTTCCTGTCTGACGGTCACCGATGATCAGCTCACGCTGCCCTCTTCCAATCGGTACCATGGAGTCAATCGCCTTGATACCGGTCTGCAGAGGCGTATCCACTGATTTACGGGAAATAACACCACTTGCCACTCTCTCTACCGGGCGGACCTTCGTCGTGTGGATCGGTCCCTTGCCGTCGATGGGCTGTCCCAGTGCATTGACAACACGTCCCAGCATGGCGTCACCAACGGGTACCGTCGCCACGCGTCCGGTGGTCTTCACAGTGTCTCCCTCGTTAATGTTAGATGTATCTCCCAACAGAACGGCACCCACGTTATCTTCCTCCAGATTCAGCACCATCCCGTAGATCTCATTCGGAAATTCCAGAAGTTCACCCTGCATCGCCTTTTCCAGGCCATGAATACGGGCAATTCCATCTGCTACCTGAATTACGGTTCCCACATCTGATACTTCAAACTCAGTACTATATTTTTTTATTTCTTCCTTGATCACTGAACTGATTTCTTCAGGTCTTAAATTCATGTTTACCAAACACCTTCTTTCCTTGAAGTCAGACTCTGACCTTCGCTAAACTTCTAGTCATCTCTTCTAACTTCGTCTGAATACTGTTGTCCACAACCCTGTCACCAATGCGGATACGGATGCCTCCCAGAAGTTTCGGCTCCACAATATAATTCATCTCCAGGCTGTCATATCCGGAAGTCGCCCTCAGACGCTCTTCCACATCGGATCTCTGACCCTGGGTCAGCTCCGTGGGCGTCGTCACATAGACAACACCGATCTTTTTATATTCCTTTGCCTCACTCTGAAAATGATCCAGCACAGGCAGGATTTCCCCAAAACGCCCTTTCTTCACAAGAATCTGAAGAAATCCCATCATGGTCTCTGACAGCTTGCCGTGAAAGGCGCTTTCCACCAGATCCCTGCTCTTTTCCTGCGTCATTTCAGGATGTGCCATAATTTCCATAAACTCTTTATTTTCTTCCAGTGCGGCGCGAAGTCCTTTCACCTCATCCCAGATCTCATCCAGGCAGTCTTCCTCCAGCGCCAGCGAAAATAAAGCGTCTCCGTATACCTTAGAAACTAACTTTGCCATGTCTCATCACCCATTTCCTTCAATGTCTCGTCAATGAGCTGCGCCTGTTTATCCTTGTCCATGGATGCTTCCACGAATTTACCTGCCATGGCAGATGCAACCTGAACCATTTCCTGTTTCATCTCGTCGCGAACCTTATTTTTCTCAAGCTCTACTTCCTTCTCGGCACGCACTTTGATCTGATGGGCCTCCTCCGATGCCTTTTCCACAATCTCTTTTTCCTTGTCAAGAGCCTTGCGCCTCGCATCTGCAAGAAGTTCTGCCGTCTCTGCATCCACCTGGGAAAGCTTCTCGTCATACTGGGTCTTCATCTCTTTGGCATCCGCCTGGGCCTTCGCGGCCTCCTCCAGCTGCCCCTGGATAAAATCCTTTCGTTTCTGGATCAGCTTTCTAGCTGGATTGAAAAGCAGATAGGAAAGCAGGATAAACAAAACCAACATGGCGATCAACGTAATTCCCGTGTCCACTAATAACTGGGAGTCAAGTCCAAATATTTTATCACCCATGTCTTCTCACCTTTCCTGCACAGATAGCTGTGCATCATTCTTTTCTTGCACACAAATCTGTGTTAAATCAATGGATCAATGGGTTTGCAAACAACAGGATCATAGCAACCGCCAGACCATAAAGACCTGTGGTCTCGGCTACCGCCTGGCCAAGAAGCATGGTAGACATGATATCACCTTTTGCGCCTGGATTACGTCCTACTGCATTTGCACCATAACCCGCTGCGATACCCTGTCCAACTCCGGGTCCGATACCTGCGATAACTGCCAAACCTGCTCCAATTGCTGAAGCTGCGCTAATTAAATCTGCTCCTGAAAAATTCATAATAAAGTCCTCCTTAAAATTTTATTTTAATGTTATACATAAAACTACAGTAAAAACTATACTTATACTGTCGGATGGTCTATTCCTGCGCCGCATCTCCGGCTGCATTGGAGATAAATACCATCGTCAGCATAGCAAATACATATGCCTGAAGACATCCGGAAAATACATCCAGATATGCATGCAGTGCCGCCGGCCAGATGATCGCGATCTTCTGCATCAGTCCGTAGATCAGCGCCATCATCATCGTTCCCGATAAGATATTGGCGAACAGACGAAGGGACATGGAGATCGGCGTGGCAAACTCACTGATGATATTCACAGGCAAAAACAGAAAGAATGGTTCAAACAATCCTTTGATCTTGCCCATCTTCTGCCACTTAAAGCCCTGATACTGAATCATAAAGAAGGTGATCAGCGCCAGCGGGAGCGTTACCCCGTAATCCGCTGTGGGCGGCCGGAGGCCGAACAGACCAGACAAGTTACAGGTAAGAATAAGTAAAAACAGTGCGCTGACATAATTCCTGAATACTGGCGCCAGCTTTCTTCCCATGTTGTCAAGGATCAGCTTATCCAGCGTCTCCACCATCATTTCCAGCACATTCAGGAAGCCGGTGGGGGCTTTGCGGTAATCCGCCTTTTTTATCACACGGTTAGCCACGATGGCAAAGACAATGAGTACCACCATGACAATAGCCAGACACACGTGGGTCGTGGTGATCCAAAAGGAAAAATCGCCGATATGGACTTCCTGGTAACCATGTATATAAAAGTCTACCTTATTTTCACCCAATGTTTTCTCCTTTCCAGGCAGTTTGAAATGCCTTAATATTTATTCTCTGACAGTGAACTGTCGGAACTGCTTTTTTCCCTGAATATCACAGGGTATAATAACGCTGCTGCCTTTGTGGCAAATAGTCCCGCAAAGGTAGTCGCCGGATGAAACAGCCACGGAAACCGGAATCCGGCAAACAGTGCAGCCAGCGCGGCGATGGAGCGAAGCGTCGCCATGACTTTGGAGTGGTTTACAGCACTCTTGCGTTCCAGATCCAGTTCCAGATCCAGCGTAGAAAACCGGTGCAGCATGAGCAGGGTGGATACTCCGCTTCCCAGCACCTCACCCAGCGTGTAGGGCAGTATGGAAAAGGGATGAAAGATCCAGACCACCAGCCCTGCTGCCAGAACGACAGCTGCCAGAAGCCAGATGATACCGATCACCCTATGGAGTGTCTGTTTTGCTTCCTTCATCCGGATCCTCCTTCGCTGTGGCCGTGGCCTCCGCCGCAGCATCTTTTTTCCCAGTCTCTTCCGATGACTGCAGCCTGCCCGTCAGGATAAATAAGCTCCGGATGGAAGCCAGGATCCCGATGAGCAGAAATATCATGACCCAGTACCGGGTGCCCGCCAGCCGGTCAATGTAATATCCGATGCCAAAGCTGATTCCCATACAGGTTATCATCGCCAGCCCGATCTGGGTGAGCATGGCAAGTGCACGAAGGATCTCTTTATTTTCTCTTTTTTTATCTCTCTTTTTCATCGAACTGTCCTCTGCCATCCCTCCCGGCGGCTCTTACATCTCCCGCGCTTTTTTTACACAGGCTTTCATCGCCTCGATCACAGCGCTCCGGAAGCCTTCTTTTTCCAGAACTCTCACAGCTTCTATGGTCGTACCCCCGGGAGAGCACACCATGTCTTTTAATTCTCCCGGATGCCTGCCAGTCTCCAGAACCATCCTGGCGCTTCCCAGCACACTCTGGGCTGCCAGTTCATAGGCCTGGGCCCTGGGCATCCCGTCAGCCACCGCCGCATCGGCCATGGCTTCGATAAGCATAAATACGTAAGCCGGAGAGCTTCCGCTCACGCCGATTACCGTATCAATCATGGTCTCAGATACCTCATGGGCGATACCAAAGCTGGAAAATATCTCCATCGTTTTTTTCTTATCTTCTTCTGTTATATTTTCATTAAAACATACACCGGCTGCTCCTTCTAACACCAGAGCCGGAGTATTCGGCATACTTCTTACTAATTTGATATTCTTGCCAAAAAGACGCTCGATATTCTCCATCGTCTGTCCGGCAGCAATGGAAATGACCAGGGCATCCTTTCTGACCACCTCCCGGATCTCCGAAATCACCGTCTCAAACTGAAAGGGCTTCACTGCCAGAACAAGTACTTCTGCCTCTCTGGCAACCTTTTTATTATCTGCCGTCACCTGCAGGGCGAACTGATCCTTCAGTCTGGAAAGCGCTTCCTGATCTCTTCGGGATACTATGATGTCTTCCGCAGCATACAGCTTCTTATCCAGTATACCCTTTATCATAGCCTGCGCCATATTGCCGCAGCCGATAAAACCTAACATATTGAATTCTCCATTTCTTTTCGCTCTTTAACTTTCAGCATAACTTTTATTCATCTTCCAGCATGGCAACCCGCCTCGCATGGCGCTCTGCCCCAGAAAATTCTGTATTTAAGAAAGTATCCACGATCTTTACTGCGAGCCCCGGACCGACAACCCTTGCTCCCATGGCAACGATATTCGCATCGTTATGTAATCTGGTCGCTTCTGCGCTGAAACAGTCATGACAATGAGCAGCGCGGATTCCCTTCACCTTGTTCGCCGCAATAGATATGCCAATGCCGGTACCACAGATCAGGATTCCTTTATCACATTCCCCGTCTGCCACCGCATGGGCCACTTTTTTTCCGTATACCGGATAATCCACTGGATCTTCGCTGAAAGATCCATAATCTTTATATTCCAGTCCCTTCTCTTCCAGATATTTAATAATTTCCTGTTTCAGATTGTAACCTGCCTGGTCACTTCCCAATGCTATCATCTTTATCCTCCATTCGCGAGGTGAACGCAGTCCACCTTTGCCTTATTGCGCATCGAATTTCTTGTTTTCAGTTCCATTCCAGTTTTTTCTTTATCTTATAAAGCAAGTCCTTAATCTCCACATAGCTTGCCTCATACACCGTTTCATCTCCTCCGTGGGGCGGCAGTACCTCCCCCTCTTCGCCGGCAAACTCGTGGAGGGTATACACGTTGTCGGAAATGCCAAAATCCTCAACCACCTTCACCTTTTCAACAAAATTCATCGTGATGATCAAGGTATCCTCCGTCACTTCCTCCGGCTGAAACTCCTTTGAAACCTGTTCCTCACAGGGCACTGCATGATTCATTAGAATATCTGTCACCTTCATGTTTCGTGGCTCTGGGAACAAAACCACAAGTCCCCGTGACAGGATCTCCTTATCCTTGTCCATCAGGATACTTTTGAACATCCACTCCGCCATCGGACCCAATGTCACATTTTCCTTGCTTACAAAAATCACTTTATTATAATCCATCCCCGACTCCATCTCCATCATCTACCTCAACCACCTGCTGCCCAGCTGCTTTTAACAGGCGGTTCATCACAGCTTCTTCCCTGGCAGAATCATAAAAACTTTCTGATAAGATCACCTTTACATGAAGTTCATCAAATCTGCGGAGCGCTCCATAAAGATAGCGTCCCACGTCATCTCTCTGCCTGGAACCCACTGTCACAACCTGTCCCACATCGTACTGCGCCACGGTCTCTTCGGTGGCAAGTATGCCAATTTCCTCCGGAAGAACTCCCTCTTCATGAACCATCCGTCTCGCTGTCTCATTGATGGTTGAAACAACTGCCGCCTGTCCGCCACAAAATACTTTCATCTGTGCTTTCGGCGCGTAATGCCTGTATTTCATGCCAGGAGCCTTCGGCGTAACGTCTCCCACCACACTGAGAAGGGCTGGATCCATGACTGCCTCCCCCACCACCTCTTCTACCATCTGCCTGGTGATATATCCGGGACGAAGGATAACTGGAGTTTCACTAGTCAGGTCCACGATGGTGGATTCAAATCCAATCCCTACTTCACCTCCATCGATGATCATATCGATCTTTCCCTCCAGGTCTTCTCTCACATGTTCCGCCCTGGTTGGACTCGGACGCCCCGATGTGTTGGCGCTGGGGGCTGCCACCGGCACCGATACTGCCTCCAGGAATTCCAGTGCTCCGGGGTGCTCCGGCATACGGACAGCAACTGTTTCCAGCCCGCCAGTTGTCTCCCAGGGGACACAGTCCGCCTTTTCAAATATCATCGTCAGCGGCCCTGGCCAGAAAGCCTCCGCCAGCTTCACTGCTGTCTCGGGAATACGTCTGGTGATCCCTTTTAATTGGGAAAACCGGCTGATATGAAGAATTAGAGGATTATCCGAAGGACGTCCTTTTGCTGCATAGATCCTGCGTGCAGCCTCTCTTTGAAGCCCATCCCCTCCCAGACCGTACACGGTCTCCGTGGGAAATGCCACCAGCCCTCCCCGATCTATGATCCTTTTTGCCTCCGCCAGTTCAGAGGGCTCATACCCTCTGTCTGGGCTCCAGATAATGCATTTTGTATCCATAGCCTTCTGTCTGCCTTCATCCATAAATTCATATAGAATATTTTACCACAAGATCAGTGGTTATACAAGAAATTTTCGATCCCTTCCGCAATGGCATTTGCCATTTTTTGTTGATAATCTCCAGATTTCAAAAGCTGCTCCTCCTGGGGATTGGAGAGAAAACCGCATTCAATGATGGCAAATACTCCCTCCGTCTTCTTCAGCATGTAATAACTGTCGTTTCCTTTCTCCACCCGGTGATTGCCATCTGCTATTTTTTCTTTCACAGTCTCCTGCAGTATCGTGGCAAAGGCGTGGCTCTCTTCTGACTTATTATAATAAAATACTTGTGCCCCTTTTGTCCCGGCGGAATAACTGTTTTGATGGATGCTCACAGTCAGGGCAGGTTTATTCTCATTAATCATACTCACCCTGGATTTTAGATCTGAGAGCTTTTTCCCCGATGCCTTTTCATGGCACAGCGCCTGATCCTCCTCTCTGGTGAGAAGCACCTGGTATCCACTGTCTTCCAGCACCTGCTTTAATTTCAACGCTATGCTCAGGTTTACATCCTTTTCCAGCGTTCCTCCCACTCCCACTTTTCCGGGATCAAAACCTCCATGTCCAGGATCCACCATGACCAGCTCCTTGGTATTTTTTCCTGTTATATTCAGCACTGCCTGGTCCTTTACCTGAATAGTGGCAAGGACGACTACCGCAAACAAAAGGATCGTCACCGCCCAGACCTTCCATGTCCCTCTTTCTCTTTTCATAAAAAATTCCACTCCATACATCTTTATTATCAATGTACGGAGTGGACAAAATGTCTATTCCTGTTTTTGCATATATTTTGCGATAGTCGTCCATGTGACGGGACGCTCAAAACCAAGCTTCCAGAAAGCCGCACCGGCTGCTTTGTTGTCAAAGACCACCTCTAATTTTTTCTCCAGCGAAGTCTCTTCCTCCAGCCATATCCGGTATTTATGATTATCCGCCTTATACTCTGCATAATATTGTCCAGTGGCCTCATCCCATTCCGGATTCACTCCATGGGACTGAAGAAGGCTCTCCGCTGAACTCATTCCGTAGACAGCAGGCCGGCTGGCAAGTTTGCCCTTCTTCGTCTCTTTCCAGAGTCTTGTATAGAAGGGAAGGGCTACCACAACCCGCTCCGGCGGAATATATTTCAGCCCCAGCTCGACGCCATTTTTCACAAAAGGCAGCGAGGAGACAGAACCACTCTCCTTGCTTCCGGAATAATGTTCATCATACGCCATAAAGATCACATAATCCGCAACCTTTCCCTGTTCTGCCCAGTTATAGAAAGATGAACTCTCTGTGGGAAGATAGTCATCCACCGACACGACAATGTTGTTGGCATGGCAGGCGAGAACCAGTTCCCTCAAAAATTCCAGATATGCCGGGGCTGTCTTTTCCGTTATTTTCTCAAAATCCACATTAAGCCCATCCAGCTCATAGCGCATCGCTGTGGTCACCAGATTGTTGATCAATTTAGTTCGGATTGATGTTCTCCCTAGAATCTTCTTTATATTAATGTTGTTCTTCTTCTCATCAAAATCATTCACCAGTCCCCACACTTTCATTCCTTTTGCATGGGCAGCTGACACATAGTCGGAACTGGCGAGGGAAGAAATGTTCCCCTTGTTGTCGATGAGCGCAAACCAGGTAGGAGAGATCACATTGAGGCTTGCAGCCTGCGACGTCTTAAGCTGCAGGTCCGCGCTTCCCACCACGCCGGTCATCTGATGCCATCCCAGGCAAATCGTCTTGTCCATCTTGATCTGCGGGAAAACATCTTCCTGTTTCTCCGTAGTCCATGGCTTTTCCTCTCTTTGGGTCAGATATTCTTCTGGCACATATCCCTCGATGCCTTCCAGCGTGAAAATCTTCTGGTATCCATTCTCGGCCTTACTTGAAATATCTACCAGAACCTCTTTCGCTTTTTTCAGCTCCAGCAGATAATCGTATTTTTTATTGGGCCCCACCCGGAGCCTTATGTCATCCGCTAACACAGCAAATGTATTGCTGCTCTCAAAGTCCGACTGCACCAGGATCCGGTTCGGCTCCTGCATATAGGAATAGTTGATCCTGGAATACTGCGCCACAAATTCCATCGCCACATAAGTGGTTTCACCGTCCTGGTACAACACCTGATAGGGCATTTCTTTCGTCTCTTTTCCCAGGGTATAGCGAAGGCTGTCCGCCATATTTACCGTGATCAGCCCCCCGGAAGTGGCCAGACACAAAACATCTTCTTTATCATCCCAATAAATCCGCTCATTCATATATCCGGCAGCGGTCTCCACCGGAACATATACGACACCGCTGACCAGTTTACCCCTCTCCTCCACCGGCTTTCCATTTATGATAAGCAATGCCTCATCTTTACCGATCTTATACTGCTCATTCATCGGTCGCTGGGTAAAACTTGGTGCAAATTTCTTAAACACGATCATACCCACCGCCGCAAAAAGCGCAAGTATGACAAATAGTATAAATATCACGGTCAGCTTCTTTTTCATCTGTTATACTTCCTTTCGTTTATCAATCGTTGTTCATCATTTCCCTTTGTGCCATAATACCATTATAGCAGTTGTGACAATGGTTTTCAAGGGCTGGGAAAGCCCATTTACTGCAGTAGGTATTCAAGTATATAAGATTCCCGGATGATAAATGTGGTCTCATATTTTTGACCAAGCTCCATGTTTATTTCATATGCTTTTTTCAAGTCTTCCCATACAAGCTCATATCCCAGCTCCTGTTCATATTTATCCAGTTTTTGTTCCTTTACTTCATCCAGCACTTCCGCCAGATAATAGTATGATTTCTGATCAAAAATCTCTTCCCCATATAATCCCTTTCTGATTTCCCATACTATCCCCAGTTCCTTAACCGATCCCGGCTTCACCTGAAGTCCTGTTTCTTCTTCCGTTTCCCGGATCACTGCTTTAAGATGAGTTTCATCCGTCTCAATTCCCCCGCCGGGGAATTTATAAAAACCCTCTTTTCTGCTGCGAACCAGTGCAATCTTATTCCCTCGCAGAATAACCGCGCGAACCGCCTCTCTCTCAACCCTTTGCCAGGATGTGTCATAATTTTTTTCATCAAAGATTTTTATTGTTTTCATAAATACTCCTTCATCTTTTTATCATAGGTCTTCTCTGCCATGCAATAAACGGGACTGTTAATCTCCTTCTCTCATATAATCAAAATAATCCGTTCCAACATAAATCACCTTATTGGAGCTGTAGGGAAATGAAAACCCTAAAACAGGAAGAGTGTGATTCGCGATGAGTCACACTCTCCCATAACATTCCGTATATATCTTTACATAATGATCTTCTTCGGACATTTCTCCGCACATTTGCCACAGTTCTGGCATTTCTCCGGATCAATGACCGCCAGGTTGTTTTCCAGCGAAATGGCTCCGAATTCACACTGTTTGACGCAGAGCCCGCAGCCGATACATCCAGACTTACACACACTCATCACGTCTTTGCCCTTGTCGTGGGAATTACACTGCACCTGATATTTGGTGTCGTATGGCTCCAGGGAAATGACGGAATTCGGACAGGTGTCCACACATTTTCCACAGGCCACACATTTTTCTTTATCTACCACAGCGATGCCATCCTGGATCGAAAGCGCGCCGAACTGGCAGGCTGCCACACAGGAGCCAAGTCCAAGACAGCCATAAGTACAGGACTTGTCGCCGCGCCCTGGTACCATTACCGCCTGACGGCAATCCTGGGCGCCGATGTAATTGTACTTCACGGAAGCCTGCTCGCAGGTTCCGGCACAGCGTACCTTCGCCACCATCTTCACGGCAGTTCCCGCCTCTACACCGAGGATGGTTCCAATCTTTTCTGCTACCGGGGCTCCGCCTACAGGACAGCCGTTTACTTCCGCTGTACCGGCGACAATTGCCTCTGCCAGACCATCACACCCCGGAAATCCGCAGCCACCGCAGTTATTGCCCGGAAGGCATTCCCTAACCTGTTCTACCCGCTCATCCACTTCTACTGAGAAAAACTTTCCAGCCACGCCCAGAAGAAGTCCGATGGCGATGCCAAGCACTCCAAGGAGTACCACTGATATTATGATCGTATTCATATGAGTGCCCTCCTTTTATCAAAAGCCGACGCCGCCAAAGCCACAGAACGCAATCGCCATCAGACCAGCGGTGATCAGAACGATAGGTGTGCCTTTGAAGACCTCAGGAATATTACTGTTTTCAAGTTTCTCACGAATACCTGCCATCAGGACAATGGCGATCAGGAATCCGATGGAAGCGCCGATACCGTTGATCACACTCTCCAGCACATTGTACTCGTTCTGTACGCTGAGAAGCGCCACACCGAGTACGGCACAGTTCGTAGTGATCAGAGGGAGATACACACCCAGGGATTTGTACAGTGCCGGCATTTTCTTTTTCAGCACCATCTCCACAAACTGTACCAGGGCAGCGATCACGAGGATAAATACGATGGTATTCAGGTATTCCAGTTCAAAAGGTACCAGAAGATAATTATACAACAGACTGGTACAAAGGGATGCGATGGTGATTACAAAAAGTACGGCACCACCCATTCCTGCCGCTGTCTCCACCTTCTTGCTGACGCCGAGGAAAGGGCAGATACCCATAAACTGGCTGAGCACGAAGTTGTTCACGAGAGCAGCGGTAAAGAGAATTGTAAATATACTCATTCTTTTTCATCCTCCTCTCTGCTGGCAGCCGCCTCCTCCGGAGCTTTCCCGCAGGTCTCTACATTTCCTGCGCAGGCTGCACAGTTACCGGTACAGGAGATCTCCTCTGCCTCCGGCGTATTGGTGGCGCAAGGCATCTTCAGCTTGTTCTGGAGGGCTGTCAGCCCGGCAAGTACGAAAAATGCTCCCGGCGCCATAACGAACATTGCTATATGAAAATCATCCGGAATAAACTCAAATCCGAAAACGGCACCGCTTCCGAGAATCTCACGGAAAATACCGATGCAGGTAAGACCCAGGGTAAATCCAAGTCCCATACCCACTCCGTCCAGTGCAGACAGCAGTACCGGGCTCTTTGAAGCATAAGCTTCTGCACGGCCAAGAATGATACAGTTTACCACGATCAGCGGAATGTATACACCCAGGGCGCTGTCCAAAAATGGCAGATATGCCTTCAAAAGCAGCTGCACGATGGTCACAAAGGACGCGATCACTACGATGAATGCCGGGATACGCACCCGGTCTGGAATCACTTTACGGAGCGCCGAGATCATCATATTGGAGAGGATAAGCACTACAGTTGTAGACAACCCCATGCCAATGGCATTCACTGCACTGGATGTAACAGCAAGGGTCGGACACATTCCCAACATCATGACAAAGGTCGGGTTCTCTTTGATGATTCCGTTCTGAAGCCGTTCTGTGTATTTACTCATCCCTGAACACCCCCTTCTTTATCATATAAGAGAATTCCTTTTACTGCATTGGTGATGGCACGTGAAGTTACCGTCGCACCGGACATCGCCTCAATCTGCCCCTGAGCATCCTTCGGTGTTGTTCCCGCTTTAAAATACATGGGCAGGCTGTCCGAAGACGGATACTGGATACCCTTTTCAAAACTGAATTTAGACTTAAACTCGTCACTGGTACAGTTGGCCCCAAGACCAGCTGTCTCCGACTGATTTGTAATTTCGATGCCTGTGACCACGCCGCCGCAGACGCCCATTACGAAGGAAATGCTTCCGCCATATCCTTTTTTCGCATCCGCGATATATACATGCCCCACATCCTGGCCGTCTGCCTGGATCTTTTTCACTGTGGAAACCACAACATGCTTGGAATAGGAATCCCCAGATTCTTCCGGCACTTTACCTTCTGAAGAAGATTTATCGATCACGTGTTCCTGAAGGAATTTATTGGCTTTCTCTGTCGCGTCAGCCGCATCATCCGCCACCTTCAATTCCATCCCGGCAGCCACTTTTTCCAGTGACTTTAACACAACCTCACAGGCTTCGTTATCGGTCTTTGCCTGGGCATCCTCAATGGGCTTTTTCGTCACCGTGTACACACCGGCGAGGATCCCGCCGAGGATCAAGGTGATCAAACAAAGGATCACGGCATCAACTACAAATGAACGCTCTTTCTTTTCACTACTCATTTCCTTTGCCCTCCTTTCCAAATGCCTTTGGAATGGTGACCATCTCGATCAACGGCACAAACAGGTTGCCGATGATGATCGCAAATGACACACCCTCTGCGGACTCTCCGAAGAAACGGAACAATCCGGTCAGAAGTCCCAGAAGTATAGCATATATGATCTTTCCTTTATCGGTGATCGGGCTGGTCACATAATCCGTCGCCATAAAGAAGGCTCCCAGCATAAGACCGCCGCCGCATACCTCATAGAATACTGGCATGTAAGCATCCTTTGCCACGCATACATAGATAAAGTTAAATACTACAAAGGTTCCAATATAGATCACCGGGATCTTCCAGTCGATGATCTTCTTAACGATCAGATAAATACCGCCGATCAAAAGGGCGAGTACAGAGGTCTCACCGATGGTTCCCCAGGTCGTCCCCAGAAACATATCCTTTAGGCTTGCCGCCACATCAGCGCCGCCGGCTGCTTCTTTTACCTGCATCAGCGGTGTGGCACTGGAGGCAGCATCCAGTGTCGCCTGATATCCACCCCAGACTGCATTCCCTTTGGGGATGGCAAAACTGTTTGTCATGGCGCTGCTGAAGGAAAGCATCAGAAAACATCTTGCCCCCAGCGCCGGGTTCATAAAGTTCTGTCCCAGGCCGCCAAACAGCTGCTTCACGATGATAATGGCAAACACGCCACCCAGAACACACATCCAGAGCGGAAGGGTTGCCGGCAGGTTCAGCGCCAGTAACAGTCCTGTGAGCAGGGCGCTGAAATCACTGGTAGTAACCTGCTGCTTCATACATCTCTGCCATATGTATTCCGCAAGTATCGCACTTACACACGTTGTCAATATTACAAGTACCGCTCTCACACCAAAGTTGGCAACACCTACCAGCGTCGCCGGTACAAGGGCGATCACAACATCTCTCATGATTGATTTTGTCGAAGATTTATCACGGACATGAGGAGATGATGATACATTTAATAACTTATCCATTCTTTACCTCCATTCTCCGCAGACTATTTATTTTTACGGGCATTATCCATAACCGCCCGTCTCGCCTGCTTAAATGCCTGAGTGAGTCTCCTCTTTGCCGGGCACACATAAGTACAGGTTCCACATTCATAGCACTCCATACCATTTAGCTTCTCAAACAGCGCCAGATCTGACCGCTCGGCTGCCTCTGCCATCTTCTGTGGCACCAGATGGCTTGGACAGACCGTGGCACAGCGTCCGCACCGGATACAGTTAGTCGGCTCGCATGCCGCCACCTCATCCTTTGACATGGCAAGGATTGAAGAACTGGTCTTTGTGATAGGGACATTCAGGTCATACATCGCCATTCCCATCATCGGGCCGCCAGAGATGATCTTTTCTGCACCGGCTTCCACCAGTCCGCCAGCCTCCTCCAGAAGTTCAGCATGGCTCATTCCAAACTTCACCTCATAGTTCTGGGGCTCTGCCATAGCGTCTCCAGTCAATGTCATGACACGGCTCATAGACGGCGTACATTTGCAGACAGCGTCATAAACTGCCAGTACGGTCTGCACGTTATCTACAACACACCCCGCATCCGCTGGAAGCATTTTGGAATAGATCTTTCTTCCTGTGGTCACATAGATCACCTGGCGCTCTGCGCCCTGTGGATATTTGGTCTTCAGAGTTTTTACCGTGATCTGGTTATCATCCTGAGTCAGATATTCCAGCTTGGCAATTGCCTCCGGTTTATTGTCCTCAATGGCAATGATTCCCTGTGCGTGGTCAAACAGCCTCAGAAGCACCTTAAGTCCTGTGATAAGCTGCTCTGGCTTTTCCAGCATCAGCCGGTAGTCAGAAGTCAGATACGGTTCACATTCTGCTCCGTTGATGATCACATATTCGATCTCATCCTCATTCTTCGGCGTCACCTTGACATTGGTAGGGAAACCGGCGCCTCCCATACCGACGATACCGGCATCTTTGATGATCTGACGGATCTCCTCTTTGGAAAGAGCAGTATAATCCCTGTCCTCCCCCAATCCATCGACGCCCTGATATTCACCATCGTTTTCAATGACGACACAGGTTGTCTTTGCGCCGGACACAGTCAGTCTCGGTTCGATCTTAGTAACTTTTCCGGATACAGAACTCACGATATTGGCAGAGATAAATCCGCCTGCTTCACCGATCACCTGTCCCATCTTCACCGTATCTCCAACAGATACCGTAGGTGTTGCAGGGGCTCCGATATGCTGGCTCATTGGAAAAACGAGTTCCTCCTTAGGCAGCAGGCTCTTGATCGGAAGATCCATACTGAGCTCTTTTCCCTCGTATGGATGTGTTCCCCCTCTAAAGGTTGAATTTCCCAAGTAAATCCCCCTCCTTTATATTTATTAAATTTATTTATATATTGATAAATTCTATCATAGCACTTTTTTCGACAAAAAACAAGGAAGGAAATCACGATAGCAATTCCTTTTTCCCCCAAAAGTTTACAAATACAGGGCCAGGCAAGGACCACAGTCACCTGGAGACTTCCTGTTTCAGCCGCCAGCGGCCCGCCTTGCGAAAAAAAGAAGGCTTGTGCAGGGCGCTCCCTTCACAGACCTTCCTTTTTACGCCAACACAGCTTTATGGCGCGAATTTGAGCTACCTGCCCGGCATCCTTTCAGATCGCAGTATTCGCTTGATGTTCATGCAGCTGATGGTATTTTTCCTTTGTTGCCATCCCTCCCCGGATGTGCCGCTCCGACTTATTGATATCAAGTATCTTTCTCGCCTGAGAAGCAAGCGCGGGATTGATCTGCATCATCCGCTCTGTGACATCTTTATGTATTGTCGTCACAAACAAGAACGGTATTGTCAATTCCCAATTCGTCACATAACTTAAGGTATATATCTACATTACCCTCATGGTCTACCTCAATTCTATCAACAATATTCCTTAATTGTACATTGCTCATGTTCCGAATGGATGTAACGGATTTCATCCCTTTTACTGTTTTTTTGATCATGTCCTCTAACTGTTCCTCTTTATCCAGATTTTGATTTACAAACTTTAACTCCGTTTCAACTCGTTCAATCTCAGTCTTCATCCCCCCTATCTTTTCATTCAATTCTTCTCTGGTTATCAAATCGTCCGTATACATATCCATATATTTTTCTCTGGTTTTCTTGCATTTGAAAAGCCTG
>CAMTDY010000045.1 GCA_947070915.1 uncultured Roseburia sp.
GGAAGCATTGTGATCCTGTGGCTGCAGGAAAAATCAATTTTGATGTGTTCTGGAATTTTGTGTATTGCTTTTGTTATGATGTATGGCAGAAGACAAAGGTAGTTCGATGGCGCGAAGTTGAGGAAGCAGGGAGTAATATTTTTTCGTTGACTACTTTATAAAAGTATGCTACAATCACATCAATCTGAATTCTTCGGATTGATGTGATTTCTTTTTTTGCGGGTGCGTAGTCACTTTTCTGCAAAACAATATATCCAAACTAATAAATATATATTTATCGGTTAAAAGACTTTACATGTAGGGAAAAAAGAATTATAATGAGGGAGGATACTATATGAAGCAACAAAAAAAGACGATAGAAGAACTAAATCTATTAGATGACTTTCTGTTTTTTGAGGCAGTTTCCGGGGAACAGGGCGAGTGGTTCTGCCGCTTGCTGATCAAGTCAATCTGTAAAAGAGAAGTGGAAGAAATTCAAATTCATCCACAAAATATCATTCAGGGAGTGGATACTGTGCAGCATGGTATTCGCATGGATCTGTATGTTGATGAAAAGGGGAAGTGTTTATATGATTTTGAACCAGATCAGCACACCGATAAAAAGTTATTGCCAAAAAGGAACAGATATTACCGGGCTTTATTAGATGGCAGGCTTTTAGATACCGGGGAGGAGTATGACAGGCTGCCAGAACTTTGGACAATTTTTATTCTATCTCACGATCCCTTTGGTCAGAATCGTATATGCTACACGGTAAAAAATGTTGTCTTGGAAGAACCGGATATAAAATATGAAGATGGGGCTGTGTCAATATTTTTATACACCAAAGGAGAAATCGGCGGAACTAAAAAACTGGCTGAGCTTTTAAAATACATAGTGGAGAGTTCAGAAGCTAATGCGGTATCTGAAGAATTAAAAGAATTGCACGATTATGTAACCAGGATTAAGCATAGAAAGGAAGTAGGTGTTCGCTATATGAAATCATGGGAGTTTGAGCGGATGTGGAGGGAAGAGGGAAAAGCGGAAGGAAAAGCGGAAGGAAAAGCGGAAGGAAAAGCGGAAGCCTTACTTGATATACTGGAAGAGATGGGAAAAGTTCCTGAATCGCTGGAAGACAGAGTACGAAGTGAAACTGATCCAGAGGTTATTGGCAGATGGCTGAAATTCGCGGTTAAGGTAAATTCCCTCGCTGAGTTTGAAAAAGAACTTTTATCAAAAAAAGAAGAGGACTAAAAGAGAATGAGTGAAGGTGGATTACAAAGAAAAGTATTTTCCGGGTTGCTCTGGAAATTTGGTGAGAGGATTGGGGCTCAGGCCGTATCCTTTCTTGTCTCGATCATTCTGGCGAGGCTGCTGCTTCCATCCGATTATGGGGTCATTGCACTGATCACCATATTTATAGATATAGCAAATGTGTTTGTGTCCAGCGGTTTCGGGGCAGCCCTTGTCCAGAAGAAGGACGCGGATGAAGTGGATTTCTCCTCTGTTTTTTATTTTAGCATTGTGATGTCATGGGTGCTTTATGCCATTGTATTTTTTGGAGCTCCGGCGGTAGCTGGATTTTATGGTAAAGAGATCCTGACGCCGGTACTCCGGGTAATGGCGCTTAAATTGCCGCTGGCCGGAGTGAATTCAGTGCAGCATGCCTATGTGCAGAAAAAAATGCTGTTTAAGCGATTTTTTTTCTCCACATTGATTGGTACTGTGGGATCGGCGGTAGTGGGGATTGTGATGGCATATACAGGTTTTGGCGCCTGGGCTCTGGTTGCACAGTACCTGTTCAATTCGACGATGGATACGGTGGTGCTCTGGTTTACTGTTCGGTGGCGCCCTGTATGGAGATTTTCTCTGGGACGGATGAAGTATCTGTTCGGTTTTGGTTGGAAAATGTTAGCCTCTGAACTGATTCACACGTCTTATAAACAGATACGCAGCCTGATCATTGGGAAGGTGTATACGGAAAAAGATCTGGCCTTTTATAACCAGGGAGGAAAACTGCCAAACCTGATCGTGACAAATATCAATTCATCGGTGAGTTCCGTGCTGTTTCCAGCGATGACGCTAAAGCAGGACGATACAGGCAAATTAAAGGAAATGGTGCGTCTGTCCATACGGGTGAGTTCCTATATTATGTGGCCTCTGATGATCGGTCTGCTGGTGATGTCAGAACCGATCGTGCGGCTGATGTTTACGGAGAAGTGGCTGCCTTGTGTTCCCTATATGCAGATCGCCTGTATCCAGTTTGCCCTGGAGCCGGTGCAGACAGCGAATGTCCAGGCGGTGAAGGCAATGGGGAAGGGAAGAACCTATCTGCTTATGGAGATCGTCAAAAAAGTATTTGGCATCGTGATGATTGTCGCTGTGATGTACCAGGGAGTTATGGCAATTGCAGTGACAGCGATGTTCGTTACTTTTTTTGCAGCGCTGGTGAATTCTACTCCAAACCGTAAATATTTGGGATATACTTACCGGGAACAGCTGGTGGATCTCATCCCCTCGATTTTGCTGGCTGCTGCGATGGGAATATGTGTATACGGGGTGGGAAGACTGCCTGTACCGGATCTCCTAAGTATTGTTTTACAGGTTATATCAGGAGCAGCCAGCTATATTGTATTATCCCTGTTTTTTCGAGTGAACCAGTTTCGTTATTTACTGGACATGATCAAGAATTTTATCAAAATGATGCGGAACAGAAGGTGAGGAAAAGATGCGTGGATTAAAGCCGATATCCATGGAGGAATGCAAGGAGATCGAATTAGATATGTTTCGTCAGATCCTAAAGGTCTGTGAAAAGTATAAGCTACGTTATATTTTGGATTATGGGACGTTGATCGGGGCGGTCCGCCATGGGGGATTTATTCCCTGGGATGATGACATCGATATTTCCATGCCGCGGCCAGATTACGATGTGTTTAAGCAAGTATTTGGTAAAGAAACAGGAGATACTCGTTATGAACTTCGGACGGGAATGAAGGGAAATATTGCCATCCCCTATATTCAGGTGGTGCACCGGGATACGGTAACACAGAAAAAGGGCAGAAGGGAGAGTTACGCCCAGGCGCTTTGGGTGGACGTTTTTCCGGTGGACGGAGCGGGGGACAGCGCGGAGCAGCAGAGAGAAATATACGATAAATACTGGGATAAGATTCAAGAATCCAGGAAGATATTTGGACGGTACCAGCCCTATTTGAACCCATGGAAACAGCTCCGCCAATGTTACTGGCACCATCTGAAAAAATTTCAGCTGGGAAAGATCATCGGGGAGGCAGAAGCTCTTATGCAGACCTACGACTATGATTCTTCCAGGAATATATGTTGTTATCCGACGGTATACGGGACGAAGGAAAAGAATTTGAAGAGTTTTTATGAGGACAGGATCATCATGGATTTTGAGGGGATTTCCTGCCATGTACCAAGGGAATATGATAAAAAACTCAGGGGGATCTATGGTGATTATAGGAAACTTCCCCCTGAGGACCAGCGAAAAGGTCATGAATATCTTGCTTTTTGGCGCTGATCAGCTCTTTTCGCGAAGATAAAATTTTTCTTCAAGACGAATGGGTTTATAGGACAGTTTTGCCTGCCGGAGATTTTCCTGACCGAGATCATCTTCCCGGTTCACATAGCGGGCTTCCGGAAATTCATGGATCAGGAACTGTTGATTGATGTAGTTATAAAGTCCTTTGATTTCGCTGTCTGCCTTTTCGATATGGATAAATGCACACTGGATCGACGGACAATAACTTCCGATGGTATAAGCTGCCAGTTTGCCATTCATGCGGATTCCGCCCATGTGGCAGTCGATGCTCTGGCAGTTGCCAAGAAGCCGGTACACGCCTTCCTCTTCATTATCAATACAATTATATTTGTCATAGATCCTGCGCTCATCCAGCCATTTTTCATGAAAATCCTTTACTTCTTCGATGTTGCTGCAGCAGAGGGTTTCATAAGTAAATTGCCCCTCATACTCCCGCTGGAAAGCATTGACAAGATTCTTTTTCTTATGGAGAGCCCGGCCGCTGAGAGTTTTTAATTTATCTGCATCGTAAATATAATCGGCGCTGTCCCGGTCAGATTCCAGCGTGTAGTGGGAGAGGAGGCCGGCGCTCTGCCAGACATCTTTTGTGAGGGTGTCGATCAGATAGACATTCATGGGGCAGTTCCAGACTTCGTGAAACTGCTGTTCCATCCGGCGAAAGGCTTCCGGAAGGTCATCCACAGAGCATAGGGGGCAGAAAGCGCCCCGCTCTCCCTTTCTCTGGAAGAACAGGTAGAGTGCGATATCATCTGTAGCAAATCTGGTCTGATAATAATTTTCCCATAAAAACTGGTTTAGGAAGTGCCCTTCGCTCATAAAGCAGGGGCGCATAGCTTCATATTTTCTGAAAATATGCTGTACAAATGGACTTATCGGTTGAAGTTCCATTCCAATCCTCCTTGTTAATTTCCTTTGGAATTTCTCTTGGCGCGGTAGCGCTCTGTGCCATCCAGGATTTTCTTGCGGATCCGGAGATTTTCCGGAGTGATCTCCAGCAGTTCGTCGGTGTCAATAAATTCGATGGCTTCTTCAAGACTTAGTTCTTTTTTCGGGGAGAGCCGGAGTGCGTCGTCGGATCCGGATGCCCTGGTGTTGGTTAGCTGCTTTTTCTTGCACACATTGACTTCGATGTCATCAGTTTTCCCATTTTGGCCTACTACCATTCCGCCGTACACTTTTTCGCCGGGACCTACGAAGAGAGTACCCCGCTCCTGGGCATTGAAGAGGCCGTAAGTGATGGTCTCGCCGGACTCATAAGCGATGAGGGACCCTTGTTTGCGGTAAGCAATATCTCCTTTGTAAGGGCCGTATCCATAAAATTCGGTATTGAGCACACCATTTCCCTTGGTATCAGTCATAAACTCGCCGCGGTAACCGATCAGTCCCCTGGCAGGGATCAGGAATTCCAGCCGGGTGGTACCTGCATTCAGAGGGCTCATTCCCTGGAGTTCTCCTTTGCGCTGGCTCAGTTTGTCGATGACTGTTCCGGTAAATTCATCCGGTACATCCACATAGGCACGCTCCATTGGCTCCAGTTTTTTCCCATTTTCGTCAGTTTTATATAGAACTTCTGGTTTGCTGACTGCAAATTCGTACCCCTCCCTGCGCATGTTTTCGATCAGCACAGACAGATGCAGCTCTCCACGGCCAGAGACTTTGTAGGCTTCGGTAGTTTCGGTATCCTCCACCCGGAGACTGACATCGGTATTCAGCATTTTATAAAGGCGGTCGCGGAGATGACGGGAGGTCACATATTTGCCCTCCTGGCCGGCAAGGGGGCTGTCGTTGACGATAAAATCCATCGAAATGGTGGGTTCCGAGATTCTCTGAAAGGGAATTGCCCTGGGATTTTCCGGAGAACAGAGAGTGTCTCCGATGTGAATGTCAGAGATTCCTGAGATGGCGACGATGGAGCCGATCCGTGCTTCCTCCACCTCTACCCGGTTCAGCCCTTCAAATTCATAGAGTTTGCTTATTTTTACTTTACTGTTCTTTTCCGGATCATGTGCATTGACGATTACAACTTCCTGATTTACTTTTACGGAACCGTTATCGACTTTTCCTACGCCGATGCGTCCCACATACTCGTTGTAGTCGATGGTGCTGATCAGTACCTGGGTGTCTGCCTCAGGATCCCCGGAAGGAGCAGGAATGTAATCCACGATGGCATCAAACAGCGGTTTCATGTCACTGCCGGTCTCTTCCAAGGAAGCAGAGGCAGTACCTTCCTTTGCAGATGCGAAGATAAAGGGGCAGTCTAATTGTTCCTCGTCAGCATCCAGATCGATAAACAATTCCAGGATTTCATCGACAACTTCCGCGGGTCTTGCCTCCGGACGGTCGATCTTATTGACACAGACAACGACAGGAAGGGAAAGTTCCAGTGCTTTTTTTAAGACAAATTTGGTCTGAGGCATGGCACCTTCAAAGGCATCCACAACGAGAACTACGCCGTTTACCATTTTCAGTACCCGCTCTACCTCGCCGCCAAAATCAGCATGTCCCGGGGTGTCAATTATATTTATTTTTATATCATTATAATGAATCGCTGTGTTTTTTGACAAAATTGTGATGCCGCGTTCCCGCTCAATGTCATTGGAATCCATGACACGTTCGGCAACTTCTTGATTGGCGCGGAATACGCCGCTTTGTTTCAGAAGTTCATCCACGATGGTAGTTTTTCCGTGATCAACATGGGCAATGATCGCTATATTTCTTACATCATCTCTTTCAGTTAACATTTTATCGTCTTCCTTTCCAAATTGTGTTGATTTTTTATCACAATAACTTTAGAATTATATCATAGAAACTTTTTTTAAGCAAATTATAAATTTTAGTTCTAAAAAGAAAATTTTCTGCATATCATTATTTAGTAAAGAAAAAAGGTCTGTCCGCAGGACGGATAAAATAAACAAAGGGGGTCATATATGATGACAGATAAGGTTTTAGGAAACAATCAGGTAAATGTGTATGGTGAGGTGATCAGCGAGTTCACTTTCAGCCATGAAGTGTACGGTGAGGGATTCTATATGGTACATCTTTCTGTGAGGAGACTCAGCAATGTATTTGACACAATTCCGCTGATGGTTTCCGAGCGTCTGGTGGATGTGTCAAAGGATTACCGGGGAAAATTCTTTGAGGCATGCGGGCAGTTCCGTTCCTACAACCGCCATGAAGAAAATAGAAATCGTCTTGTCCTCTCGCTTTTTGTAAGAGATTTAAGGGTTGATGATACAGAACTTGGAAGCGACAAGCCCAATTATATATTCCTGGATGGATATATCTGTAAACAGCCTGTATATAGAAAAACGCCGCTGGGAAGAGAGATCGCAGATCTTTTGCTGGCAGTAAACCGTCCCTATGGAAAATCCGACTATATCCCATGTATCTGCTGGGGAAGAAACGCAAGATTTGCAGACGGTTTCCAGGTGGGCGAGCACATTCAGATCTGGGGACGGATCCAGAGCCGTGAATATCAGAAAAAACTGGATGAAGAAACCTTTGAGACCAGAGTGGCATATGAGATATCCGTCAGTAAACTGGAGCATATAGATGAGATGTCAGCGGTAGTTGCCGCCTCGGAAGAAAAGGCTGAGGAAGAGGAAGAAATGGAGGAAAACAGGGAATAATATCTGATCAGATCATCTTTTACTTGCATGGACATCATTTTTGTGGTAAATTAATTTTCATAGTCTTAGAATTATTGTCATTTTTGTGGCAGTATGAACGAAAGAGAGCTTGAGTTTTTGCATTTTGGTACAGAAACCCAAGAAAGAGAGGTGTTAATGACGATGAAAACAGGAATTGTCCAGGTCTTTTACGGAGACGGAAAGGGGAAGACGTCGGCAGCAGTTGGTCAGGCACTCAGAGAATTACAGGAAGGACAGAGAATTACGATGATCCAGTTTCTGAAAGGGAAGATGGCTGATGAATTTCAGGTGCTGGAGCGCCTGGAACCGGATATGAAGATATTCCGTTTTGATAAAAGTGAGATCAGTTACTGCGATCTGCCGGAGGAAGCGAAACGGGAAGAAAAGCATAACATATTGAATGGATTCAATTTTTCCAAGAAGGTGCTGGAGACCGGGGAAAGCGAGGTTGTCATACTGGATGAGCTGCTGGGGCTGATCGATCTCAATATTATCACAGAAAATGATGTGGAGGATCTCATCCGCATTCAGGGAGATTACAAAAAACTGATCATTACTGGAGCCAAGCTTCCGGATCAGATCCGGGCATATGTGGATGAAGTATCAGAAATACGATAATTGGTATTGACTGGTATCTGTATAAGTGTTAAGATAATTAATAAGTGAATAAAAAAGAGTAGAGGTGCGGACTTTATTAGTAGTTTTCCGGATGTGTCAGGATACATAGATGATGGTAAATGAAAGGAAAGTCTGCCGAAGGGGACAAGATACCTGAGACTGTCTGCCTGGGCATATGCTGAAGAAGTATATGACTGTCATCTTTTAAGATGGAGTGCTACAGAATATTGTTGAATTTTTGCGGCATTTCCATTGAACGGAAATGTCGTTTGTTTTGCGTGAAAATGTAAGGAGGAAAAAGTATGTCAATTTTTACAGGAGCGGGAGTAGCTCTGATTACTCCGATGAATGCCGATGGTTCGGTGAATTATGAGAAGATGAGAGAAATCATTGAATTTCAGATTAAGAACCAGACCGATGCCATTATTATCTGCGGAACCACCGGTGAGGCATCCACACTGAGCCACGAGGAACATATCGAGTGTATCCGGTTCTGCTGTGAGGTGGCAGACAAGAGGATCCCTGTGGTAGCAGGAACTGGTTCAAATTGTACGGCGACGGCAGTTTATCTTTCCCAGGAAGCGGAAAAAGCAGGGGCGGATGGATTGTTGCTTGTGACACCATATTATAATAAGTGTACACAGAATGGATTGAAAGCCCACTTTACCCAGGTGGCGGAATCCGTAAACATACCGATCCTTCTTTACAATATACCGGGAAGAACCGGCGTGAAGATCGCACCGGAAACCGTCGTCTCTTTGTGCCGCGACGTCAAAAACATTGTCGGCGTAAAGGATGCTACCGGTGATATCTCAGAAGTGGCAAATGTACTTGCCCTGGCAAAAAAAGAAGGGGTGGAGGTAGATCTCTATTCCGGAAATGACGATCAGATCGTACCGGTGGTATCCCTGGGAGGAAAGGGTGTTATCTCTGTGCTGTCCAATATTCTTCCCCGGCAGACCCATGAAATGGTGGCGGATTTTCTGGCAGGCGATGCAAAAAAAAGTATGGAAATGCAGCTGTCCTATTTTGATCTGATCGGCGCTCTGTTCTGTGAGGTGAATCCCATTCCGGTGAAAAAGGCAATGAATCTGATGGGAATGGAAGTGGGATCTCTGCGGGCTCCTTTGACGGAAATGGAGGAGAAAAATGCCGCAAGAATGGCAGATGAGATGAAAAAAGCAGGGATCTTATGATCTTGGTATAACGATTTCATAAAATACTTCGGAAAGGATGTACGACATGACAAGGATAATAATGAGCGGCTGCAATGGTGCCATGGGAAAAATGATCACGGACCTTGTGGCGAAGGATGAAGAAGCCCGGATCGTGGCGGGGATCGATATCACAGATGATGGGAGAAATGACTATCCGGTATTTTCTTCCATTCTTGACTGTGATGTGGAGGCAGATGCTCTGATTGATTTTTCTACGACTAAGATTCTGGATGATCTTCTCTCCTATTGTGAAGAGAAAGGACTTCCGGCAGTGCTTTGCACCACCGGTTATGATGAGGATCAGCTGGAAAAGATCGAAGGGGCAGCGAAGAAAATAGCAGTACTCAAAGCTGCCAACATGTCTCTCGGTGTCAATACGCTGCTTCATCTTATTCAAAAGGCGGCGAAGGTGTTTGCACCGGAGGGCTTTGATATCGAGATTGTGGAAAAACATCATAACCAAAAGTTGGATGCCCCTTCGGGAACGGCGCTTGCTCTGGCGGATTCCGTCAATGAGGCAATGGATGGTCAATACGAATATATCTATGACCGGTCCCAGCGGCGGGAGAAACGAGGAAAAAAAGAACTGGGGATCAGTTCAGTCCGCGGCGGCACCATTGTGGGAGAACACGATGTGATCTTTGCCGGGGAGGATGAGGTGATCACCTTCTCCCATACAGCTTACAGTAAGGCCGTGTTTGCCAAAGGGGCTGTGGCGGCGGCAAAATTCCTGACGGGAAAGAAAAATGGCCGGTTTGACATGGCAGATGTGATCGCAGCAAAATAAAGGGGAAAGTATGTTATCATTTTGTATCAAAGACGTGGTTTGTGCCACTGGCGGAGAGCTTCTCTGCGGTGATCCACAGAGGGTTGTTACCGATGTGGTGACAGATTCGAGGCTGGCGGGAGAGGGGACGTTGTTTGTTCCCATTATCGGGGAGCGGGTGGATGCTCACCGGTTTATTCCAGAAGTGCTTCAGGCAGGGGCAACAGCCCTAACCTCTAAGCGGGAGGCAGCTGACGGGGCAGAAGGTCTGTCTGGAGCTGCCATAGTCTGGGTGGAGGATACCCTGGCAGCTTTTCAGAAACTGGCGGGCTGGTACCGCCAGCAGTTTGATATTCCAGTTATAGGCATAACGGGAAGTGTTGGGAAAACAACGACGAAAGAAATGGTAAGCACTGTGCTTGCCACAAAATACAATCTGTTGAAGACCATAGGAAACCTCAACAGTCAGATCGGCGTGGCGCAGATGATGTTCCACATCGAAAAAGATACGGAGATCGCTGTCTTTGAGATGGGGATGAGTATGCCCGGGGAGATGGCGAGGCTGGTAGAGATCGCCAGACCCCAGACCGCAGTGGTGACCAATATCGGAGTGTCCCACATCGGCAATCTGGGAAGCAGAGAGGCCATCGCCTTTGAAAAGGGGCATATTGTCAAATATGTGGGAAGCTCCCATGATGGCATGTGCTATATTTGTGGAAATGGGGATCTTCCGGCGCTGACCAGGGACAACATTCCCTATGAGTTGTGTGTTGGCAACTGTGAAACCATTTTTTATGGAACGGAGTCAGGTTGTCAGATTCAGGCGACAGATATCCAGGTCACAGAGAGCGGGCAGTCTTTTCAGTATCATGGGAGCGAGGACTATAGGGTGGAGCTGTCGGTGATGGGAGGACATAATGTCAACAATGCAGTGGTGGCGCTGGCTCTGGGAGAACAGTTTGGCGTAGAGCCGGATCAGGCGCTGGAGGCGCTGAGACAGTACCGCCCCTTTTCCATGCGGGGAGAACGTCTGGACTGCCACGGTTACCATTTGATCGACGATACGTATAATGCCAGTCCGGACTCGATAAACAGCAATATCGATGCCCTTTTTGATTATGGCACGGAGGGCAGGAAGATCGTGGTCCTTGGGGACGTGCTGGAGCTGGGAGAGCAGATGGAGAGCCTGCACCGTGGCATCGGTGATCATATTATCCAGGAGGCGGGGGAGGGTAAAAAACTCTCCTACGTCATAACGGTGGGGGAAGGAGCTGCCTATATCTGCCGCCAGGTGGAGAGCGGCTCCGATATTCCAACCAGAATATGCAGCAGCAACGAAGAAGCGGCGGAATTTGTCAGACAGCTGGCACAGCCGGGAGATTGGGTATTAGTGAAAGGCTCCCGCGGAATGCACATGGACGAAGTGGTGAAAAAGGTAGTGATGTAGTGTACGCAGATATAATCGTAGATATCAGTGTGGAGGCGCTGGATAAGACCTACCAGTATCATATCCCGGAATGGATGGAGGAATCAGTGGGGATCGGGACACCTGTCCAGGTACCTTTTGGGCGGGGGAACCGGATGCTTCATGGTTTTGTGGTGAATCTGACGGAACAGCCGGCCTTTGATGTGAACCGGATCAAAGATATCCTGAAAGTGGAACAGAAACAGGTGCCGGTGGAGGGACAGTTACTGGCCCTTGCCGGATTTATCAGGGACCGGTATGGCTCCACGATGAATGAGGCGTTAAAGACCGTTCTGCCTGTCCGGAAAAAGATTAAGTCAGTGGAAGAACACTGGCTTAATTTTGCTATGGACGAAAGATCCGTCATGGATATCCTCCACGAATACGAGCGGAAGCATTATGTGGCGAAAGCGCGGCTGATCCGGGGGCTGCTTGCCGAGGGAGGCACGATGACAAGGAGGAAGGCAGACCGTCAGTACCAGGTAAAAAAGCCTGTGATCGACGGTCTGGTTAAGGAAGGGATCCTTACCGTGACCAGAGAGAAAAAGTACCGGAATCCGTTGGATCTGGAATCTGCCAGGCAGGAGCCGGAGGCCTCCAGGGTGTTGAATACAGAGCAGAGAGAGATCGTGGAGGATTTTGCCGAAGAGTACAAGAGTGGTCTGCGGAGGCCATATCTTCTGTACGGCATCACTGGAAGCGGAAAAACGGAGGTGTTTATTCGTTTTTTAGAGACCGTACTGGCGGAGGGAAAACAGGCAATTGTATTGATCCCGGAGATTGCTCTGACCTTCCAGACGGTATCCCGTTTCCGGCAGGCATTTGGCGAGAGGGTTTCCGTCATCCACTCCAGGCTCTCAGAGGGGGAGCGCTACGATCAGTATGAGAGGGCCAGGATGGGAGAATTGGACATCATGATCGGCCCCAGATCGGCATTGTTTACTCCTTTTGAAAAGCTGGGAGCCATCATCCTGGACGAGGAGCATGAAAACAGCTACATCAGCGAGGGAGTCCCCCGCTACCACAGCGATGAAGTGGCACTGTTCCGTGCCAGCCAGGCAGGAGCCAGTGTGATCTTTGGTTCGGCGACGCCGTCAGTAAAAAGTTATCTGATGGCAAAAGAAGGAAGATATAAAGAGTACCGGCTGACCAGGCGTGCCGGAGACGCCTTTCTGCCGGATATCCATGTGGTAGACCTCAGACAGGAGTTAAGGGAAAAAAACCGCTCCGTATTCAGCCGCATCCTCCGGCAGAAGATCCTGGACCGTCTGGAGAAAAAAGAACAGATCATGCTTTTTATCAACCGGAGAGGGTATGCGGGCTTTGTTTCTTGTAGAAATTGCGGAAATGTGTTACAATGTCCTCATTGTGATGTATCCATGACGGCACATAAAAACCATCTGGGAGAGGTGGATACACTGGTCTGCCACTATTGCGGACACGCTGTCAGGATGCCGGAGAGGTGCCCGGAATGCGGATCTCCCTATATCGCAGCATTTGGTCTGGGAACCCAGAAGGTGGAAGAGTTGCTCCAGCGTCAGTTTCCGATGGCGAAGGTTCTGCGGATGGATGCGGACACCACTTCCGGGAAGCATGGCCACGAATCTGTTTTGTCCGGATTCCGGGAAGGAAAGGCAGATATTCTTCTTGGAACCCAGATGATTGTGAAGGGACATGACTTTCCTAATGTAACTCTGGTGGCGGCACTGGCGGCAGATATGAGCATGTTTGAAAACGATTACCGCAGCAGTGAGAGAACCTTTCAGCTGCTCATGCAGGCCAGCGGAAGGGCGGGAAGAGGGCAGAAACAGGGAGAAGTGGTGATTCAGACCTACCGCCCGGATCACTATGTGATCCAGAGCGTGGCCGCCCAGGATGCAGGGATTTTTTATGAAAATGAACTGGCATACCGGCGGATGTTAAGTTATCCTCCCTATTTTTCCATGCTCACGGTACGTATCTTTTCGGGGGACCGGGAAAAGGGGATGGCATGTGTCAGAGAGCTTTCGGGTGCGGTACGGGGAAAGTTCGGCAGTCTGGTTTCAGTGGTGGGTCCTGCCGATGATGCAGGAAAGAAAAGAAAAGACCAGTTTGGCTTTACATTTTATGTAAAAGCCAGGGAGCTGGCGCAGACCGGAGCGGTAAAAGCCTGGCTGGACCAGGAATTTGATAAAAAGAAATATCCCTGTTATATCCAGTATGAGGTGGATTGATGGATGGGACATATTCAGAATGAATGGAGGAGACATCATGGCGCTGAGAAATATACGCGAAATAGGCGATGAGATTCTGTATAAGAAAGCAAAAGAGGTAAGAGAGATCACGGAAAAGACCAGGGAATTGATCGATGATATGCTGGAGACGATGTATGAGGCGGACGGAGTGGGACTGGCGGCGCCCCAGGTTGGCGTCCTGAAGCGCATCGCGGTGATCGATGTGACAGCGGAGCAGGACAGCCCTATTGTCCTTGTAAATCCCGAGATCATTCATACCGAGGGAGAGCAGCGGGGCAGTGAGGGATGTCTCAGTGTTCCTGGGAAAGCAGGGATTGTCACGAGACCGAATGTGGTGCGGGTGCGTGCTTTTGATAAAAATATGCAGGAATTCGAGATCCAGGGAGAGGAACTGCTGGCAAGGGCGCTTATCCATGAGATTGAGCATCTGGACGGTCAGCTCTATGTGGATAAAGTAGAAGGGGAACTGGTAGACGTCGGTGAAGCAGAGGAATAAGGAGGAGACAGATGGACGTTATATTTATGGGGACGCCGGATTTTGCTGTTCCGGTCCTAAAGGCGCTGGCCGATTCAGAAAAGCACCGGGTCACAGCTGTGGTAACCCAGCCAGATAAGGCGAGAGGGCGCAGCGGCAGCCTGAGTTTCACCCCGGTCAAAAAGGTGGCACTGGAATATGATATTCCAGTATACACGCCCACAAAGGTAAAAGATCCTGAATTTGTGGAGACCCTGCGGGGGATTTCCTGTGATGTGATCGTGGTTGTGGCATTTGGCCAGATCCTGTCCAAAGAAATACTGGAAATGCCAGCTTATGGCTGCATCAATGTTCATGCTTCTCTGTTGCCGAGATGGCGGGGGGCAGCTCCGATCCAGTGGTCCATTCTGGAGGGGGATGCTGTCACTGGCATCACGACGATGCAGATGGACGAAGGTCTTGATACCGGGGACATGCTGCTGAAAAAGGAGATCCCGCTGACGGCAGAGGAGACGGGAGAGAGCTTGTTTGAAAAGCTTTCTGAGATGGGAGGCCCCCTTTTGCTGGAGACACTGGAGCGGGCAGAAAAGGGTACGCTGGAGCCTGTTGCTCAGAAGGATGAGGAGAGCACCTATGCTAAAATGCTCACGAAAGAGCTTGGCAGGCTGGACTTCTCCTGGAAGGCAGAAAAACTGGAGCGGTACGTCAGAGGACTGAATTCCTGGCCCAGTGCCTACACGGAATTCCGTGGAAAGATGTTAAAGATCTGGCGGGCAGAGGTGGTACCTGGAAATACAGACCTGGCGCCAGGAACGGTAGCCAGGGTGGAAAAGGACAGTTTCAGCATCCAGACCGGTGACGGACTTCTCCGGCTGCTGGAGATCCAGTTGGAAGGGAAAAAGCGGATGTCTGCCGGTGATTTCCTGCGGGGGATGAAGATACAGAATGGAGAGACCTTGTGAGAAGAGCAGTCTTTGATATTGTTTATGGAACACTGGAAGAAAAAGGCCATAGCGACGACTGGTTTAACCGTGTGGCAGAACAAGGGTCTTCCAGAAAATGGAGTGGACAGGAAAAAGGTTTTATACGAAGAGCGGCTTATGGGACGATAGAACGGGCGGCAACGTCGGACCGCGTCATCGACCATTTTTCTAAAACTCCGGCGGTACGGCTGAAACCCGTGATCCGCTCGATACTGCGTATGGGCATTTATGAACTCTGGTATATGGATTCTGTCCCGGTGTCAGCCACCTGTAATGAAATGGTAGAGCTGGCAAAGAAGAAGAATTTCCAAGGCCTGGCAGGTTTTGTCAACGGAGTGCTCCGCAATGTGGCGCGGGCAGATAAAGAGGAGCTTTGCCAGGGGATTCTGGAGAAGTGCCGGAGTGAGACGGAAAAGCTGGCATTTATCTATTCTGTGCCGGAGGAGCTGGCCGGGCTGCTCATGAAAGCTTATGGAAAAAAGACCACGGAAAAGATTCTGGCCTCTTTTGAGACAGAAAATCCGTTGACGATCCGTGTCCAGACTTCAAATGCCAGTACCAGCCAGGTATTAGACAATCTTATGAAAGCAGGAATTCGGGCGGTTCCCTGTCCTTATGCCAGACATGCTTTCCGATTGTCTGGCGTGGAACGGGTGGAAGAGTTACCCGGCTTTGCAGAAGGGCATTTTATGATCCAGGACGAAAGTTCCCTGCTCCCGGTGATGGTTTCTGGCATCCGTCCGGGGGATTCTGTGATAGATGTGTGCAGCAGCCCCGGTGGAAAAGCGCTGCATGCGGCGGACCTGCTGGAAGGGACTGGTGTGGTCAGCGCCAGGGATGTCTCAGAATATAAGCTGCAGCTAATCCGGGAAAATGTACAGCGGTTAAAGACGGAGAACATAGAGATCAGGCTCTGGGACGGCAGGGCGGCGGATCCGGAATGGGAAGAAAGGGCCGATGTGGTGATTGCGGATGTCCCCTGTTCCGGGATCGGTGTGATCGGCAGAAAACCAGAAATCCGTTACACGGCGGTACAGAATGCACCGGAGCTGCAAAAGCTGCAGCGGGAGATCCTGCGGGGGGCTGTGCGGGCTCTCAAACCAGGAGGAACGCTGATCTACAGCACCTGTACCGTGAATCCCGCAGAGAACGAAGAAAATGCCCGCTGGATCGCAGAGGAGCTGTCCCTGCGTCTGGTACCCCTGGACGGGGATCTGCCAGAAGAGCTGAGAAATAAAATGACAGCACGGGGAATGCTGCAGATCCTGCCGGGGATCCACGAGGGAAATGGATTCTTTGTGGCAAAGTTTATGAAATAAATAACCAATGTTTTGGAATGGAAAAGGAAATGAAACAATTTGATTTAAGAAGCTATACAGAACAGGAGATGATCCGTCTGGCGGAACAGTTTGGAGAGAAGCCCTTCCGCGGGAAACAGCTCTTTGAATGGGTCCATGGGAGGCAGGTTTCGGATTTTGCCAGCATCAGCAACCTTCCCAGGAAATTTTTGGAGAATTTGGCAAAGGAGTATGAGATCTCCGGGGTGCAGATCCGAAAAAAACAGATTTCCAGGGATCAGGATACCGCCAAATATCTATTTTCACTGTCAGACGGAAATCTGGTGGAGAGTGTGTGGATGAAGTACCATCATGGAAACAGCGTGTGCATCTCTTCCCAGGTGGGGTGCCGGATGGGCTGCAGCTTTTGTGCCTCCACCCTCACGGGACTGACAAGGAACCTGACCGCTGGGGAGATGCTCTCCCAGATCTACGAGATCCAGAATGAAACAGGAGAGAGGGTGTCCAATGTCATCGTGATGGGAATGGGGGAACCCCTCGATAATTATGACAACCTGCTCCGTTTTATCCAGCTCCTATCCGCAGAGAGAGGGATCCATCTCAGCCAGCGGAGCATCACCGTGTCCACCTGCGGCCTGGTGGACCAGATCCGGCGTCTGATGGAGGAAAAACTGCAGATTACCCTGGCTGTCAGTCTCCACGCCCCCAATGACGATATCCGGCGCCAGACGATGCCGGTGGCAAATAAATATTCCATCGAGGAAATTTTTTCTGTGTGCCGCGAATATATTAAGAATACGGGGCGGCGTATTACTTTTGAATACAGTATGATCGACGGGGTAAATGACGGCAGGGAGCATGCTCTTGAGCTTGCCAGGCGCTGCCGCGGCATGAACTGCCACATAAATCTTATTCCTCTGAATGAGGTAAAGG
>CAMTDY010000046.1 GCA_947070915.1 uncultured Roseburia sp.
ATTGTCACAAAGATTATAGAGCATTTCCTCCAAAATTTTATGCACGCCCATAATCTCTGCCCTGCCGCCAATCAAATGGAAAGTGACTTTTCTTTTCTCTGCTTCGTTTTCCAAGTGTCCGATTACTTCCTTTGACAATTCGTATAAATCCACCGTTTCCTTTTCATAAGGAATACTCTGTCCGTCAAGTTCAGAAATCTTAATAATATCATTGACCAGTGTAATCAGCCGCTGTGCCTCATCATAAATGGATTTTGAAAAGTCAATCACATCATTTTCCGGAACATCGCCTGCTTTCATCAGTTCGGCAAAACCGGAAATAGACGTCAGCGGAGTTTTCAGTTCATGGGAGATATTTGCCGTAAACTCCCGGCGCAGCGTATCTCTTTTTTCACGTTCCGTAATATCCAGAATAACCACAACGGCCCCAATTACGGATTCTTTCTCAAAAACCGGATTGGCAATCAGACTGTAACTGCGTTCCTCCCGCACCATCGTATTCTCTGCCCGTATTCCTGAAAGCACATCGGATATAACGCCTCGGAACTCTTTTGCCCGGCAGAACAGCAGGACACTCCTGTCTGCCGGAGGGGTAATCTCAAGCAGGTTTAATGCGGCAGAATTATAGGTCAGGAGATTGGCGTCTGCATCAATAACCAGAAAACCCTCACTCATATTTTCTGTAATCAGGTTGAATTCCTTCCGTTTTTTGCGGGCGTCCGCAAGCTGTTCCCTTATTGTCTCTTTCTGGTCTGCAATTTTCCGTAACAGAGGTGTTAATTCCTCATAGGTGTCATTATTTTCCGGTATTTCCAAATCCAGTTTGTTAATTGGCTCTATAATGGCTTTTGATACCCTGGCGGAAAGCACCAGTGTCAAAATCAATGCGACAAACATAATGAATAAAATCGGCTGGAGCATCCCCATCAGAATGGTTACTACCGTATACTGTTCTGTGGAAACCCGCAATATGCTGCCATCGGAAAGCCGTATGGCATAATTCACTGTTTTTTCCGTCAGGGTTTTGGAGTACCTAGTACTCATGCCTTTCCCCTCTTTCATTGCCGTTTTAATTTCATCCCTGTCGGAATGATTATCCATTTCGGACTCATTTGCCCTGCTGTCAAACAATACTGTTCCGTTTTTATCAATCCATGTGATGCGATTATTTCCGGCAAGTCTGTTATTCTTGTTATCAAAACCGTCAAAATATCCAGTTCCCTCATTTTCAACAGCCTGGGCCAGAAAACCGGCCTCATTTGCAAGCTCTGTCTGTATCTGCTTTTCAAAAAAATGAAACAAAAGACCCATAATCAATGCAATGGTAGCTACCAATACAAGACAGACGGTAAGCAATGACGAACGAAAAATTTTTTTATTCATTCCAATCGCCTCCTAATTTATAACCGATTCCTTTTATAGTCTGAATGAGTTTTCCGGCATCCCCCAGTTTTACCCGCAGTTTCCGGATATGCACATCCAGCGTCCGGGATTCTGTATAATATTCCCCCCAGACACTGGTTAAAAGCCTGTCACGTTCCACTACATTGCCCTCTGCCTCCAGCAGAACTATTAACAGCAGATATTCCTTATAGGAAAGCGATACCGCTTCCCCTGATACCGTAATAATATGTTTTGCAGGATTAACATACAACTCGCCAATCGTATACGTTCTGTCATCCTGCGTTTTTTGGGAACGTCTCAGTACCGCCCGAACCCTTGAAATCAGTTCCATCGTTCCAAAAGGCTTTACCACGTAATCATCTGCCCCCATATCAAGGCCTGTGACCTTATCAAATTCACTGCCCTTTGCGGTAAGCATAATCACAGGGATATGCTCTGTCGCTGCATTATCCTTAAGTTTATTTAGAATTGACAACCCGTCTTCTTCTGGCAGCATAATATCCAGCAAAACCAATTCTGGCAGTTCCGTATTGATTCCCTGCCAAAATTCCTTTGGAGAAGAATGCCCCTGTACTTCAAATCCCTCTTTTGACAGGGCGTAGCATACCAGCTTTCTTATATTATCATCATCTTCCAGCAGATAAATCATTTTAACCGATTCCTCCTTTGGTGGAGCTTTCCTTATTTTCAGGTCTTTTCCGATGCTCTCCGGTAATGGAATAAATAACCCATTCAGCAATATTTTCTGCATGGTCGCCAATCCGCTCAAAATATTTTGCAATCATCAGCAAATCCATAAGTGCCTCTGCATCGTCGTGCCCCTCTGTTATTGATTTTATCAACTCCCGCTTTACCTTGTCAAACAAATCATCCACGATATTATCATGTTCAATTACCAAATAGGCAATATCCAGATTCATTTTTACAAAAGATTCAATACTTTCTGACACCATTTTGATAGCTGCTTCTGCCATTTCCCGGATATGGGTTTCGCCAAGCGTTCCCTTTTTTGCCACATAAGGTGCAATCTCCACAATATCCGATGCCTGGTCCCCAATCCGTTCCATATCGGATATCATTTTCAAAGCGGCTGAAACAACTCTCAAATCTTTTGCTACAGGCTGCTGCTGCAAAATCAGTTTCAAGCAGAGGGTTTCGATATCACGCTCTTTTTTATCAATCTGTGTGTCCGCATCCAGACACATATTTTTGCTGTTTTCCTCATTATCCGTAAGATATTTTACCGCATTGGTAATTGCCTCCTCGCATAAAGCACCCATTGTAACCAGCTCTGTGTTAAGCTGCGATAGCTGTCTATCAAATTTATTCCGCATTATCCAAACCTCCCTGTAATATAGTCCTCTGTCCTCTTATCTGACGGTGTGGAGAACATGGTCTGCGTATCATCAAATTCCACCACCTCGCCCAGCAGGAAAAATGCTGTCTTATCTGCAATCCTCACTGCCTGCTGCATATTGTGGGTAACCATAATGATGGTATACTTTTCCTTGAGTTCCATTGCTAAATCTTCTATCTTTGAGGTGGAGATGGGGTCAAGGGCAGACGTTGGTTCATCCATCAGAAGGACTTCCGGCTCAACCGCCAGCGCTCTTGCAATGCAGAGCCTCTGCTGTTGTCCTCCGCTCATGCCCAATGCGCTTTTTTTCAAACGGTCTTTACATTCCTCCCAGATTGCCGCCTGCGCCAGGGAGCGTTCCACAATTTCATCCAGTTTTACCCTTGACCGGATTCCGTGGATTCTCGGTCCATAAGCAATGTTATCATAAATGCTCATGGAAAATGGATTGGGTTTTTGAAAGACCATACCGACACGCTTCCGCAGTATATTGACATCAATCTCCTTATAAATATCAATGCTGGAGAGCATAACCTCCCCGGAGATACTGCAGTTCTCCACCAAATCATTCATTCTATTTAATGTTTTCAAATAGGTAGATTTTCCACAGCCGGAAGGACCAATCAGTGCAGTAATTTTCTTTTCCGGAATCTCCATATTGATACTTTTCAGGGCATGGCTCGTACCATACCATAAATTTAAGTCCTTCGTCGTAATTATATTTTTCATACTTTACCTCATTTCTGCTTCAATTTTACCGCCGCTGCCTTTGCTGACATATTGATAAGGAAGGTAAGCACAAGCAATATAGCGGCAATCGCAAACGCAACTTCAAACTGCCCGCGCTCTTTCGCATACACATACATGGCAATGGTCAGGGTAGAACCTGCATTTCCCGCCTGCACTGCCTCCGGCAGAGACAGCAACTCATTTGCCATCCCCGCCGTAAAGAGAAGTGCGGCACTTTCACCTACCACTCTGCCCACCGATAAGATACAGCCTGTCACAATACCGTCAATGACGCAGGGGATGACAACTGTGCGAATCATATACCATTTGCCTGCCCCTAATCCAAGTGAACCCTCCCGGTATGCTTTTGGCACCGTTTTGAGGCTTTCCTGTGTGGTACGGATAATCGTAGGCAGTGTCATGATTGCCAGAGTGAGCGAACCGGCCATCAGACTGGTTCCCAGAGAAAAAAACTGCACAAACAGGAGCATTCCCACCAATCCGTATATAATTGATGGGATTCCGGCAAGGGTTTCTGTCGCCAGTTCAATGACCCGTACCAGTTTTTTATTCTTTGCATATTCGTTCAGATAAACCGCAGCCCCTACCCCAAGCGGCAGTACAATTACAAGGGTTATGATAATGATGTATAAGGTATTCAGGATGTTTGGCAGAATCCCAACCGTACCACGCAAAAGGCTTGGTTTCGTAGAGACAAGCATCCATGAAATATGTGGAATGCCCCGGTATAGGATATATCCAATGAGTCCGAGCAGGAGAGAGCAAATCAATCCTGCTGATAAAATCATTATCATCTTTAAGATAGTGTCCTTAATTTTTCTTGCTTTCGATATTGTATCTGTCAACCTGCTCCCCCCTTTTTTATCACTACATTTAATATTAGGTTAATTGCCATAATGAACAGAAAAAGCACCAGTGCGATGGAAAATAATGCCTGTCTCTGTAATCCAGAAGAATAGGACATTTCACTGGCAACAGCAGTAGTCAGAAACCTGACGCTGCCAAACAGTTTTGGCATGTTGGCAACATTTCCCGCTACCATCATAACCGCCATCGCTTCCCCGACTGCCCTGCCAATGCCTAATACAACCGCAGTGACAATGCCGCTTTTTGCGGCAGGCACAACCACCTTAAATACGGTTTCTGTCTTTGTCGCCCCCAAGGCAAGGGAAGCCTCCTCATATTCCTTTGGCACAGCTCCTATTGCCGTTTCCGATACGGAAATGACAGAGGGCAGAATCATAACGGCAAGGACAAGAATTGCCGAAAAAAGGTTTGCACCATCCGGGAGATGAAATATCTCCCTTACGCATGGAACAATGATTATCATTCCCACCAGTCCATAAACGACAGACGGAATTCCGGCAAGAAGATCTACTACATTCCGTACTATGCTGCCAATTTTCTTTGGAGCTATTTTTGCCAGAAAGACAGCACAGAAAAGCCCCACCGGAACCCCTATGAGGATTGCCCCGCAGGTTCCATATACGGATGTCATGATAAAAGGAAGGATTCCATAGGACGGCTTTGCAGAAGTAGATGCCCAGACCTTCCCAAACAGGAAATCTCCCAGACCAATATCCCTTATGGCCGGAATGCCGCTTATCAGGAGAAATATGGTAATTAGGACAACAAACAGCATCGTCAGCAGACCGCATACCAGAAATAACAAGTTCATTGCTTTTTCCAGCCATTTTGCTGTCTTTTTTATCTTTTCCATAACAGCCCCTCCTGTAATTATCGTTTGACTGGAACTGCACCTGCCTCTGTAATAAGGCTGTCTGCCTGTTCGCTGGTAGCGAAGTCGAAAAACTCCTGTGCAGCTTTAGAAAGAGCAGTATCTTTTTTTGTGACTAGCACAAAGTTTCTCTGGACTTTGTATTCCCCATCCTGAATGGTTTCTGTCGTTGGGCTTACCCCTTCCACGCTGACCATCTTTACTGTATCATTGACTGAGGCAACCGATGCATAGCCAATGGCATTCGGATTGCCGGATACGGTCTGCACGACATCTCCCGTCGAGGTAAGCTCTTGTGAATACTTACATTTATCCTTTGTGCCTGTCACTTCCTCAAAACCGTCTCTTGTGCCGGAAGCTGCCTCACGCCCAATACAGACAATCGGTGCGTTGCTGCCGCCTACCTCTTTCCAGTTCGTAATCTCGCCACTGTAAATCTTCCCAATCTGATCGATTGTTAAATCTGTTGCCGGATTATCAGGATGTACTATAATTCCAATTCCATCAATGGCAACTACCGTTCCCTGTAAATCTGCTGTTTCATCTTCCTTCAAGTCACGACTTGCCAGTCCTATATCACATCTTCCTTCCGCTACCGCCTGTATGCCGGAACTGGAGCCGGTTGGATTGTATGTAACCTTTATGTTTCCATGTTCCTCCATATAAGCCTCGCTCAAAAATCCAATGACTTTCTCCATTGAAGTGGAACCGTCGGTAGCTACTGTTTGTGAACTCTTAGTTTTCTCATTTGCTGTGCTTTTGTCAGTGGACGAACCAGCATTGCCGCTGCATCCTGTCAATACCCCTGTCATAAGCGTAAAAACGGTTGCAATCATAATAAGTTTTTTCATATTGAACACACTCCTTTGCTTTTTTGTATGAACCAAGTATACCGTCCCCAATGTTAACTCTAAAAGTGCATGTATGTTAATTGTATGTTAATTGCACAGCAAAAAAGCATAGAATATCTCATCTATGCCTTTTGATGACTGAATTATTTATCTGCTCCGCACATATTCCTCATTTTGTGTCCGATACATAGGACGATTTTCTCTTGTACGTTCTTCCGATTCCAAATTCTCCATGAAATTTTCCGCTGCTTTCACATACACCTCCGCCTGTTCCAGTATGCATATCCGGTTCTTCGGTGTAATCTCATCCCTTATTTCAGAAAGCTTTATGCCCTGTTCCGTCTGCTCATTCCAAAATCCCGCCAGCCTGTACTCCGTTCCACGTCCGTTATAATCTTCATACACTGGAACCACTTCCCCTTTGGAAGCCACGAGGCAATCTCTGGGAAGATGACAAGTCTTTCATATCGTGGGAGAGGGGTGCGGTATTCCCTTAACAGCCTGCCGAGAGGGGTATAGCCATATGGGGAGGCTGCCCGTACAGCAGAGCCGTTGGAAACAAGGTTAAAGAACAGTGATAGTTTCCAGCAGCAGGTAAAATCACTACATAAAGCTTCCAAAGCATTTACAAGGGATTCCGTCAAATCGAACGAATGCTGGAAAGCATTTGACAGGCTGGAAGATGAATGGAGTAAATATAATATCCGGTATGGGGAGGAATCCTACCGTCTGGGGTTTGAGGATGGGGTACAGTTAGCATCTGAGAGAGAAATTCGTGTAAAAGGATCTGTTCTGGATGTTAAGAATATAACACATCTGGTTTATATGTATGATGCCATCAGAGCAGCAGGGGATATTCTGATAACTTGGATGTGTATGCGATGGAAACATAGAAATCTGCAAAGCATATAATACTATAAAAAATTGAAGGTATCTAATGAATATGGATTATTTTGACAGGCAAAAGGATTGGAAAGCACAGCCTTATGTGGAAAATGTTTTCCAAAAAGCAGTTCAGAATACAAATTACCGTACCGAAATCTGGACGGGCTGTTACGCACAGATGACACTTATGTGCATCCCAGTATGTTCGGATATCGGTCTGGAGATCCATGAGGATACGGACCAGATGATTCGGATTGAACAGGGAATGGGGCTGGTGAAAATGGGGAATTGTAAAGACCGTCTGGATTTTCAGAAAAAAGTCTGTAAAGGGGACATTGTTTTTGTCCCGGCAGGAACATGGCATAATGTAATCAATATGGGCAGAATGCCGCTGAAAGTATCTGTGGTCTATGCACCGCCGCACCATCCGTCTGGAACGGTTCACCGTACGAAAGAAGAAGCGGAGGATGCAAATTATTAAATTAAAACCCTCGCGGCATTCGCCAAATATCTGCGCTAGCGCGGCTGCTTGGCTCATTGCCTGCGGGAATAAAGTATAATCCTGCTGCGCTACAGCCATCATCCCGCAGGGAAGTTTCTATGCAGGATAAAGCTGTGGCGTTTTTTGATCTTGCTTATAATTTTTGCCGGTTGTGCATATCTAAACGGATAAAACTAAAATTGTTTTGTAACACAGTTTTTTCAAAATTGAAACACAACAGATACATAATTGCCTGATAAAATAAATATTGTAATCCTGCAAAATGCTTTTAGGGTTACTGTTTCTGACATTGTATTGTGTTTGCCTGAATGTTATAATCATGACAGGGCTATTAAAAAATTTCCACCTGTGCGGTTGGATAGCGATTCATGGCAACCCCGCCCCATGCAATTCGCAAAACCTGTCAGCAAGCTGCCAGCCGCACAGTTGGAAATATTTTGTTTATATTTAAGAGAAGATATGAGAGAAAAATCATTGCAAAAAATTTTTCCGGCCTTTGGCACGGTTAACTCCATTACGCTTTATGGCGGTGCTGGGCCGGGAATAGCAGAACATATAAAAAAACGAAGTCTGGAGCTGCACCGGCGCTTCTCGTTTTTTGAACCGGGAAGCGACATTTTCAGAATCAACGAACAGGCGGGCGGGCGCCCTGTGCCGGTCCATCCGGATACCTTGTTTGTCCTTTCCCACGCGCTGAATTATGGGAGGGAAACAAAGGGGGCATTTGACATTACGGCGGGTGCGGCAGGCCGGTTGTGGCAGAATGCGCTTCGTTCTGCCAAAATTCCTTCCGAAGCGGATATTACAACATGCAGCAGCCTGAACGGTCTAAATGACCTGATATTGGACGAAGCGGACCAGACTGCATTTTTACGAAGAACCGGCCAGCAGATTGATCTGGGAGGAATCGCCAAGGGGTATGCAGCGGATGAGGCAGTAAGGATTCTGAAGAAATATAAGGTACATAACGCTCTTATCAATTTCGGCGGGACCGTGATTGCCATAGGCAGGGAACAGAAAATTGGCATTCAAAACCCATATCAAAAAAATGGTGAGTCGATGGGGGATATTACAGTGAAAAACAAGGCAGTTGTGACCAGCGGTACTTATGAGCGTGGGTTCTTTTTGGATGGCAGGAGGTATCACCATATTATTGATCCGCATACGGGGTGGCCTACCGATTCCGGGCTTTTGTCTGTGACACTGACAGGCGGCTGCGCCATGGAGCTGGATGCGCTGGCAACAGCCCTATGCGTGATGGGTGAGGAAAGAGGGCTGCCTGTTTTGGATAGACATGGGATAGAGGCTGTTTTTATAAGAGACAGCGGGGAGATAAGGCTCACACGTGGGTTGCAGGAGAAATTTTTCCTAAAAAGCAAATAACTTTTATCCGGGAGGTATTCGTTTATGAGTAAGAAACGTGGCTTTTTTACACAATTCATCCGGCATCTGGTTCAGCTTGCCGCTTTTATCCTGTTTCCGGGACTGTTTATCACGGTGCTTTCTGCATTGCGGGATCTGGTAACGGCACTTATGGATGGAAGCTTTTCTTTTGGCGGACTGTTTCCGCAGATTATTCTTGTTCTCATGGTATTGCTGGTCACTGCGCTGTGGGGGCGTTTTTTCTGCGGTTTTCTTTGTTCGTTCGGAATGCTGCAGGAGCTTCTTTTCTTTTTTCCCGGGCGGATTGTTTTTAGAAAGGTACGGATTCCGGAACGGTTTGATTCTGTAATGAAATATGTGAAATACGGCATCCTTGCTTTTATCGTAGCCGGCGTATGGATACTGGCGCTGCCGGTAGATTCCTCATGGAGTCCGTGGGGCGTGTTCGGGATGCTGGTTTCCGGAAATTGGTCAGTCGTTTCCCGGGCGATACCGACTGTGGGTTTTGTGCTGCTTTTGGCAATAGCCGCTGCGTCCCTGTTGGTTGAGCGCTTTTTCTGCCGCTATCTGTGTCCGCTGGGGGCATTGTTTGCCGTTGTTTCAAGAAAGAGGCTGTATAAAATCAGACGCCGCAGCGATACCTGCACAAACTGCGGGCTTTGTGCCAGGACATGCAGTATGGGGATTGATGTTCCGGGGAAGGATGCGGTAGTATCGGGGGAATGCATTCAGTGCATGCAGTGTCTTACTGCATGCCCCAAAGAAAGCCTGTCGGCAAACCCTGCCGGCGCGATAGCGGGAACTGCTGCGGCTGCGGCAATCGGGGGTACGGTCCTTGTGGGAAATCTGGTATCTGTTCCTGCTGCTGAAACCGTATCGGAACAGCAGGTTACGGAAAAGAAAGCAAAGGGCAATTACAAAGATGGTGTTTACACAGGTAAGGGAGAAGGCTTCCGGGGAGCGACACAGGTGCAGGTTACGGTGGAAGATGGAAATATTGTGGATATTACGGTGCTTTCCTTTCAAGATGACGGGGAGTTTTTCCGGAAAGCGCAGTCTGCCGTAATAAACGCAATCCTCGCGGAGCAGACGCCGGATGTCAATGCGGTCAGCGGTGCCACATTTTCCAGCAACAGCATTATGGATGCCGTTGCGGATGCGTTGGGAAGCGACTCGGGCAGGACGGAGCAGCCGGCAGGAGGAGAAAATGACTCCGAAACCGAACATCCGGAAGCAGGAACAGGCGGAGGAAACAGACATGGTTCAGGTCAGCCGGGCGTTGGCGGACATAGAGGAGGCTGGCGTGGTCAGCCGGGAGCAGGAAGACACAGGGGGAGGGAAAATTGATGGAGAAATTCAGTTTAGGAAAAACATTTTGAGGAGGAAAGTGCATTGAAAGAGGAATGTTTAATATGTGAAGCACCGCTTGTCTATTTAAAGACAGATGAGATAATGGAGTGCGCTGTATGCCATAAAAAAGAAAACAGTAAGGCCAGATGTGCGAAGGGGCATTATGTCTGTAATGAGTGCCATACGAAGGGGATGGACGCCATTATTGCATTATGCCTGAAAGAAACATCAAAAAATCCGGTCAGGATTGTAAAAAAGCTAATGGATCAGCCGTTTTGCCATATGCATGGACCGGAACACCATGTCATGGTTGGCGCTGCGCTGCTGACGGCATATAAAAATGCCGGCGGGAATATTGAACTGCGTCAGGCGCTGATTGAGATGATGAACAGGGGAAAGAGCGTCCCGGGCGGAGCGTGCGGGTTCTGGGGCGCCTGCGGGGCAGGTATCAGTACAGGCATGTTTATTTCAATTATCTCTAACTCTACGCCGTTAGCAGTTGAGCCGTTTGGCTTGTCCCATTTAATGACGTCAAAAGCTCTGGAACAGATAGGAGTGGTTGGCGGTCCCCGATGCTGCAAAAGGGATTCGTTTCTTTCCATCCTTGCAGCGATTGATTTTGTTGAACAGCATTTTCAGATTAGCATGGAAAAGACGGAAACAGTATGCAGTTATTCGGCACAAAATAATCAGTGCATTGGAAAACGCTGCCCGTTTTCAGGGGATTGGCTTCATTAATCTTTTCAGCCTCCGGTATTTTTTGGATTTTACTTGACACGGACACATTTATGTGCCCCATGACTATTTTTCCTATACCCATACCACCCCAGAATTAACCACAAAAGCTCTCAAGTATCCTCTCCAGGTCCTCCATCCTTTCAATCTCATTTACCCGGCGCCTCATGGCTGCAGAATGGGGATACCCGGAAGTGTACCAGGCAAAATGCGACCTCATCTCCCGTATGCCATAAAACTCTCCCTTCCATTCCGTCTGCATCCTGGCATGGCGCAGGATCATCTGTGCCAGCTCCGGCAGTTCTGGTCTGGAAAGTTCCTCGCCGGTCTTCAGATAATGGTGGATCTGAGGAAAAATCCATGGATTTCCCCTGGCTCCCCGCCCGATCATCAGCGCATCACAGCCTGTCTCCATAAACATCTGCTCCGCATCCCTGCCGGTAAAGATATCTCCGTTTCCGATCACCGGTATGGACACTGCTTCTTTCACCCGGCGGATGACGCCCCAGTCCGCTCTTCCGCTGTAATATTGCTCTCTGGTCCTTCCGTGGACGGCAACAGCCGACGCCCCTGCCGCCTCTGCCGCTTTCGCCAGATCCACCGCCTGCTCTTCCCCATCCAGAAATCCCTTCCGGAATTTTACCGTCACCGGCTTATGCACCGCCTTCACCGTCTCCCGGATGATCTTCTCTGCCAGAGGGATATTTTTTAAGAGGGCAGAACCCTCCCCGTTATTGACGACCTTCGGCACCGGACATCCCATATTGATATCCAGGATGTCAAAATTCCGCTCTTCAATCTTCGCCGCCATACTGCTGATGATCTCCGGATCCGATCCAAAGAGCTGCAACGCCACTGGACGTTCTTCCTCCTTTACCTCAAGGAGGGCTTCTGTATTCTTGCTGTTATAATAGATTCCCTTGGCGCTGACCATCTCGGTATAGATCAGGTCCGCCCCCTGTTCTTTGCATAACAAACGAAAAGGCAGGTCCGTTACCCCTGCCATCGGTGCCAGAATCAGTTTTCCGGGCACTGCCACATCTCCGATCCGCCATGACTCATCTGCTCTCATCCGGTTCATCGGTACTTCCTTTCTTTTTTTCTGCTGCCTTCGTCTTTTCGTAGATCAGACGGGTTCCCTGAAGAGTAAGATTTGGGTCATAAATATCGATCAGCTCCGTCTCCTCCGAAATACTTCTCCCGAGGCCTCCTGTCGCCACAACTTTAATATTCCCAATGGCAGATTCTTCCTTTATTTTGCGGATAATATATTCCGTCTGGCCGATGGTTCCATAGAGCAATCCTGCCTGCATACTGGTTATGGTGTTTTTCGCAAGGATTGAATCCGGCTTTTTGATCTCGATCTCCGGAAGCTGTGCGGCACTTGACCAGAGAGCTTTCGCACTGATCTTTATCCCTGGACAGGTAACACGGGCGGCAAACACGCCCTCTCCCGTTACCAGGTCATAAGTGGTGGCGGTGCCATAATCGATAACGATCACCGGTCCCCCGTATAATTCATAGGCACCCACCGCATCCACGATACGGTCCGCCCCGATCTCCCCCGGATTGGAAGCCGCAATATGAATTCCTGTTTTCGTACCATTTCCCACAACATAAGGAGTCGTGTGAAAATATTTCTTTATCCCGCTTACCAGGGAATACATAACCTTGGGAACGACAGAGGCAATGATCACATCCTGGATCTGAAATTCCTGGATCTCATGTCTCGCCAGCGCTTCCAAAATGGCTTCCCCGAATTCATTGGAGGTTCTGGGAAGATTCGTCGTCAAACGAAAAGTAAAACGAAGTTCCTCTCCCTCAAACACTCCAAAGGTCAGATTGGTATTCCCAATATCTATCGCAAGTAACATTTATCCTGTCCATCCTCTTATCTCATATTTCTTCTCATTCACGCACGCAGACACCCGCAGGGCGAAACCTGTCACAAAAAGAAACTGCGGTAATATTCCTCCAGTCCCTCCAGCAGTTCTCCATGTTCCTGGCGCAGCTGTTTGATCTTCAGATAGCTTCCGATCTCGTCATAAAAGAAGTCATTCTCCTTGGCTGTTGTCGACAGATACAGCGTTCCATCCTCTTCAAACTCCATCGTGAACACGCCGCCTACATCTGTAGTAAGCATAACACTCAGAATCTTTAATTCCTCTTTTACTCCCGTCGGAAGGGAGTCGTATCTGGGATTCAAATAAAATTTCTGCTCGTAAGCGCTGCAGGCACAGAGCACCTGTTTTTCATCCATCAGCCCTCTTTCCTTTCGCTCATCGGCACATATGGTTTGTGAGGACACACCGCTTTGTATGCGGGACGTATGATCTTTCCGGCATTAACCAGCTCTTCCAGACGGTGGGCACTCCAGCCCGCAATTCGTCCAATGGCAAAAATCGGCGTGTAAAGCTCTGTCGGCAGCTCCAGCATACTATATACCAGCCCGCTGTAAAAGTCAATGTTCGCGCTGACTCCTTTATAGATATGGCGCTCGTTGGCAATGACTTCCGGTGCCAGCCGCTCCACCTTTTCATAAAGAGCATATTCTGCCATCATATTCTTTTCCTCAGAAAGTTTCCGCACAAAATGACGGAAAGTCTTTGCACGGGGATCCGAGATGGAATACACCGCATGCCCCATTCCATAGATCAATCCGGATTTATCAAAGGCCTGACGGTTCAACAGTGCTGTCAGGTATGTCCGGATCTCATTTTCATCTTCCCAGTCTTCCAGATTTTTTTTCATATCCTCAAACATCAGTGACACTTTTTTATTGGCGCCGCCATGACGGGGTCCTTTCAGGGATCCCAGGGAAGCAGAGATCGCCGCATAGGTATCCGTTCCAGAGGAAGTCACCACATGATCCGTAAAAGTGGAGTTATTTCCTCCGCCATGCTCCGCATGAAGTACCAGGGCAATATCTAAAATTTTGGCCTCAAGAGGCGAGAACTGGCTGTCTGGACGGAGCATATGTAAAATATTTTCCGCTGTGGAATATTCCTTTTTGGGCGGGTGCAGGAAAAAGCTGCTGCCCTCGTGAAAATAATTCGCCGCCTGGTAGCCATACACAGCAAACATCGGCAGAAGCGCTACCAGTTCCAGACACTGGCGCAGCACATTCTCCGTAGAAGTGTCGTCTGCCTTTTCATCATAAGAATAAAGAGTCAGAACACTTCTTCCCAGCGTATTCATCAGATCCGCACTAGGCGCTTTCATAATGATATCCCTCACAAAACTGGTCGGGAGGCTTTTACGGTATTCCGCAAGAACATCTTTGAGATCTTCGAGCTGGCTCTCTGTGGGCAGATCGCCAAACAGAAGCAGGTATACCACCTCCTCATAGCCGAAGCGTTTTTCCTGGAGAAATCCTCCCACGATCTCTTCAATATCAATCCCCTGATAAAAAAGCTTTCCCTCACAGGGCACCATCTCATGGTCAACCACGGTATAAGAACGGATCTCCGAAACTTCTGTAAGTCCTGTCAGGACACCCTGTCCATTCAGGTCCCTGAGACCGCGTTTCACCTCATATTTATCAAACAAAGTAGAGTCAATCGTGCTGCTGGCTTCACACACATCCGCCATTTTCTGTATCCAATCATGTCTGTATCCCAAATCAAGGTTGTTATTCATATTGGCCCTCCTTTTCCTTTATACATCTGCTTATTTTAAGGTTGCATACATTACTGCTTTTATCGTATGCATCCGGTTTTCTGCCTCTTCAAATACCACGTCTGCATACTTTTCAAATACCTCATCGGTCACTTCCATTTCCGTGAGGCCGTATTTATCATGAATCTCTTTTCCAATCTTCGTCTTCAGATCATGGAAGGCCGGCAGACAATGCATAAATACCGCCGTCTCCTTTGCATTTGCCATCACTTTTGCATTGATTTGATAAGGAGAAAGGGCACGGATCCTCTCCTCCCACACCTCATCCGGTTCTCCCATGGAAACCCACACATCCGTGTAGAGTACATCCGCATCCTTCGTTCCCTCCATCACATCTTCTGTCAGCGTAATGGAAGCTCCGCTTTCCTTCGCATAATCCTGACACTGCGCCACCAGATCCTCCGCGGGAAAATATTCCTTCGGCGCACAGGCCACAAAATCCATCCCCATTTTGGCACAGGCGATCATTAGGGAATTCCCCATATTATAACGGGCATCTCCCATATAAACAAGCTTGATCCCCTTCAACGTCCCAAACTGCTCCCGGATGGTCAGAAGATCCGCCAGCATCTGGGTGGGATGATATTCATTAGTCAGCCCATTCCACACCGGAACCCCGGCATACTGGGCCAGTTCTTCCACAATCTCCTGCCCGTATCCGCGGTATTCTATCCCGTCAAACATTCTGCCGAGCACCCGGGCGGTATCCGCGATGCTCTCCTTCTTTCCAATCTGGGACCCCTGGGGATCCAGATATGTCACACCCATTCCCAGGTCATGGGCTGCCACCTCAAAGGAACAGCGGGTTCTGGTACTGGTCTTTTCAAAGATCAGGGCAATGTTTTTTCCCTCCAGCTCCCGGTGAGGGATTCCCCTGCGTTTTTTATCCTTCAATTCTTTGGACAGATCAAGAAAATATGTAATTTCCTCTGGTGTAAAATCCTTTAATGTCAAAAAATTTTTCTCTTTTAAATCCACGATTCTTCCTCCTTATCCTACTCCACGGCGCCACGTCAAGTACAATGGATATTAAGTTGTTTCATGCTAAACATAGTATTCATTGTACTATTATGTATGAAAGAGGGTTTTCATCTGTCCTTTCCAGACAAAAGAATTCCCTCTTTTTATCCATTTTATGAAAACCGGTCACGCTGCCGCTCCAGCCTGGCAGCTAAAATACGGAATCAAACGCTGAATTCTCAGCTCTCCTTTACGCTTTCCACCAATGATTTTGCAAGCCCTGCCACGCCCTGGATCTCTGATGGAATAATGATCTTTGTAGCCTTTCCATCCGCTGCTTTCTCAAAAGCTTCCAGGCTCTTAATTGTAAGAACACCCTGGGACGGTGCGGCTTCATTCAGATAACGAATACCCTCGGCAGTCGCCTTCTGTACTGTTTCGATGGCCTGGGCACGACCCTCTGCCTCACGGATCATTGCTTCCCTCTTCGCCTCGGCGCGCAGGATCGCTGCTTCCTTCTCCGCCTCAGCTTCCAGGATCGCAGATTCTTTTTTACCCTCTGCCACGAGCACCGTAGACTTTTTCTCACCCTCTGCACGGAGGATCGACTCACGTCTCTCACGCTCCGCCTTCATCTGCTTCTCCATGGAATCCTGGATCTCTCTCGGTGGAATGATATTTTTCAGTTCTACACGGTTCACCTTGATCCCCCATGGATCTGTCGCAATATCCAGACTGGATCTCATGTGGGTGTTAATGGTCTCCCTCGATGTCAGTGTCTGGTCAAGTTCCAGATCTCCAATGATATTACGAAGCGTGGTAGCCGTCAGGTTTTCAATGGCCATGATCGGATTTTCCACTCCATAAGTAAACAACTTTGGATCTGTAATCTGAAAAAATACGACGGTGTCGATCTGCATCGTAACATTATCCTTTGTGATCACCGGCTGCGGCGCAAAATCCATCACCTGCTCTTTCAGGTTGACTTTCCTTGCCACGCGGTCCAAAATAGGAAGTTTGAAATGTATTCCTACCGACCAGGTCCCCAGATATCCCCCGAGGCGCTCGATAATATACGCATGTGCCTGAGGCACGATGTTGATACACGATGCCAGTATGATCAGCACGATCACTACCAGAACAATACCAATCACCAGACCTCCGCTGATCTCAAATCCTGCTCCTGAATCTCC
>CAMTDY010000047.1 GCA_947070915.1 uncultured Roseburia sp.
AAATGGGTAATTCTTTATTTTCATAAGCGAAACCACAAAAAGCAACATACTAAACAGCGAAAAGAACAGATAGGACTGCCACAGTCTGGGCAGATTGTCATAGCCAAAGCTGTGCATATAATAGGTGGCATGGTTCAGAGGCGAGATCCAGCCGCTTATAATATTAGCGAAGCGGATCTTCTCCATGGAAATCCCAAACCATTCCGCCACGATATCCGGATTCATCAGTAGGCCGAATCCACTAAAGACCACACCGCCTATCATTCCGCCATTGCTTCTGCAAAGATTTAATAACAAAATAACTCCCGCCATGGAGACCGCATAGCCCGTCATCAATAAAAAGATGTGCAACGTACAGCGGTAAGGATCCGTCAGCTCCAGAACTTTGACAAAGGAAGGCACTGCGATCTTTTCCCCAATGCCTGAATATCCTAATATTGCCGCTGTGTCACTCCACAGATTTGCCGGATATGCCCTTCCCGCCGACAAGAGCACCGTCGCCAAAAGAATAAAGACCATAAAACCAAAGGTGGCAGATATCAAATATACGATCTGCCCCAGCATCCATACCCTTCGGTCCGTTCTTACCATAAAATAAGGTACTTCATTGGAGAGGTTGGGCATATCTGAAAAAAGAAGAAGCAGTAAGATCGAGATGGCAAGTACTGACTGCGCGTCCCCGAAAGTCCATATAAATGCTTCCATTCCCTGCAGATACGTGCCATGTTCCTGTGCAAACTGCATCACCTTATCCGACAACAGAAAGCAGAATATAAAAGCGAGGAGAAAGCACATTATGATCTGGGGATTTCTGTGCCACTTCCTAAAATTTGAACGGGCAATGTACAGAATCTGTCTGACCTTATACATGTTCGATACACCTCCCAAGAATCTCATAATAGAGAACGCCGATAAGCAGGATCATCCCCACCAGCAGCAGCACGATCCCCGTATCCCCCAGCACCCACGTATGTTCCGGGGCATACCATTCCACCGGATACAGGCAGTACAATGTCTTAAAATAGCGCTCATACAATATGACCAGCATATAAAACAGTACAAACGCACCACCATAGGCGACATACCTGCTGTTTGCAGCGGCGGCGAGAGCCGCCGCCACCACCGCCCACAGCATCCCGGAGAGGAAGATCAGGAGAAGCTTCCATTCCATATCCTCCCCGCCGCCAGTCAGCAGAAAAAATAAACATGCCGCTGTGAGCAGACCGCCCCCGCTTATGCCACAGGCGAGAAACTTTCCCAGTATATAGGATGTTTTTCCACACCGGGGCAGGTATTCTTTGATGTAGCCACTCTGGTAATCGCCAAGCCATGCCGTGGAATAAGGCAGGGAGGCCAGAACCGGCACACTAATCTGGAACAGTTCCGACTCAAACCCTGCACGCCATAGAATGATACACTCGATCAGCAGCCCCGCAAGAAAATTTACACTGCCAAATGCCCGTTTTATATCTGTTTCAAAACTATTCATAGCTGCAATCCTTCCCCGGGCCAGCCCCCTGATATTGGCGTACGGATATCATATACTAGTACCCCAGTTCCTGGTTTATAACGGAACCGTCAATGGCATTTATGGAAAGGATAATGCCTGTCTTTTTGCCCGCCTTTCCACTTCCGTATTCGTCCACCACTGTCCCCTCAAAATTCCAGACAGGAACTACCAGCCCCGTGTCAAAACTGTCCTTCTCACTGATCCTGGTATATACGAGGTTTACATCTGTTACCTTGACAGATACGCTTCCCCCTGCCTCCTTGTCCTGTGCTGCATTTTCTATGACAACCATTTTCTCAAAGGTTTCTTTGATCTCATCAAAGGATTTTATGCGGCTGTCTTTCACCACCGTTTCACTTATGGAAAGCGGAGAAAGATAATGGAAACCTACGATGCCACTGTCATTTACGGCGACTGCCACTGCTTCGCTTCCCCACATTTTTTTCACATAATCTTTGCCCTGCCATCCATCCGTCAGCTTGTAACCAGCCTGATTATTGACGAAAACGTTATCCAGCTTTCTCAGGCACAGAAAACGATATATGTTCCTGTACTTATTCACGTCTCCATTCTGTATAAGCTGGGAGTATACCCCCTGTTCATAACATTTGTAATCATCAAGCCCCAGCTGCTCAAGAAGAGTATTTACCTTCTGTTCCGCCTCTTCCTGGGACAGGGTCAAAGGTTCATTGTCGACATGCGTTAAAGCCCCCCCCAGATCAACTCCTGAAAACTCCGGCTCCCGCCCATCCTTTTTCGGTGTGATCATTTGAAAATCATTATCCACAACAGCAGAACTCAGATTGTCACTATACCCGTTTTTGCTGCACTCGTACCGCAGGCAGTTTCCATAATTTTCCGAATTCTGCACAAACAGCGTATGATAGTTTCCATCTTTTCCATCGCTCAATCCATAATACATCTCTCCATCCCCGTGCAGGTCATACAGCCAGCTGTAGAACGTATCCTTTGGGTCGCTGTCATACAGATCCTTTATGCTGAGAATTTTGTTCTGGGACGGATAATCGGTAAGCTTCACATGATCCGGTGCTTTTTCATATTCCTTTTTCAGATCCGCAATATTTCCTTCATACTCTTCGACCATGGCGGTATCTCCTGATTTTTTAGCGTCATTCAATTCTTTTTTATAATCATTAATTTCTTTTGCGACATCGGATTTCGTCCGGGTCTTACCTTTACTGCCGTCGTAATAAGCCAGCCCAGGTGTCAGCGTCTTTTGAACCCGCTCCAAAAAATCCTGCTTGATCTTTTGTGCCCGCACCCGGTATACTGAGAGCTTTTCTACCTCAGGCACCTCTACCTTCGCATCCACATCCACAACAACCTTTAATTTCTTGTCCTCGATATGGGTCTTGTAGGTCTCATACTTTTTCACTTCTTCCTTGATCTGATCAAAAGTATTTGTATCATCCGTCTTCTGTGCCTCCTGCAGCATTTTATCCATATTCTTTTCTTTGACCACAGATTTCTCAGGATTGCTGGCGCATCCAGCCAGTGTAAGAACCATCACTCCTGATAACATCAATGCCACGCATTTTTTCTTCATGCCTGTTCCCTCCTGTCAAAACGAACGTCCATGTTGGAATCATTCTAACATGGACGCATTCACCAAGTATTCATCATTTTTTAAACAAATTGTAAAATCATCTGGGTTCCCTGTCCCACTTCGCTCTCGATCCGGATGCAGCAGTTGTGCCTTTTTAATATCAGCGCTGTGATTGCAAGTCCAAGTCCGGCGCCGCCGCTTTTTCTGCTCCTCGACTTGTCGATCATGTAAAATGGTTCCAGGATCCTCTCCTTCTCTTCCTCTGGAATACCGGTTCCAAAATCCCTGACGCAGATTGTATTTCCTGCTGCGGAGAGCAGGATCCGGTCTCCCCTCCGGCTCGCCTTTCTGGCGTTGTCGATGAGATTGATCAGCACCTCAGTAAACAGGTCGGCATCCACCAGAAAAACCTCACCCTTTTCCTGACATTCCAGAAGGATACCATCCTGCTCCAAACTCTGGCCGCAGGCCTCCGCCGCTCTATGGAATAATACACCTGCCGCCATCTCTTCCAAATAAATGTTGTCATTTTCCTCCAACAACAGCAGATCCATCATCTTTCGTGAGAGCCGCTCTAGCCGGCAGCTTTCTTCATATATATAAGAAAGTGCCTCCTCTTTGTCCTCTTCCGGGAGCTTTACGGTCAGGAGCGTTCTGGCATACCCAGAGATGGCTGTCATAGGAGTTTTTAGTTCATGAGTCAGATTTCCCATAAATAATGTCCGCTTCCACTCTGCCTCTTTCAGTTTTTCGATGCGGAACTGCACCGCCTCCGCCATCTGGTTAAAGTTCCCACTTAACTCCCCGATCTCATCCTTTCTCTCCACCGGAATCCTCTCATCGTACTGACCCCTGGCGATCTGTTTTGCCCCGGCATTTAACTGCTGCAGGGGAAAAAGCACCTTATTTAATACGATAAAAAGCAGCAGGCAGACCGCCATCGTAATAATACAGGTGAGAACAACCAGCCCGAATCCCAGCAGTCTCATTCGCTCCCACACATAGGTGATATCCTCCAGTTTATAAAGAGTACACTTGTCCCCTATTTGTGTGTTATAAACAAAAAAACGCTGATCCTCCCACTCCATCTGCGCCATCTTCAGGTCTGGGTCAGAAATATACCTATACTCTAAAGCATTCAGCTCCTTCTGTTCAAACACCGTTTCATTATAGATTTCCTCCCCATCCTTTTCTGATGAAAAGCAGACCGTCAGATCATCGTTGTGCTGTTTGAGAATGTATTGCATCACCTCTGTATCCTGAGAAAATCCCATGTCGTCACTAATCGCATGGATACGGTCCTCCAGTTGTGAGATCCCCTCCGTCACATTTTTAAAACTCTGTCCTTCCGCAGCCTCCAGGGAAATTCTTTTTACCAGACCATAAACCGCCACACTGCAGAACGAACATGAGAACAACGTACTGATACAGCATATGAGAATAATCTTTGCCTTTAATCTCATAACCTATTCCTCCAGCCTGTAACCCATCTTAGAAACAGTTTTTATATTGTCATTTAAAGAAAGCTTTTTCCGGAGCTGCCCAATATGCACATCCACCGTTCTCGTCTCTCCGAGGTAATCCACTCCCCACACCCGCCGCAGCAGCTCTTCTCTGGATATGGCGATATTTTTATTCCGTGCCAGCACACAGAGCAGATCAAATTCCATAGGCTTCAATAATACCTCTTCACCATTTTTTCTGACAGTATGTTCCAGAAAATTAATCTCCACATCCAGAATGCGGATGACATCTCCAAGTTTTTTCGTTCTCTCCAACACTTTTTCCATCCGCACCATAAGCTCCAGCATATCAAAGGGCTTTACGATATAATCTTCCGCCCCGCCCTGCAGCCCCTGTATCTTCGAATTTATATCATCTTTCGCCGTCAAAAATATGACTGGTATCTCATAGGTCCTGACGATCTCAAACAGAGCAAATCCATCCATTCCGGGCAGCATGACATCCAGCAGGGCGATATCATAGGCGTGCTCTTCTTCTAACGCCTCCGCCGCTTCCCTGCCATCGTGAAACATCTTCGTCTCGTACCCCGCCACTTTAAGATTCATCGCTATCATTTTTGCAATGGAGATCTCATCCTCCACGATCAAAACCCTGTTCTGTGCCATTTTTCTACCCATGCTGCCAGCCTCCTTCGCGAATATCTATATTTTATTTATTATAGCAACTTACAAAAACAATATCAATTAAGTAAATGTGATATTTTCAAGTCTTGTAGATTTTAACGTTCTGTTATATAATGATACCAGGGTCAAAGTACTTTAACTATGTATGAGGTGAACACATGAAAAACAAGACATCCCGCTTTCTCATTGGAAGCTTTATTCTGGTATTTATATTAAGTGCATTCATATTTATTTTTCTTATGAACCGCATGGCTGGCAAAAGCAGAGAAACCTCTGCTAAGATCGGAAATTTTTATATGGAGAGGATGAGCACGGAGATCACCAAGCACTTTGAGACAACGATGGACATCAAGTTGTCCCAGGTGGAGGGTATGATCAACGCAACACCACCTGACGGTGACCTGAAAGGCGATAAACTCATAGAAGCTATGGCGGCAGGCGCTGATTCCAGAAATTTTAAGTATTTAGGACTTTATGCAGAAGATGGCAGCGTGGAACTCATTTACGGGGATGATGTAACCATCGCCGACTCTGAACCATTTTTTACTTCCTTAAAAAACGGGGATAAAAAAATAGCCATTGCAAATACCCCGGATCCAGAGCTGAACCTTGTACTGCTGGGTGTTCCCTGCAAGTATGATATGAACAATGGAAAAAAAAGCATGGCACTGGTAGGCGGTATTGATATCAATTTTATAAGCAGAACACTTTCCCTTGATGATCAGAATTCAGAGACATATTCACATATCATAAGGAGAAATGGCGATTTTGTCATCAAGAGCGGGTCAGCAACATTAAATAACTATTATGAACGCCTGAAGAAAATGGTACTTGATTCGGATGAGCGGGGCGTCGATTATTATGTAGACAATTTTCATAATGCTATAGATAAAAGGGTTTTGTACTCCGATATCATCTCCACCAAAGAGGGGATAAAATGCGTGTACTGTACACCGCTTTCCTATTCGGAATGGTACCTGGTAACCGCTATGTCCTATGACTCTCTGGATGATATTATACTCGATCTGGATAACGAAAGACTGATCTCCTTTTTGATGGCATTATCTCTGATGTATATTATATTTATGATCGTATTTACAGTATTTTATAAGCTGGCGAAAAATCAGCTGATCGAGGTAAAACGGGCGCGCAATGAGGCCATCAAGGCCAACCATGCAAAAAGCGAGTTCCTGTCAAATATGAGCCATGATATCCGCACCCCTATGAATGCTATTGTGGGTATGACCACCATAGCTACAACGAATATCGACAACAAAGAGCAGTTATTGAACTGTCTAAAAAAAATAACATTGTCCAGCCGTCATCTGCTCGGTCTGATCAATGACATCCTCGACATGTCAAAGATTGAGAGCGGAAAAATGACGCTGAACATAGAACTGATCTCACTGCGGGAAGCGATGGAGAGCATTGTGAGCGTGATCCAGCCCCAGGTAAAGGCAAAAAATCAAAAATTTGATATATTTATTTCCAATATTTTATCTGAAAATGTGTATTGTGACAGCGTCCGGCTGAATCAGGTGCTGATCAATTTTATGTCCAATGCCTTCAAATTCACACCGGAGGGCGGTGAAATCCATATCTATGTAGATCAGGAAGAATCACCAAAGGGCGACAACTTTGTCCGTGTCAACTTCCGTATCAAAGACAGCGGCATCGGCATGACACCAGAGTTTCAGGAAAAAATGTTTGACGCCTTTGTGCGGGAGGACAATCTGAGAGTACACAAAACAGAGGGTACCGGTCTTGGTATGGCGATCAACAAACACATCATCGATGCCATGGAGGGGACGATCAAAGTCCACAGTGAACTTCAGAAGGGAACTGAATTCCATGTCATTCTTGATCTGGAAAGAGCTACAGTCTCAGAGGCAGATATGATCCTGCCTGCCTGGAACATGCTTCTTGTGGATGATGATGAGCAGCTGTGCAAAGATACTGCAGCAAACCTTAAAGAGATGTCCGTCTCATGTGACTGGACCCTTGACGGTCAGTCCGCCATCGAGATGGTGGAAGATCATTTGAAAAAGCACAACGACTATCAGATTGTGCTATTGGATTGGAAAATGGAGGGAATGAGTGGTATCGAAACTGCCAGGGAACTGCGTAAACGCTTTGGAAATGACATTCCGATTCTTCTCATATCCGCTTACGACTGGAGTGACATTGAAGAGGATGCCAAAGACGCTGGTATCAGTGGTTTCATTGGCAAACCATTATTTAAATCCACCCTTTATCACGGACTGATGCAGTTTATGGACCCGATCCAGGGCAAACAGCAGGAACAGACGAAAAAGAGAAGAGATTTTAACGGTGTTAAGATCCTGCTGGCAGAGGACAATGATCTCAACTATGAAATTGCCAACGAACTTCTTACCAGCATAGGCATGGAGGTTGAATGGGCACAAAATGGTCAGATATGCGTGGAGATGTTCCAGAATTCCGATGAGGGCTATTACGATGCCATACTTATGGATATCCGGATGCCGGTTATGACAGGATATGAGGCAAGCGCAAAGATCCGTACCCTTGACCGTTCCGATTCGGATATTCCGATCATCGCAATGACGGCAGATGCCTTTTCTGAAGACGTAAAAAAATGCCTGGATCACGGGATGAACGCCCATACTTCCAAGCCAATTGATATGGACGTCCTGACACGGGTATTGGCACGATATCTGCCAGAACAGAATTAATACAATGATATTAGTAAAAGCCGGGAATCTGCTGTCAGACTTCCGGCTTTTAGTTTACTGTGTTTTCCCATGTCATGAACTCATAAATAATAATCATCCTGGCCAAATTCAATGGTAACTCTTGTATAATTTCCTTCTTCCGACTCCAGCCAGATCCGGTGTCCCAGTTTCTCACACATTTTGTGGCAGATATACAATCCCATGCCGGTAGATTCGGCCACTTTTCTTCCATTCTCTCCGGTAAATGATTTTTCAAAAACCCGCCGGATATCCCCAGCGCAGATGCCGATCCCGTGATCCTCCACAGACAGTCTCACCACACCGGAATCTTCCTCCACAAAAAAGCCGATATAAGGCCTCGGTGATTTTTGATATTTCACACTGTTATTAATGATCTGCCCCAGCATGAACTTAATCCACTTCGCATCCGATACGACAATTACTTCCGTATTTTCCTTTTCAATCTTAAAGTGGCTTCCGATCAGCTCTTCCTTATGTTCCAGAAGCACCTCGTTAATCAGCTGATCCAGCCGGCATTTTTTCATCAGGTAATCTTTCTGGGGCGCATCCGCACGTACATAATACAGGATCTGCTCCACGTACTGGGATATCTTCGCCACCTGCCGGCGGTAACTTCCGACATCTATCTTTTCATTGTAATTCATCAGAGACAGGGCAGAGATGGGAATCTTGATCTCATGGATCCACATCTCCACATAATCCTTAAACTCCCCTACCAGACGCCCCATATCTCCCACCCGTTCATTCATGGATTTGTCGATTTCGTATAACGCATCATAAAAGAGCTGCCCCTCCAGAAACTCCGGTCTGCGTACCATCTCTGTGATCAGATACTTTTTATCCAGCTCTTCCAGGTTTTGAAACAATTCTCCATAAAAATCATTTTTCTTCTGGTATTCACATACCCACATCACCGTCAGGACCACCATCTCCAGAAACACGGCACTCCCCCAGAAAAAGGCGTGGACTCCCAGCGCCAGCCCAATGAGTATCATCAACAGCATTTGCAGCAGCAGAATCACGATCCATCCAGCCTTTTCTTTCAGAAAATCTCTTCTTCTCATCCCATCACATACCCGATCCCTCTCTTGGTCCGGATCAGATCTTCCACACCATATTCCCTTAATTTCGTCCGGACACGGTTCACATTCACCGTCAGGGTGTTATCATCCACAAATTCTTCCGTATCCCATAGATAACTGATCAGTTCATCTCTTGCCACGATCTTCCCCTGATGTTTCATCAGATATACGAGTATCTTCATCTCATTTTTCGTCAGGTCCACCTCTTCCTCCCTAATATAAAGGATTCCTCTCTCCCTGTCCAGGCGCAGGCTGCCACAGGTTAGGGCTGTCTGTTCAGAAGGGTGGGAAAGCCGCTTGAATACCGCCTCTATATGCAGTAAAAGAATCGCTGGATTATAGGGTTTTGCGATAAAATCATCCGCTCCATAGCTCATACAGATCACTTCGTCCATTTCCGTATTTTTACTTGTCACAATGATAATGGGAACCTCCGAATTCTGCCGGATCTTCTTTAAAACCGCCGTCCCATCTGCCCCCGGCAGCGTCAGATCCAGAAGAACCATATCTGCCTCCTCTGCAAGGACCTGCTCCGCACAATCCACATAATCCGTCACACTGCTGCAGTCATATCCATTGTTCATAAGAAAGTCGGCCAGCTGACTGCTGATCACCGGATCATCCTCAACGATCACTATTTTCTTCATGTCATCCCCCCCGTCCTGGGTCCTGCGCTTCCAGACCGCATTCTTTGCTGTTTTTTCTGATACTATATTATTATACTTTTCATCCAGGATCCGAGCGGATCATTATACTTCTTTCCGCATCCTGGAAGGAGAGACGCCATAGGCTTTTTTGAAGAGTTTACTGAAATGATAGGCATCTTCATAACCGACTCTCTCGGCGATCTCTCCGATGGACAGGGAAACACCCGATTCCAGAAGCGATTTCGCCTTCTCCATTCTCACTCGGATCAGATAATGAATGGGAGATTCTCCCATCTCTGATTTGAAGATCTTAGAAATATAAAAGGGGCTGAGATACATATTTTCAGCGATGTGGTCCAGCGTGATTTTATCCGCATAATGTTCCTCTAGATAATCGGCAATCTTTTCTGCGGTATCTTTCTTTCCCGCATAGTCAAATTCCTTTCCCTCCGCCAGTTCTACCTGTCCTGTCTCCTCCCTGACAATGTTTAATAACAGTTGTACGAGAAATGATTTCAGCATAAAATAGCGCCCAGGCATTTTAGCCTGATTTTCTTTCACCATCTCTTCACAGATACGGAAAATCCTTCTCTGGGTCTTTCCTTTCGTGTGCAGAACATTTCCGCCATCCCTCAGCTCAATATGGTTTGGTTTCATTCCGCAGAAATTCACATCGGAAAAGCCGAAAAAAAATTCCACCCTCCCCTTTTCACCGTCATCAATGATGCTCTCATGCCGAATTCCCGGATTAAAAATCAATACATCCCCGGTTTGTACTGGTATGTACTCATCATCCAGATGATAGAGCCCCTCACCCTCCAAAATAATTCCAATCTCAGGAAAATCATGGCTATGGTAATTATTTTCACTTTCTTTGCGGTCAATCTTCACCCCAAACAAAAAAGTAGGATTTAATTCCTCTGTAACCAGATCAAATTGTATATCCTCCATCCATCGTCTCTCCTAAATACCGGCAATAAAATTATCAATAAGCCTCGTCTTTCCAATATAGACAGCCACTGCTGCCAGAACCTCTCCCTGAATCTGATCTACAGGATTCAGCGTATCCCAGTCCACCACCTCGACATAGTCGATCCTCGCCAGCGCTTCACTCTCTATGACATCCCGGATCGCCGCCACAATCTTCTCTGCGCTCTTCTCGCCAGCCCGCAGAAGCTTTTCTCCCTCTGATAAGCCTTTGTGAAGAATCACCGCCGCCTTTCTTTCCTCTTCATTTAAATAAGTATTGCGGGAACTCTTCGCCAGTCCATCCTCTTCTCTCACAATAGGACAGCCCACGATCTCCAAGTCAAAATTCAGATCCCTTACCATACGGCGGATCACCGCCAGCTGCTGGGCGTCTTTCTGTCCAAAATACGCCCGGTCCGGTGACACGATATGGAACAGTTTTGACACTACGGTGCAAACTCCCCGGAAATGGGTAGGTCTGGACTTGCCACAAAGCCCTTTCGTCAGGTCATCCATATCCACAAAGGTACAAAAATCATCAAAGTACATTTCTCCCTCTGCCGGATGGAAAACCAGATCTGCTCCCGCCTCCTCACAGATTTTCCCATCCCGTTCCAGGTCCCTGGGATAGCTCGCCAGATCTTCGCTGGGACCAAACTGGATCGGATTTACAAATACACTGACCACCACCCGGTCATTTTCCTCCACCGCCTTGTCGATCAGGCTCTTATGCCCCTCGTGAAGATATCCCATGGTAGGTACCAGCCCCACCGACAATCCTTCCTTTCTCCAAGTTTTTACCTGTTCTCTAACACCCTTTATCGTCTCTGCAATCTGCATCTTTATTTCCCCTTCCATCAATACAATTTCTCGATCACACTATCATCTACTGTGTACTCATGCTCTGCCGCTGGGAATATCCCGCTCTGCACTTCTTCGATATACTGTCTCACCGCAGTTTTCATCACCTCGCCAATATTGGCAAACCGTTTCACAAATTTAGGCGTGAAATCGGAAAACATTCCCAGCATATCCTGATAGACAAGTACCTGCCCGTCACATCCATTTCCCGCGCCGATGCCAATAGTCGGAATCCTGAGCTGTTCTGTGATCATATCTGCCAGCCTTCCCGGTACTCCCTCGATCACCACAGCAAAAGCTCCCGCCTTCTCCACTGCCCGGGCATCTTCCAAAAGTTTTCTCGCCGCCTCTTCACTTTTACCCTGAACCTTAAATCCGCCAAAAGCATTGATGGACTGCGGTGTCAGGCCAATATGGGCACAGACCGGAATCCCCGCCTCTACAATGGCTTTGATCTGGGGGCACACTTCTGCTCCCCCTTCAAGCTTCACGGCGTCCGCCCGCCCTTCTTTCATCAGCCTCCCGGCATTCACCAGGGCATCATACACAGAAGTCTGATAAGACATAAACGGCATATCAATGATAACAAGAGCATCCTTTGCCCCCCTCGCCACCGCAGCTCCGTGATGGATCATGTCCTCCATGGTCACACTGATGGTATCTTCATAACCTAAGATCACATTTCCCAGGGAATCTCCCACCAGAATGCTATTTACCCCCGCCTCGTCAAATAATTTTGCAGTGGAATAATCATAGGCGGTGAGCATTGTCAGCTTGTCCCCCTCTTCCTTTGCCTTCTGAAATGTCATTACAGTATTATTCATGCTTAGCCTCCATCGAGTCACACCTGTCTTGTGTGCCCCCTATTATTATATTTTTTATGCTCTCATAATCCCTGCCGGGATTTTTTTCTTCCGCCACTGCCAGTACTTTCTGCCCCAGCAGCCGGTAAATCTGTGCGTCCTGTTCTCCAAGCGCAGAAAGATGTTTCTGAACGGTTCCCACATCTCCCCGCTCGATGGGACCGGTCAGAGCTTCCGCCGCCCCGTCCCACAGCATCTGTTGCACGTTTTTTCTTACCAGCGGCTGAAAAAGCTCCTCTCCCTCTATTTTACTGATTCCACAGTCTTCCAGCAGATCCAGCCCCATTTGATAAAGACCGATCATAAAATTGCTCACAAGAGAGGCCGCACAATGATATAAAGTCTTCTTTTCTGGCTCGATCCGAAGCACTTTATTTCCCAAAAGAGAAAAAACTTCCATCATAACACGGCATGCTTCGGGCTGGCCTTCCATGGTAAAGATCACGTCTTTTAATTTATAATACGATGTAAATCTGTCGCTGAATGCGGACATTGGATGAATCGAACAGCTGGAAGCTCCCATGCTGTCAATCCCAGAAAATACCTCAGATGATAATGAGCCACTGAAATGGCATAGTACCTTGTGTTCCAAAGAGCATGTCTCCGGATATTCTTCTGCTATCCTTCGTATCTCTGCCCACACCTCCGCGATAACGTCATCCGGTGTGGCGATACAGAGCATATCACATGCCGTTATAATGCTTTCTAAATCTTCAAATACTTTCGTATCCGTAAAAGTCCCGGCTTCCTCCGAGCTCCCAATACTCCTGCTGTAATATCCCACCAGAAAGAGTCCATGTTCCCGCATATATCTGCCCATGGAACACCCTACTTTTCCTGCTCCAATTATACCTATCTGCATGCTATCACCTTCCATCTTCCAGAATACAGTGACAACACATAATCATCTGATGCAGTTTCATTTGAATACCGCTCAAATCATAGGATACCACAATGAACAAAAAAATGCAAATCAAACACTTTTAATTGTTTTTCCTCTGTTCGACTTATTTCGACAATTTCTGCGCGTGTTGCATGCTATACTATAGAAATAGACGATTTACTGTGAACGGAGGAATGTTATGAAGCACACAGAAAAGCTTGGGATGGGAAAAAGAATTTATGATCTGAGAAAACATAAAGGATTTACAAGGGAACTATTGTCAACCAGAACAGGAATTTCTTCAAAATTTCTTTATGAAATAGAAATGAAGGACAAGGGCTTTTCTGCTCAGACACTGGTTAAATTGTGCCAGTCCTTGAACGTTACTGCAGACTATATTCTATTTGGACGGGAAATAAACAGATATGATCAGGAACTGACATCCACGATCGAAAAATTTACCCCGGATTCCATCGAGCTGATTAAGCACTTGATGGATATCGCCGGGGAAGTGGGAAAGAACAAAGTGTAGGAAGGGATGCGGCTGTAGGGGGGGTGACCTCTTCTCCCCCCCTACAAATCCCCCCTTAAACTCTGAGCAACATACGCCGATCTCCTTATGTTATCAGCGTAACCCTGGCAACGTATTCCTGCAGGATTTACTGATTCTCTTTATTTATATTTTCTTTTTATTTCTTTAATTTCTTTCGGAAGTTTACCTCTCAATTCCATGTTATGAGCTAAGACATTCGCCGCTTTTTCTGCTGCATGTTCATAATCCAATGATTTAATAAGGTCTTCCATATATGGTATCTTTTCAGGCTCAGATATATCATATGCTTCTACTGTTTTAGCCAGCAGTTCTTTATCCAATCCCCATTTTACTGCCAGTCGCCCAACTAATTTCTTCGCTTTCTCGCCACACCATTGTTCAAATGCTGCATCAAAGGGAGTAGAAGACAGAACTTTTCCCTGCAGCAATTCCTCATCTACAAAACGCTTTAACAGTTCAGCCTTTACACTGTCCCCCATATCGCTGACTTCCTGGATCTGCTCATAAATGATCCTTAATGTTTCATCATCTACACATTGAACTTCTCCAACAGTGTAAGTCTTTTTGCCAATTAATTTTAAAATATAATCTGCGTTTATCACTTCGGCGTCTATCAATTTGGTCTTTCCCAAAGGTCTGACAATTACCGTTCCCGGATCTTGATCTTCTCCCGCTGGATTCAGATTTTTATATGCACCTACATATTTTCTCCATGTATGCTCATCTATCCCAAAAGTATCATCACTCCAGGCATATTCATAATACTGTTGCAAACGATTCCATTGCATCACAGCCGCCATGTATGCCTTTTCAAATGCCCGTTTTTCCTTCGGATTGTTCTCAAATTCTTTCCATCGCGATGGTTCCGGCAGTATTTCCACCATCTCTATTATGAAATTCTTGAATTTTTCTGTCGCAATCAAATATGTATCAACCAATACTTTTGAACTTTTACCACCACTTCCATATAATTTTAGTGCGTCTTCTACACATTCCTTTGTCATGGCAGGATATTGAAAGTTGATGATAGTACCGAATTCCTTTTCTTTTCCAAACAGCCGGTTTGTGCGTGAATACGCTTGAATTAAACTTTGTAGTTCCAACATTCTGTCCACATACAGAGTATTCAATCTCTTGGAATCATATCCTGTCAGCAATTGGTCGGCAACAATCACCAAATCAATATTCTTTTTGTTTATGCCACTGCCGCCACGCTTTGTTCTCTCAATCAGATCTTCAAAGTAATCATTCTTTCTTCCGGATTTGATGTCCTCCACACTTAAAGACAGATTTGTAAATGCTTCGTAATCTTCAAGCATTTCTTCTAATATTTCATCCGGCACTACCTGCATATGATCCTCAGAATCATCACCATTTTCATTTCCAATGCTAAAGGTCATGGCAATATTAAACTGCATTCCTCTACTTTTTATCTGCTTCTTAAACTCATGATAATACGCAATGACTCTTGTCTTAAATTTCGCAGTTAAAATCGCATTGAAATATCTATCCTGGGACTGCACATCCCAGTTATCAAGAATTTCACTTACCACTTTGGGAATATGGGTTTCGTCCTGATATTGAAAAATCCCCCTTTTTACGGTTTCTTTTTCTACTTCTAATTCACTAAGTTTCATAACCTCTCTTTCAATATCTCTTTCCGCTATCTCCGGATTCTCTATCACTTTGGCCTCTATTAATTGTTCCTTAAGTTTGTCATAACTTTCAAATTCCCCAGTATTAATATAATCCACGTGAAAACCAAGGACATTTCCATCTGCAATCGCTGAATCAATGGTATATTCATGAAGCTTGGGTCCGAATAAACCTTCTGTCGTCCTAATCAATTCATTATACTCGTTAATCCGGCCTTTCACACTATTTTCATCAAATAGAGGAGTCCCTGTAAAACCGAAAAATAAACTATTTTTTTTGAAATAATTCTTGATGTTCTGCATCATTTCCCCCATCGTGGTACGATGGGCCTCGTCAATAATAAATATAATTTTCTTATCTGCAACCAGATAATCTTTTTGATCCTGATAGTGCTTTACCAGCGCACTTAATTTATGTGTCGTTGTAACAATTATGGAACCTGCTTTGCTCTCCAATCGTTTCATAAGATTATATGTGTACGGTGTATCATCCACATCTACCGGCTCATATTTTGAATATTCCTTAAACTTTTTACTGGTATTACTATCTAATTCTTTTCTGTCAACCAAAAAAATAACCTTATCAAACCCTGCACGTGTAGAAAGAAATAATGCCGTTTTAAAACTGGTAATGGTTTTACCTGAACCTGTCGTATGCCACACAAAACCGCCATGAGGAATACGTTCTTCATTGTCATATCCCATGGCAGCCTTTTCAATCGCCCTTAATGCATATACCTGATACGGACGAAGTAACAGATGTCGTCTATCTTCTTCCCTCTCTGCTTCATCGATCACAAGATAATCGCCTACCATCTGATGCGCCATGGGAATCATTAAAAAGGATTGCATAATTTCTTTGTAATCATTTATGGGCTTATTTTTCTCGTCTGCCCAATGAAAAACAAAGGCAGGATTAAATTCTTCTATTGACTTTGGTGTTGCAAAATACCTTGTTTCTATCTCCGTAGTAACAATCATCATCTGTGAAAATGCCATAAAATTATTGCAGTATTCACCATCCCTGTAATATCTTTTAAATTGAAAATATGCCTCATTCAAGTCT
>CAMTDY010000048.1 GCA_947070915.1 uncultured Roseburia sp.
CCTATAAGTACCGCATGCACCAGGAGGATCTGGCAAAGCAGTTTGGCAGGTGGTACAGTATGTCCCACGAAGGCAAGAAAACCGTGTGTCTGCTGGGTATGCGTGCAGATGAGTCCATGCAGAGATACAGTGGTTTTCTAAATAAAAAATATGGGTATCAGGATGAATGCTGGATCAGCAGGCAGTTTAAGGATGTATGGTGCGCCTCTCCCCTGTACGACTGGTCTACCAGCGATATCTGGCACGCTAATTACTTATTCAATTATGATTATAACCGCCTCTACGATCTATATTATATGGCGGGGCTGAATGCTTCCCAGATGCGGGTGGCTTCGCCCTTTAACGACTACTCCAAAGACAGCCTGAACCTGTACCGGGTGATCGATCCGGAGATCTGGGCAAAGCTGATTGGACGGGTTCAGGGAGCGAACTTCGCATGTATATATGGAAGGAGCAAGGCGATGGGGTACCGCAATGTGACGCTCCCCGAAGGGCACACATGGGAATCCTATACCAAATTTCTGCTGGATACGTTGCCTGTCCGCCTGCGGAATAATTACGTGAAGAAATTCAACACATCCATAAAATTCTGGCATAATACCGGAGGAGGCCTGGACGAAGAGACAATCGAGGAACTTTTGGAACACGGCTACAAGATCCGGCGCAATGGAGTCTCGAATTACACTCTGAATAAAAAATCCAGAGTTGTATTTGAGGGAAGGATTCCCGACCATACGGATGATATCAAATCCACGAAAGACATACCAAGCTGGAAAAGGATGTGTTACTGTATTTTGAAAAATGACCACATCTGCCGGTTTATGGGATTTGGTCTGACAAGACAGCAACAGAAGCGCATCGACATAATCAAGATGAAATACAAAAATGTCAAAGAGATAGGATGAAAAGAGGGAAATAACAAATGGCATACAAAAGTCCGGTATACAACGTGATATCTGTACCAGTAGAAAAGGTAAAACCAAATACATATAATCCCAACGCGGTGGCGCCGCCGGAGATGAAACTTCTATATGAAAGTATAAAAGAGGATGGCTATACGATGCCGATCGTGTGCTATTATTCCAAAGAAAAAGATATATACGTGATCGTGGACGGATTCCACCGCTATCGTATCATGATGGAATTCCCGGATATCTACGAACGGGAAAAGGGAATGATTCCGGTATCGGTTATAGACAAACCTATTGACCATCGTATGGCAAGCACCATTCGTCATAACCGCGCCAGAGGAAGCCACAATGTGGACCTTATGAGTAATATTGTCAAAGAACTTCATGAGATTGGACGGTCCGATGCCTGGATCAGCAGGCATTTGGGTATGGATCGGGACGAAATACTGAGATTAAAGCAGATCACCGGACTTTCGGCGCTGTTCCGGGATGTAAAATTTGGACAGGCATGGCGTCCGGAAGATGAGGAAGAAATGGAATAGTGGTTTCACCGGCGAAATCCGCAGGATCTGATAAATTTAAAATGTCTTTTGGTAAAAATTCGTATATTCTATGTAATTTCTGGTAATGCTATGGGAAAATCAAGTTTTCAAGGAGGAATCCAACATGGCAGTGGAATTTAAGAGTAGTGAGACAAAGGACAATCTGATGCGTGCCTTTGCCGGTGAGAGCCAGGCAAGAAACCGTTATACTTTTGCGGCGCAGAAAGCGCAGGAACAGAATCAGCAGGTCATCTCCATGGCATTCCTGTTTACGGCAGAGCAGGAAAAAGAACATGCGGAGATTTTTTATCATCATCTGAAAGAACTTTCCGGAGAGACGATCCATGTAGACGGGGGCTATCCGGTGGATATTTCGGAGGATCTGGGCCAGCTTCTGAGAATGGCGCAGCATAATGAATATGAAGAACATGACGACGTATATAAAAAATTCGGTGAAAAGGCAATGGAAGAAGGATTTACAAAAGTGGCAAATTCCTTCCGGATGATCGCTGAGATCGAAAAGGTGCATGGTGACCGCTTTGGACGGTTTGCGGAATATCTGGAACAGAATAAACTCTATGTATCCGATGTAAGAGCTGGCTGGATGTGCCTGAACTGCGGTTATATTTTTGAAGGCGAAAAAGTGCCGGAAAAATGTCCTGTCTGCGACCATGACAAAGGGTATTTTATCCGGGTAAGCCTCTCCCCATTCACCGACGGCCAGAAGGCATGGGCATAAGCGGGGCAGACAGAAAGATGTACGATATCATTGTGGCCGGCGCCGGAACCGCAGGGCTCACAGCTGCATTGTATGGAGCAAGGGCGGGGAAACATGTGCTGGTGCTGGAACAGAAAAATGCAGGCGGCCAGATCGTGAACTCGCCGGAGGTTGATAATTATCCAGGAATTAAGCATATTTCGGGATTTGAATTTATCCAGGGACTGCAGGAACAGGCAGAGGAAGCAGGGGCCGAGTTTCGGTATGCTTCTGCGGAAGCTATCCGGTGCGAGGGAGAAAAAAAGCTGGTGAGATGTGGCGATGAAGAGCTGGCATGCAATTCAATTATTCTCGCCACCGGCATGGTGTACCGGAAACTGGGACTGGAGCGGGAGGAGCAGCTGACGGGAAAAGGAGTATCCTACTGCGCTGTGTGTGACGGCGCATTTTTCCGGGGAAAAGATACGGCCGTTGTCGGAGGCGGAAATACAGCGCTGGAAGACGCCCTCTATCTGTCGGAGATCTGCCGCAAGGTCTGGCTGATCCACCGCCGGGACCGTTTTCGTGGAGAAAATGCCACAGTAAACAGGCTGCTTCAGACAAAAAATGTAGAATTTATCCTGGATAGTGTGGTGACACAATTCCGGGGAGAGGAACAGCTCTCTGGTATTATCGTAAAAAACAGGGCGACGGGGGTCGTCAGTGAGCTGCCTGTCAGCGGAGTGTTTGTGGCGGTGGGACAAATGCCGGAAAACGAGCGGTTCCAGGATGTGGTGGAACTGGATCCCCATGGTTATATCAAGGCGGATGAGAGCTGCCGTACCAGCGTACCGGGCATTTTTGCGGCGGGGGACTGCCGAACCAAACAGGTTCACCAGCTGGTGACAGCGGCGGCGGACGGCGCAGTGGCTGCCCTGGCTGCCTGTGGTCAGACCGAATAAAAAAGTACCTTTTATTTTGCGAATAAATCCCCAGCTTTTCCACATACTAACTCCATAGCAATGATTTGGAAAGCAAATCCTTGTAACAAAAAGAAAAAATGGCTATGGAGGAAAAAATAAATGAAAGCAACAGGAATTGTGCGTCGGATCGACGAACTCGGACGAATCGTGATACCAAAAGAAATACGAAGGACATTAAGGATCCGTGAGGGGGATCCGCTGGAAATCTTCACCAATCATGAGGGCGGCATCATATTAAAAAAATATTCTCCCATCGGTGAACTGGGAGAGCTGGCAAAAGAATATGTGGAGTCAGTGGCGAATGTTGCCAAGTGCACGGTCTGTGTGGCGGACAGGGACCAGATCGTGGCGGCGGCGGGTCCGGACAAGAAAAATTATTCCGGAAAAGACATTCATAAAGAGTTAAAGCAGTGCATAGATGAGCGGACGAATATATTGTCCACAAACAAAAAGGAATCCCACTGCAGGATAACGGAAGATGGGGATACCGAGGTCAACCAGGCGGTAGGGACCATTGTTTCAGAAGGAGATGCCATTGGTGCGGTAATCCTGGTCTCCGGGGATGATAAATCAAAATTTGGAGAGTTTGAGGAGAAAATGGCATTGTGCGGGGCAAACTTCCTGGGAAGACAGATGGAAAGTTAATGCGGTTAAGGGAATGTGCTGACGGCATAAATTGATACCCTGCAAACTTAAAAATCAGTTAAAAATGCCAAAAACTGCAAAAAACCTTGACAAATGGCTGAAAAAAGGTTATAAATATGTTTAGTAGGTTTACAGGGATTGTAGGTTTACGAAAAAATAATGTAAAATCACGAGGAGGATATATTCCATGAACAAGACAGAATTAGTTGCAGCTATTGCTGATCAGGCAGATTTGTCAAAAAAAGATGCTGAGAAAGCATTAAAAGCATTTGTTGACGTTATTACAGATGAATTGAAGAAAGGCGAAAAGATTCAGCTTGTTGGCTTCGGTTCTTTTGAGGTAACTGAGAGAGCAGCAAGAGAGGGAATCAATCCGCTTACTAAGAAGCCGATGAGCATTCCTGCATCTAAGGCACCAAAATTCAAAGCTGGTAAAGCATTGAAGGATGCTGTTAACGCATAATTAAGCCTTTGTATGGGATTTCAATTGTGAATATAACGTCGATTCTGGATGCTGTCAGGATCGGCGTTTTTGCGTTTATCTGCGCGAAACAGAATGGAGGATAAGATGAGATTAGATAAATATTTAAAAGTATCCAGATTGATCAAGAGAAGACCGGTGGCAAATGAGGCATGTGATGCCGGCCGTATTCTGGTAAATGATAAAGTGGCAAAAGCCTCACTGAATGTTAAACCAGGCGATATTATTGAGATACAGTTCGGAAATAAAAATACGAAGGTGGAAGTACTCAGCGTCGAAGAAACATACAAAAAGGATGAGGCAAAGGAGCTGTACCGCTATCTATAGCCAGAATTGGTGCAGGGCAGGGATCTGTCATATCTGACCAAGCTGTTGCATATACTGTGTTAAATGGATTTTTGAGGTGGGCAAATTGCAGGATTCCCAGAAAAGCAGATATAATCAGTATGCGGAGACAAGAAATGAAGTGCTGGCGGGAAGGCAGGATGTAAATATGTCTGACCGCAGAAAGGCAGCGGTGTCCGGTGTGAAGGAGGTCATCTCCTTTGACAGCAATGAGATCCTGCTTGAAACCACCAGAGGAATGCTTGCCTTTCGGGGGGAAGATCTTCATGTCAAGCGGCTGACACTGGAAAAGGGCGAGGTGGATCTGGAGGGAAATATCTGTGAGCTAAAATATTCAGATACCCATTCGGTAAAGGATGCCGGCTCATTTTTTGGAAAGCTGTTTAAATAATGGATGAGATAAAAAATCAGGTTATTTTTCTTCTGGGGTCCTTTCTTAGCGGCGTGGCGGTGATGCTGGCCTATGAGATCATTAATATTATACGGGGATTGTTCCGGCCGGGGATCGTGGGGAGATTGTTCCTGGATGTGATCTTTTTTACGGTCAGCGGGATATGTGTATTTCAGATGATCTTCCTGTGCAACAACGGAACGATCCGGAGTTTTTTTGTCTTTGCCTTTGGAGCAGGGGCGGTCCTGTTCCGGAAGACCTTTGGAACGAGGATATCCAGTCTCTGTGTGAGGGCTGTCCAAAAAACTTTCCGGTTGCTTACCCGCCCCCTTTTATTTCTTTGTAAGCAATTCACAAAAATAATTAAAAAAAGAGAAAAAAACTCTTGATATTTACCAAAAAACGCTTTATAATATCAATTACACAGCAGTCTATAGCTGTAGAAAACCAAGCGACAGAAATGAGGAAATATATGAGAAGAAGAAGGCGAAGGAACCGCACCGGGCTTTATCTGGTGATGACGGTGGTTCTGCTGTTTTGTGCTACTCTTGGGATCCATAGTATTTCTTTGAAGGCGAACTGTCTTGAGCTGCAAAAACAGGAACAGGAGCTGCAGCAGAAAAAAGACGAGCTTCAGAAGGAAAAGAAATCCATTCAGGAGCAGAAAGCGTACATGCAGACAGATGAATACATAGAAAACGCGGCCAGGGAAAAATTTGGCCTTGTATATGAAGATGAGATAATTTTCAAAGCAGAGTGAGAATCGTGTCGAAAAGTTTTTTTGGCATGATTCTTTTTTTGACAAAATTTGATACCCACTTTGTCTATACTTATTTGTACTACAAGTGTAATTTGGGAGACGGGGCGCGGGCAGCAGCCTGGAGCTGCAAATGTCCGGGGAGGCGTCTCAGAATGGAGGAAATGATGATACAAGGTGCGGTTTCAAAAAAAAGGTGGATATTACAGGCGGTGCTGGGTTTTATGCTTGGGCGGGTGTGGATGTTTTCCATCAATCCCTTTGCTCCCGCCTATCTGTGTGCGGCAGGAGTCTGTCCTGGCAGCCGGATGCTGGTAATGGTGTCTGTCCTGGGAGGTGTGCTGACTCAGGCAAGGGGACTGAATTTTCTGCAGTATACTTTTCTGATCCTGCTGACTGGGTTCGTACAATATGTCATGCGGCGGATCGACGGCAAGGAGGGAAGTGTCCTTGCGGTGGCGTGCGTCAGCGGGATATTGAATTTTATCCTTGGGTTTACTACGGGTGTAGTAAACAACAATACGATGGAAGCGGTCTGGCTGAGTCTGCTGGAGAGCCTGTGTATTGTTGCCATGGCAAATGTATTTCAGTGGGGAGTTCGCTTCTTATTATTTGAGGACTGGGCAAAGATCCTCGGAAATGAGGAGATGATCAGCCTCATTTCCCTGGCAGCCCTGGCTGTCTATGGAATGCCCCGGACTTTTGAAGGAGTTTACTCCTTTATTGAAACTCTCAGCTATCTTCTTGTGTTGTTTGTGGGATACCGTTATGGCGCGGCGCCGGGAGCGATGGCAGGAGCGGCCGGGGGGATCCTGGCGGCGGCTTCCGGCAGCGGTATGGTTCTGGTGGGAGTATACTGTCTCCTGGGCATCGGTGTGGGGATCTTCCGGGAGATCGGGCGTATTATGAGTACGGTGGCATTTCTCATCATGGGTATCATCATGGCATATGTCATAAGAAATGAGGTGCTGGGGATCGTGGAGCTGCGGGGAATGGTCTCTGCGGCGATCATTTTTCTGTCCATCCCAGGTTCCTTCATCCGGACGATTGAAAACGACCTGACGAAAGATCAGGAAAATCCTTTTGCCAAGGAAGATCTGAGAACCCTTGCCAATTACAAGATCGACGGGTTCGCCACGGCGTTCAAACGGCTGGCAAAATCTTTTAGTGACTTTACGGAAAAGGAACGGCAGATATCCGGCGATGAGATTCAGGAGATTTTTGACGACCTGTCCGGAAAAGTCTGCCGGCAGTGCGTCAACTGCCACTATTGCTGGGAGACGAATTACGAAGAGACCTATGAGAACATAAAAAATATTCTTGCGGCGGCGAGCGAGCAGGGGGTGGTTGAAGAAGAGAACATCAGTGAAAAATTTTTGAACCGCTGCCTGAGACTGGATGAATATATAGAGAAGATCAACGAGCGTATGGCGGTGGCGAGGATGAATCTCAGCTGGCGCAATAAAATGGCGGAGAGCCGGGAAGCAATGGCGGGCCAGATGATGGAGATCGCCGAGGCGCTGAAAGATTTTACGATGGAGCTGAACCAGACGGCAGAGGTGCCGGTGGAGACGAAAAAGAAAGTTCTCTTTGCGCTGCGAAGCCTGGGAATCCGGGTAAAGAACCTGTCCTTTAAGACGGACCGGAAAGGAAATCTGGAGATCTGCTTTGTGGCGAAAGCCAGAGGAAATGCCTGTATTACAAAAAGGGATGTGTGTGTGGCCCTGGAGCATGTGCTGGATCAGAGGATGTGCCCTGGCAGGTACATGAGAAATGTTATACCAAAAGAATACGAGGCGGTTTCTTTTGTGCGGGATATGAATTATAAGACCCTCACGGGTCTTGCCAGGGTGGCAAAAAGCGGAGAGACGGTGTCCGGAGATAATTTTTCCTTTATGGAGCTTTCTACCGGGGAACTGGTCATGGTACTTTCGGATGGGATGGGCAGTGGAAGCCGGGCGTGCCGGGACAGTGAAAATCTGGTAGAGGTACTAGAGAGTCTCATCGAAGCGGGATTCCGGAAAGAGTCGGCCATTCGTCTCATGAATACGCTGTTTGTCATGTCTTACGAGGGAAAAAAGTTTACAACCCTTGACATGACAGCGATTGACCTTTATAGTGGAGAATGTGAGACGGTAAAAAATGGTGCGGCCGCCACATTTATCAAACGCTCCAGCGGTGTAGAGACCATTTTTGCAAAAACCCTTCCCATGGGGATTGATATGGAGGCGTCGCCGGAATCTACACGGACAAGCCTGAAAGACGGCGACATGGTGGTTATGGTGTCGGATGGTATCATCGATGCTTTTCCGGGGGAGGACAAAGAATTTTATGTGGAAAATATACTGGAGAATATAGACAGCAACAATCCGTCAGACGTGGCAAACAAAGTGCTGATGCAGGCGCTTGCCAGAAATGCCAGGGAGGCGTCGGATGACATGAGCGTGCTGGTGGCAGGAATATGGAAAAAATGATTGGAGAACAATAGTGTTTAAGGATAAAGTACTAAAGTACAATAAACGGAATAAACTTTTTCATAGAGGAGACCGGATCGTTGTGGGAGTATCCGGCGGCAAAGATTCCGTCTGTCTGCTGGATGTGTTGGACCGGTGCCGGGAGGAATTTGACCTGAGACTGATGGTGGTTCATGTCAACCATGGCATCCGCGGGGAGGCGGCAGACCGGGATGAACAATTTGTAAAAGATATGGCGGCGGAACGGGGACTGGATTTTTACAGCGAGAAAGTGAATGTCCCGCAGGCCGCCAGAGAGCTTAAAATGTCAGAAGAAGAGGCGGGACGTTATCTGCGGTATCAGATCATGCGTCATGTGTGTATGGAGAAAGGATTTGATAAGATCGCCGTGGCACACCATCAGGATGATGTAGCAGAGACTGTATTGTTTCAGATGTTCCGCGGAAGCGGACCCAGAGGATTGTCGGGAATCCATCCCAAACGGGAATATGTGATCCGCCCGATCCTGTTTGCGGAGGGACGGGAGATTGAAGAATATATGAAAGAGAATGATCTGGCATACTGCGAGGACCAGACCAATTATTCTGAGGAATATTCGAGAAATAAATTGCGGCTTCGGGTATTTCCTTATGTAGAACGGGAAATAAATAACAGAGCGAAGGCTCATGTGGCAAAGGCGGCACAGAAGATTGCCCTCCAGAATGCATACGTTGAGAAGCAGGCAAAAAAAGAGTATATGCAGGTGGTGCATGCGGACCAGGGGCAGTATTATTATAATTGTGATGAATTTGACCGGCTGGATCTCGTCATACAGATCGAGATCATCCGCCTGGTGTTGAAAAATTTTCGGGAGTCGGTAAAAGATATCAGTGAAACCCATTATAAAAAACTGATCGCCATGTCCAAAATGGAGGTGGGTAAACAGATCAGCCTGCCGGGGAAGGTATGTGTGGAGCGGAGATACGGCTGCGTCTGGTACCGCAATATAACCGATCAGAGCAGGGAACTGTTTTATCAGAAATGCCAGCTTCCCTACGAAGGACCGGTGAAAATCCGGAAAGACAGAATGTGGATCGCCATGGATGTAGTTCCCAGAAGGAAACTCCCGGAAGAAATTCCAGAAAAAGACTATACGAAATGGCTGGATTATGATAAAATAAAAGGTGATTTATGTCTGAGAAATCCGAAAGAGGGGGACTATTTTATCATGGATGCAGCGGGAAACCGGAAAAAGCTTTCCCGATATTTTATTGATAAAAAGATTCCCGCGTCAGAGAGGACAAAAGAGATTGTGCTGGCGGAAGAAAATCATGTGATCTGGGCGGTTCCGGGACGGATCAGTTATGCATATAAAGTTACTAAGGAGACCAGATTAGTTCTTGTGGTTGTGCTGGCATGGGGATGATAAGGAGAGAACAATGAAAGAAGAAATAAAAGTATTATTCAAAGAAGAACAGCTTATGTCAAAGATACGGGAGATCGCAGATCAGATCAACCGGGATTATGAGGGAAAGGAAGTATACCTGCTATGTATTCTGAAAGGCAGCGTATATTTTACCTGTGAACTTTCCAAATATATAAAAGTTCCCGTGAAGCTTGGCTTTTTAAGCGTGTCCAGCTACGGGGACGGGATGACCAGTTCCGGGGCGGTGGAGCTCAGCAACGATGCCGACCTGGATGTAAAGGGGAAAAACGTGATCGTGGTGGAGGACATCGTGGACAGTGGAAGAACCCTTGCATTTTTGCTTCATATGCTGGCAAAACGTAAACCGGAAAGCCTGCGTCTGTGTACACTTCTTGACAAACCGGGGAGCCGCGTGACGGAAGTGACGGTGGATTATGTGGGATTTGAAGTCCCGGACGTTTTTGTGGTCGGGTTTGGGATGGATTATGCGCAGAAATACAGGAATCTGCCATATATCGGTGAACTGGTCTTTAAGGAGGGCAAATAATGAAGGCGTTTAAGGGCTATGGCTTTTTCGTGCTGATGTTAATGGTACTGGCATTAGTGTTCATTGCCAATGATTTTATAAATTCTAACCAGGACAATTATTCGGTGACACAGTTTAAGCAGGACATTATGGAGGAAAAGATCCAGAGTGTGGAAGTGAGGCAGAATGCGGAGGTGCCCACAGGTGAACTGACCGCAAAGTACTCCAATGGTGAAAAACGGGTCTATGTATCGGATGTCAACCAGATCCTGCAGTTTCTGGATGAGAAGAATTTCACCCATGTGAAGGTGGCGGATGTGGCGAGGACTCCCTGGTATCTGGAAGTTCTGCCATATGTCATCGGAGTAGTACTGATCCTGTTGCTGTTCAGCATGATGTCCTCCAATGCCAACGGAGGCGGTGGCGGCGGAAAGATGATGAATTTTGGAAAGAGCCGTGCCAGGCTTACGATGCCGGACGATAAGGTGAAAACCTTTCAGGATGTGGCAGGTCTGGTAGAAGAAAAAGAGCAGCTGGAAGAGATCGTGGATTTTCTTTCCGCTCCTGGAAAATATACAAAACTCGGTGCAAGGATTCCCAAAGGAGTTATAATGGTGGGACCTCCGGGTACAGGAAAAACCCTGCTGGCGAAGGCAGTTGCCGGAGAAGCCGGAGTTCCCTTTTTCAGTATTTCAGGCTCTGATTTCGTGGAGATGTTTGTCGGCGTGGGTGCTTCCAGAGTACGCGACCTCTTTGCAGAGGCAAAGAAAAATGCGCCATGTATCGTATTTATCGATGAGATCGATGCGGTGGCGAGACGCAGGGGCAGCGGTCTTGGCGGCGGCCATGATGAGAGGGAGCAGACCCTGAACCAGATGCTGGTGGAGATGGATGGTTTCGGCATAAACGAAGGAATCATTGTAATGGCGGCGACAAACCGTGTAGACATACTTGATCCGGCGATCCTGAGGCCGGGAAGATTTGACCGGAAGATCACCGTAGGCAGACCGGATGTGCGGGGCCGGGAAGAGATCCTGAAAGTCCACGCAAAAGATAAACCACTGTCAGATGACGTGAATCTGGAAGACATCGCCAGAACCACAGCAGGATTTGTGGGCGCTGACCTGGAAAATCTTCTGAATGAGGCTGCCATCGCGGCGGCCAGGGATAACAGGGTATTTATTGTTGAAGAAGACATCAAGAAATCCTTTATCAAGGTAGGCATCGGAGCGGAGAAAAGAAGTAAGGTCATCTCAGACAAAGATAAGAGGATCACCGCCTATCATGAAGCGGGGCATGCGATCCTGTTTCATCTCCTGCCGGATGTGGGACCGGTATACACCGTTTCCATTATTCCTACCGGACAGGGAGCTGCAGGTTATACGATGCCGCTGCCGGAAAAGGATGAGCTGCACTTGACAAAGGGTAAGATGCTCCAGGACATCACCGTATGTCTTGGGGGACGGATCGCGGAGAGCATTGCCTTTGATGATGTGACAACTGGTGCTGTCCAGGATATCAAGCAGGCAACAGAAGCGGCCAGGGATATGGTTACCCGGTATGGATTTTCTGAGGAACTGGGAATGATAAATTACGATACCTCGGACGATGAAGTGTTTATAGGAAGGGATATCGCCCACACCAAGACCTTTAGTGAGGGCACTGCAGAGATCATTGACAGAGAGGTCAAAAAGATCATCAACAGTTGTCATGAGAAAGCAACCAGCATTTTAAAAGCGAACCAGGATATCCTGGACCGGCTGGCTAAGCTCCTGATTGAAAAGGAGAGGATTACCAGAGATGAATTTGAATTGCTGTTTGAGCAAAATGACGATGAAACCGTAGAAAATGCTTAAGCGATTGTGCAGGTTCTCAAAAGAGGAGAAATGATTGGGCAATACTCACAAATAATTTTTTGAAATTAATCAATGTTTGTGCACACTTATTTACGATAAGATGCTATACTTCTTATCGTAAACCCCAATACATTATATAGTTTTTGCTACACCCCATAAGTAACAAAAATACCTTCTCCCAAAAGGACAGCCGACGTGAAGCTGTCCTTTTGACTTTATTACGCGAAGGTAAAGCGAGAATACCAGTGGGCTTGCCCACAGGATATTCTCGCGAACTCGCGAAACATGACGCTCGTGGATGGAATCATAATAATGAGGAGTATGACTATGAAAACAGGAAAATTAATTCGGGAAGCAATATTTAGTTCAGGCACGGAACAGTATGTCTCACCGATGGAACCTGGGATCAATGAGCAGGTAGTGATTCGTTGCCGCACAGGAAAAGATAATGCGGATGTGGTATATATTGTGACAGAGAACGGAAAGATCCGGATGGAAAAAGAAAAGTCCGGGCAGTTGTTTGATTATTACAAAACTACAGTGCAGCTGGGGACAGAGAGTTTTGCTTACTGTTTTCTTGTCCAGCGGGGGGAGGAAAAGGTTTACTTTACGAAGAAAGGCGATGTGGATCAGCCAGAGCAGAGGTTTTATTATCGCATTTTTCCAGGCTACAAGACGCCGGACTGGGCAAAAGGTGCGGTATTTTATCAGATCTATGTGGACCGGTTTAACAACGGAGACCGTACCAATGATGTGGTGAATGATGAATATTCCTACATCGGTGAGCATGTAAAGGGCGTGTCAAACTGGAGCAAGTATCCTGCGTCTATGGGAGTGCGGGAATTTTACGGCGGGGATCTACAGGGAGTTCTGGATAAGCTGGATTACCTTCAGGATCTGGGTGTAGAGGTGATTTATCTGAATCCCATTTTTGTATCCCCTTCCAATCATAAATACGATACCCAGGATTATGACCATATAGATCCGCATTTTACTGTTATCCAGGAAGATGGCGGTGAGGTACTGGAAGAAGGGGATCATGACAATGCCCACGCTTCCAGATATATTAAGCGCGTCGTGGACAAAAATAATCTGGAGGCATCCAATAAGTTTTTTGCCTATTTTATGGAGAAAGTGCACGAGCGCGGAATGAAGGTCATTCTGGATGGTGTGTTTAACCACTGTGGTTCCTTTAATAAATGGATCGACAGAGAGGGGATCTACGAGACGGATGTTTCCTATAAAAAAGGAGCATTTATAGAAGAGAAGAGCCCCTATCATGATTTCTTCAAATTTTTTCCGGATGGAACCTGGCCCCGGAATACCCACTACGATGGCTGGTGGGGGCATGACACCCTGCCGAAACTGAATTACGAGGATTCGGATAAGCTTTATGAATATATTATGCGTATCGCGAGAAAATGGGTATCTGCTCCATATCATGTGGATGGATGGCGGCTGGATGTGGCGGCAGACCTGGGGCACTCCCAGGAATTTAACCACAAGTTCTGGCGGGATTTCCGGAAAAATGTAAAGGAAGCAAATCCAGATGCTATCATACTGGCAGAGCATTATGGGGATCCTTCCTCCTGGCTGGAAGGGGACCAATGGGACACCGTGATGAATTACGATGCCTTTATGGAGCCGGTGAGCTGGTTTTTAACCGGAATGGAAAAGCACAGTGATGCGAGCCGTCCCGATTTGAAAGGAAACAGTGACCTGTTTTTTGCCCGGATGACAGAATTTTCAGCGAGATTCAGCATGCAGTCCCTTCTGGTGGCGATGAACGAGTTATCCAATCACGACCATTCCCGGTTTTTGACAAGGACCAACGGGAGAGTGGGAAGAACGGCTTCCGCCGGACCGGAGTCGGCGAATTACGGTGTCCGCAAAGCCGCTATGATGGCAGCGGTGATCATTCAGATGACCTGGCTGGGCGCCCCCACCGTCTACTATGGTGATGAAGCTGGTGTCCGCGGCTGGACCGATCCGGATAACCGTCGGACCTATCCCTGGGGCAAAGAGGATCATGAGCTGATTCTTTTCCACAAAGAAGCCATCCGCATTCACAAAGACTATGATGCCCTGCGCACGGGAGGGCTGATCTACCTTCTTAACGAGAGGAATCTGATCGGTTATGGCCGCTTTGATGAAAAGGATAAGTTTTTTGTGCTGGTGCAGGCTGGCGGAGAGAGACGCCAGGTGGAGGTGCCGGTATGGCGGCTGGAAATGCACGATGGTGAGACCATGGCTTCCATGATCTACAGTGACAACAGCGGATTTGATGTTAATGCGCGAATCTATGTGGTAAAAGACGGGAAAGTTACCGTAGATCTGGAGCCAGACGCTTCTATCATTGTGAAATCCGTGGAGCGGGGGTACTGATATTTTAGTTTTGAAAAGGTATTCTTGAAGTCATGATTGGCTTGGGGAGTACCTTTTTTGGAAGATTTATGTGATATAATAGGAGGGTTTTTAATTGAAAACATTTCTCAAGATGCTAATGATAATAATAGGTTTGGTGTTATTTTGTGCTGGTTGTGGGGCAGCAGAAAATAATAAAAATACAGAGTCAAAAACGAAAGTTCTGCCTCATAAAGAAAAAGAAATACGTTATGATATTATTTCTGAACAGCCCCAATTTTCTGAATTTCTAAAGAAAAATAAAATTCAAGTTAAAGAGGGATATTCGGAGATGGCTCCAGCATTTGGTACGGTGGAAGGCAGAGATTTACCTTGTATTATATATTGCTTTCTTGATGTAAACGATAAAATAAATTATTTAGAATGTGAATTGACTCAGGAGACGGGGTGGAAAATAAGTCTTCCGAATTGGAGTGCGGAGGTAAATAAAATTGCTCCGATGGGATTAATAAGTTATCAGGTGGATCGGCTTGGAAGAAAGTACTGCTCCGTTTCAGGGGATGATGGAAATGTTTTAATTTTTTTGATAAGTGAAGCGGGTACATTACAAAATATTGATATCAAAGAGATAGATTCGCTTTCTCTCAACGATAATAAGAAGTTAGTGAAATTCGAGGTAATAAATGATACTACTTTAGCGTTGTTATATGGGGAGACGGATGGTATAAATGAAAGATGTAACATTTTCTTTTTTAACCCTTTTACAGAAGAATGTACTAAAACGGGAACCACAATCTCTTCAGACATAATATTTGATGAAAAAGGAAATTATTACAATCTGTCAAATTCACAGCGATATATTCAGTGCTTTTCCATAGATGATACCATGCCCCAGCATGTTATAAAATGTGAAGGCATTAGCAGTATAAGTGCAATCTCAGATTTGATCATAGAATCTGAAAATGGATATATGATCTCGAATGATGGGATTTACCATGGCAAAATTACGGATGGAGAGTGGAATGTAATGTTACCCATAAGCAAAATGTATTATAACAAAGAGGATGAAGCATTTAAAAATGCTCCAATATCAGCTTTTCCCGGATGGTTAAAAGTGGATGGCGACGACTTGGATTTTTATGTGGAAACCCATAAGACAAATGATAGTAATGAGTTAGTGTGGGTACATTATTATGGAAATTGAAAAGGTATGATATGAAAATAGGGGCATCTGCATGGGGGATATGTATCTCTCGTGCAGATGCCCCTAAACGAATTGTTGTTTATTATTCCTCGGTCTTTGGAGTAGAAAGTCCGTCGCGCCAGTCTTCCATTTTCTTCACCGCTGAATCAATGGTTTTCTGGCAGATATCCGGAAGATTGCCTCCCCATGCTTTTGCTGCCTGATCAAAACCTTTTTTGATCGCCGCGATCATTTTATCTGCCTTGGAAGCATCTCCGCCGCTGAGAGCCTGAGCCATGGAAACCAGACGGTCGCTGGTCTGCTCGATGCCCCAGTAACCGTCGTCGGCAATGTCTTTCTGTGCCTGGGCTACTGTATTTGGATCAACGCTGATTTTTCCATTCTTAACATCCTCAAATAACTGAGAAAGCTTGGTGTATTTGTTTGCCTGCTTGTTCAGAAGCTGGTCTACCAGATTCTGCAGCTGCTGATTTTTTGTACTCAGCTCGCCTTTCATCTTCTTTGCAATACTGGAATAATCTTTTACTTTTGAACCGGCGCTCTCCGTAGCTTTAGATGGTTCATAAACAACGCCTGCTTCTTTGGTAGAAACAGATTCGTTCTTCGTTTTGTCTGCAGCCTTAGTGGTTGTATTAGATACTGGACTGTAGGCTGTGGACTGAGAATTAGAAACTCCGTTAACACTCATTTTTTTCCCCTCCTTGGTTTTAATTTACGGACATAAATCCTTATCTAGTATATATATCGGACCAAATATTTAAAACTTAACCTTGAGATTCAAAGAATTTAGAGGTAAGATAAAAGACAGAGGTGTGACTAGAAGTACTATGTTTTGTGAGATACGCAAATG
>CAMTDY010000049.1 GCA_947070915.1 uncultured Roseburia sp.
GATAAAAGACCAGTTATCTGTTATAAATCTTCCTGCGCTTCCGATTAATCCTCCTGCTTTTACCGCTACGTCAACGACAAAATTCATGGCATTTCCAATTCCGCCCAGGACACTCTCCGCCTTTTCCCCGAACATCTCCACCATCTGCATGGAACTTGGCAGTCCGTGGGCAGCCAATGCCTGGTCAGCGTCCTGGATCACATTCGTCCAGCCGCGGGCAAAGGCCGCATGCATGTTGGCAAAAGTAACCGCCCACATACCCCCTGCATCTTTTGCCGCTCCATGGGATACCCCCCGGTCCATCGCCTCACTTACTGTCTGGATAAACTGGGCCGTACTTATGACGCCGTCGCTTAAATCTTCTTTTACAGAACTCACGGACTCACCGACAGCGGCGGCATAGATTTCAGCAGCCCCAATGCCGGCATCAAATAACCGGTCAAGCTGTTCTGCCTCAACGGTTCCTTTGGAATACATCTTCCCGATTGCATCGACTACACTTCCAAGCTGTTCATTGGTTCCTTTACCGTAAAAACTTACGGCATCGGCCCAGATCCTTACCTGGTCTGCCGCAGTGCCAAGCGCCATCCCTCTCGTCATAAAGCCCTGGACAGATTTTGCTGCTACGTCCAGACCATAAGCGGTCCCCAGAACATTTTCTCTTATCTCCGAAAGTGCAGCATTGGCCAGATTGGAATCCTGGGTCATGGTAGTAACAGTTCTCTGGAAACGGTTCATTATGTCCAGCCTGTCAAATGCCCCGCTCATATCTGTTACCCCGGTGCGTCCAATGGTATTCCGCATAAGCCCAATCGCCTGATTCGCTACCAGGATGCCTCTCTGCCACCCGGAAAAACCATTTTCCACTCTCTGTACCGGCTCTTCAATATCCTCAACTTTTGTAACCATATCTCCTAATTTCGTAGAGGCGGAGGCAAGTTCTTCCCTGGCACCGATAAGGGACGATGTGTCAATGTCCATATCTATATCCATTGCCTGGTTCATCTTCTCCATTTCCAGAATGGTTATGTTGACTGCATTAATGACACCGTATAAAACGGAACTAAAATTATCCTGCAGCTCAATTGCAGATTGTATCGTTGCCATATCATCCCTTCCTTTCTTTTTCAGCTTTTCGCAGCTCTTCCTGTTCCTTCTCTACCCTTATATCGATTGCCGCAATGACAAACGCTTTTTCATTTTCTTTCATAGCGATAAACTGGGAAGGACTCCAGTGGAATTTATGGAGACAATAATATGCATAATTCGCTTCGGCATCCTCCCCCTCGATCAGTTTTTTGCGTTATCAACCTTTTCCTGTAGTGGCTTAAAGCCATGAAAGCGCTGTACCCATTCACACAGATCCTGATACTCTCCCGGATCATCAACCAGTTCATATAATAAGTCTTCCGGTGTTTTTACCCCATATGAATCCTGGAGCGAGGAATTGTTCAGGTCGGGAAAAACAACTGACTGGCAGATTATTTCTGCCAAATACTTATTTACGTTCAATCGTGGGCGGAATGCATTCGGCTTTCCTTTGATCTGAATCTCTTCCGTGCACGAGTCCCTGATCGCCGTATCCTTCTTTGTTCCGATATGCCGAAATTCCCATTTCACCGGTTCTCCTTTTTCATCGCATATACTTTCTGTTACCACATGCTTTTCATTTTCCTTTTTTTTCTTATTTTCTTTCAAAAACGCAGTTAAGCTACTCATCATTTTCCATCCTTTCAAATAAAATTTTCTGTCAGTTTCTCAACATTCCTTCCAGCATTTTGAATTTTCTTGGAATCTTAAAGTCCTCAAATGTTCCGGAAGCGTCTTCGTCCAAGGAGTCATCTGACGTTGCGTCAAATTTGGCGAGAATTCCTTCGTCAAGGTTGCAGCCCACAAGATCTACCTCCTGCATCTCCGCATCCGACGTTGGATCATAGTTCAGAATCTGGGTTTCAAAATATACATCCTGGCCAGTATTTTTGAATTCCTCCATTAATTCCCGCAGGATGGAAGTATTGTAATGCATGGTAGCAGAGAAAGTCCCTTCCCACCCCGTGGACTTGTTGCCGCTTCCTGTCTTGCCGAGTATGGCTACTTTTTTTTTCGTTTTTTTGAACTTTGCTTCAAACTTTGTCATGCTCATAAAATTGTAACGTCTCCCTTTGATCGTCACAAAGCACTGCGCAAGTTTTGCAGACAATGTATCCTTCGCAAGCATGGTCGCATTGTTTGAAAGTTCTGCAATTTCTTCCTGTGTCACAATATCGCTCCTTCCTTACTGCACAGTTACAGTCATATATAACTGTTCCATCGCATTTACAATCGTTACCGTGTCCGTTACGGTAACAGATTTCTTTGAATCCCCTTCCGAGACAACCACATCGGATTCCGAAAAGTTTTCAATCGCTCCAATTTTCTGCAATTCCTCATGGTGTTTAACGATATCCAGCCACAGCGCATTTCTGCCTGATATGCTATTCGCGATCGCTCCAATATATCTACTGTTGAATATCACTGCAATATCATTTGCGATCTGATCCATGACACGAATTGACTGGTTCGACTGGAATATCTCTCCTTTTTCATCACTCAACGTGGTAAGAGAGTTTATATCCGTAAGGATCCGGATCTCGTCCCCCGTCTGGTGCAGAACAAATTCACCGGCTTTTATCGCCGTCTCCAGCTCCGTCTGCGTGTAGGAGCATTTCACTTCCGCCTCTCCATCGTACTTCTTATTGGTACACGACTTATTGACAGCACATCCTCCTACTGTTCCAAGAACCCATGGAACCACGTTGATACCGTTTTTCACGTTTACAATGCCTTCGTGGTCTGCTACCGTGTTGTAAGCCACGCATTGAAACTTCGCGCCAACTGTTTCACGCATTCGTTTCGTGAAAGCCACATACAATCTGTTTGTGGCCGCATCTTCTGTCATTGTACCAATAGCATTAAAGGCGTAGGGTTCGATCGCAGCCAGGTATTCTGTATGGTCTTTTCCAGTCACCTCTGAATTGGTTCCTCCTGTCATCAGCAGCCCCGCTGTTTCTTCCAGGGCAACATCACGTTTAAAAGCCACCAGACCATTGTCTTTCAGCTCATTCGCAGCCACAACAGTCTGCATATCAATAAGCGTAGTGTCAAGGTATGTCTTTACATCAAACTTTGCCTGATCATCTACATTTACCTGAATGACGATTCTTATATCATTGCCCCTTGTTCCGCTGTGCAGTGCCTTTGCGTAAACATTCTCTGCCCTGGCTCCGCCAGCGTTTAAACGGTACAAATAAAGCTTTGTCGCATTCCGGAAAATATCCCTGAGCTCAGACAGCTCGTCTGCGTTATAGCCATATCCGAAAATCTCAATGGAATTTTTGATCAGCTTTTCTTCTGTTATTTCAATGATTCCTCCAGGTCCCCAGTTAAGCTCAAGCCCCATTGTCACAGTGCCCCTCTCTCCCATTAATGCCTGGGCACGGGCCGCACTGACAAAATTAATATAAGAACCTGGCAGGATCTTGTTCTGACTTGTAAAAGTTCCGCCACCAAGTGCCATTTACTCCACCTTACCTTTCTTGTAGTTCTGAATCTTCTTTTCCACCTCGGAAACCAGATATGAACCTTCCCCTAGAAGAGCTTCCAGAAGATCTGCATCTTTCGCAAATCTTTCGGAAGACATCAGCTGTTCTTTCGAGAACCTTGGGGTATTTGCCTTTTTACTTGTTTTTTCTGCTACCATCTTTCAATCCACCTTCCACATTCAGTTTTTCCATCCAGGGTTCTTCCTGCGCAGCTTGAACAGCATAGCAGTCATAATTCACAAACATCGTAAGGAATCCCTCGGTTGGTTCTGAAGAAATCTTTGTTCCTTCCATCAAATCACCGTCTGCATTTTTAATATACTCCAGCGCCGACACAAGCCGGTCCCTGATTCCATTGCACTCCCTCTCCGGCTCGTCGGTGCAGGGGAAATACTGAACTGTAAATTTATTTTCCAGTCTCCTTCTGCTCCCGAGCCATCTCTCATCTGAACCACTTACGCAGGACACAAAAAAACAGGGCTTCTCTGTCCCCTGCTGCCTGTCTTCCGTGTATATGGAATACTTGCTGCCGAATTCCACATATAAAGCATTGGTGATCCCATCCAGAATCTTATTTGTCATTGAAGCACCTCCTTCAGCCATTTTTCAAGTTCCTTTTCAAGAAACTTCGGTGCAATCCTGCGGATTTCCTCCTCGGATTTGGTCAGCATGAATCTTCCTTTCACCCAGGAGCTCTTTAGCTGCTTGGCAATGGCAGGAACATATCTACCAGGTTCCTGCCGGTGCCCATATTCCACATAAGAGGCATATTCCTTTGAATTTTTCACCTCTACTTTATAAACGCCTCCAGTGCAGGATACCTCTAAGGTGTTATCCCACAGCCAGGCTCTCTTTAGTTCCCCTCCCTGCTTTCCGGATTCAACAAGATCTCCCTCTTCCGTTAATTCATAGGTTTCTGAATAGTCCCCCACCGGGGTCCGGCTTACGACCTTGCGCAAAAGCCTGGCTGCCAGCCCCTGCGCCGCTTTCCTGCAAAACGTGTCCATTTGCGCTCTGCCCTGCACGCCTTTGAGCTGGTCCCGTAATCTTACAAGGTCTTTTATATCCAATGTCACGCTACCCGTATTACGACCACCTTTCACGCAGTTGAAGGACAATTTCCTGATGTGAACTGTACACCGCCGGCTGCCCGGACCGTTCATATTCATATATACGTCCTTTATGCTTGATCTCAAGCACACATCCGGTTTTAATATCAATGTCCGGGCTTATGAACAGTTTCGCAGTCTGGGAAGGCGCTGAAGCCGGATCTGCTTTCTCTCCCGCTTCCAGTCTGGAAAATGACAGGCGGCACGGTTCGTCCTCTAAGGTGGCAACCCTTTTTCCCTTTTTGACTTTTGTTTTTTCATCGAAAACATCCTTCTGCTCATAAACCGAACAGCTGTCCTCATACGTCTGTTCGATTTTTTCTCGCATAATCCTGCGGGCACTTTCAATATTCATGATCCAAACCTCACTTTACGAAAACGATTTAGGGATGTTTTATACCGGCTTAGTATATTGTCAATAGAGCTTTCTTCCACATCTTTTCTGAAAGATACGGAAATATCTCCTTCTGTGATAGAAGAAACTGAAAGCTCTCCTTCTTTCCCTTGTCTTGCTCCATGATATATATCTATTGCTATACGGCATGTTGTTTTTTGCAGACCGGAAGGAATCTCATTGATATTGCAGTAGTTCTTTACCGCTTCCTCCGCCTCTTCCGCAGCAAACCGCAGGACGGAATCTTTTGAATGGTCTTGTGGATCCATTCCAAGAAGTTCTTTCAATTTCTTTATCTCCATCGATCCTCACCATCCTAAAGTTTGTGCTTAAAAGCCACGATCCGGATCTGTTTTGGCTCATAAACCGGTTTCCAGTTCGATGGATCCCGCATTTCTTCCCGGGATGGTCCCTCGGTTTTTGCCACATTTTCACTCGTAAATGCTACGCCGCGCGGATGAAGGATACTAGTCCGCCGATTAATAAGAAAATCTACACCTGAACCTTTTCTTTTTGCACGATCTGTCTCTGTTGGCACAAACCCTTCCGGGTTTCCGTTTCCAAGAGCTACAGCTCCATTTCCAAATAGATATGTGGTATAAACACCTTTTTCTACCGGGCAGCCATCGTCTACAATTACCCGTTTTCCCTGGTACACATTAAAGCTTACATCCTCAGATGGCTTTATCGTCTGGATCATATTCTGTTTTTTCAGATGCGCTTCAGTCGCACTGTGCATCGCTACTCCGGTCAGCTGAGCTTTTGCATCTCCTAAGAGCTGCTCCGCGTCAATAAAAGCGGATCCACTCCAGCTTGCCGCAGCACCACTTTTCCCCGATATATCCAACAAATTGGAAGTCAGGCGCGTTTCCTCTGATTTTGCAGCATCCCCTGTCGCCGCTGGAATTGTCCCGAAAATCCCGTTGAGCACTGCGATCAATTCCTTTTGCAAATCTCTGGACCAGAACCTGGCAACCAGCTCCCCTATGGCTTTCATCGGGTCCTTACCCGCAAGCGCAGCAGATAAGTCTGTCGCACTCCACATCTTTGCTCTTCGGAATATTGCCGCTACATCCTTGTTGGATGTGATCTTGTTCTCTTCCAGATCCTTACCTTCGATCACCTGCTCAGATTCTCCGTTGAGATCCTCGAAGAAAGGCATGTTCACCGTCGGCGCTGCCTGAGATGCCAGACTGTCAAATTCTTTATTGTTTTCTACAATCCCGCTGCTTAACAACGCGGAAAGTTCCATTGTCCTGTTTACTACGTACGGATTGAATAATTCCGGTACGATAACATCCTGTAACGTTGTTCCCATTTACTTCACCTTTTCCTTTCAATTTTAGATATTTACTCCTGCTGCCGCAGCCATTGCCCTCGCCTGTTCCGGGTTTGCCCTTAACATCTCCCCTTGTTTTGTCATGTTAAAAGTTTCTTTGGCAAAGGGATTTTCCGAATGTTCCCCTTCGCCCCCCTGGGGGCTGTACCCAGGCTTTCTCTGCTCTTGCTTGAACAGGTGTGCCATTGATTTGTCCGCTCTGTATGGTTTTATGACGTCTTCCACTCCTATCGGATTGTTTTCCTTGTCAAAGACAAACTTCCCGACACCGCCTGCCTTATAGATCAGATAATCCGGATCAATGACCCCTGCTTTGCTCAGCTGCTCTTTCAAAGCATATGTCTGTCTTTCTTCCCGTGAAGAATTCTGCAGATTCTCAATCTCCTTCTCATAATCCTTGATCTTCTTCTGAAGCTCTTCACTGCCCTTGTTCTCCTTTTTCAGGTCGGTGATCGTTTTGTTTGCCGTCTTCAGTTCCTCTGCTTTGGCATCAAAGTCCTCCTTTGACACTGCATGATTTGGAAACTCCTTCTGTATGGCATTGAATATCGCCTTGATATCCACTTTTCCATCCTCGTTCTCAGAAGCCTCTTCCAGTATTTTCAGTAACCATTCCATTCTCTTTCCCTCCATATCTTTTATTCTGGTACTGCCAGTGCAGACTCAGCCGGATATTTCACGGCGGAATATATAAAAATAGGACTGCTGCCAGCCCTATTTTTATCTCATGCATAAAGAAAGAGAGCCTGTCACTAAGCTCTCTCTGTTTGCGCCCGCGCAAATTCGGGCATTTTCTGCTATTACGTTTAGAAATTAAAACTTCTACCTATTTCCCTCATTCACAACCTTCTGAATGAGCACTTGATACTTTCTTTCTATTTCCATCCTTGGGCTATTTGAAGCGTGGCTTAAAGTGTTTGGTGGAAGATCTACTTCCGGAAGAGCCTCCACTTCGTTCAGCCATTGTTTTTTCAGCTCTTCTATTTTACCTATCTGTTCCTCTGTCAATTTTAGTTCGTTCATACTCAATATATCCTTTCTTTTCCAAAACACAGCATATACAATGATTCAGTTCCTCGCCTGTCAAAATCTCTTCAAGCCCCTCTCTGTATATTGTATTATAACTGATTTTATCTAATGGTTTCAATACCCGGATCTTATAATTATATGTATTGCTTACACAGCGGAACTCTTTGATCTCTGGATGCTCCTGTAGAAAAGAAAAATCATCTTTGCCAAATGAAACGTCACCCTGGGCTAGTGGATGGTTATGGGTGATGATAGCTTTTTCCAGATTCACATCATATATATCCACATTATCTTTTCCACCAATAAACTGCACGACCTGCCCATTATTTTCGACAACGACCGCATTCTCCAAATCTTCATCCCTGATTTGATCCTCAAAGTAAACAATTGCTTCACTTAGGCTTTCTATCAGCACTTTTCCCAGATCGATCCTCTTAGATTTTCCTCCCGGTACTTCGGCCCCCGGTCTGACGTATTTCTTTTTCCATTCCTGGTACGACAGATCGGCTGGCACATAATACGTCTTTCCGTCTTCTCCGCGGGCGGCTCGTTCTTCTCCTTCTGTGTATTCGTCGTTAAAATAAGGTATTGGCTTGCCACGGCATTGCGGATGAAAAGGCGGCGCCGTCACACCAATCTCGAAATCCTCCAGCAAATAGTGTTTTTTATCCATCGTGCTACAAAAACTACAGGTGATACTATCGAGAGCCTCCAGTATTTCATATTCTTTCACCCCCATTTCCTCCATGCTGTCACGCATTGCCATATTACTGAACGCTGCTGACTCCGTCATTACAAGCCTCCGCGCCTGGGCTTTGGGAACTTTCATTGCTTTAGCGATTTCGCTTACTGCGATCTCTGGCGACGCTCCCGTGATGCACATTTTGGATAAACTCTGATACAGGGTGTTGATCAGCTTGGTTTTATCCTGCCAGATTCGTTCAGAGAAATTTTTTCCATCTACGGCCCAAGGTTTGTTTAAAATCTTTTCCACCACTCTGTTATCCAGTTTTCGGATATTGGAGTTATTTCCTTGCCCCTTCTGGATTTCGTATGCGGTATGATAATATTCGTCTGTGTAACTATCCCTTACATGGTTCTTTGTCTTGTCCATATATTTTGTGTAGAGTTTTTCCGCCTCTCCGCGTATCTCATACTGAAGCGCTTCCAGCTGGCGGATATGAACCTTTGCCGAAGCATTTTCAAGTTCTTTTACCCACTGCTGGTTTTCAGAATTTTCCTCTCCATATTTGATATATTCCTCTACGCTCCAGCGAAACTCTTTTAGTTCATTCTTATCCAGCAGTTTCTTTGCCTCGGCCAGTGACACGCCATTATTGTCAGCAAGTCTCTGATACCAGACCATTGTCTTTTTATTTATTTCAGAAAGAGCACGGTCAAATTGTTCCTGAATCTCTTCCGCCTTTTTCTGAGACTTTGCATTCGCAGCCTTTTCCAGCTGGCCGAATCGTTCACGCCAGTACTCCCTATTCCTTTTTTTATGCATGTGCAAACACCTTTCCTACAAAATATCCAGCTTGCAAAAAATCTTGAAAATTTTAGGGCACTGCAACGCAAACCAATCAACCATCTCTTCGTTCTGCGACCACCCTTGCTGAAACCTTGCTGAACTTTCCATCAGACCTGATTCATCGAAAAATGCATGGATAATTTCATGCCTTAATGTAGCTTTCTCACACAATTTGCAATATTCTTCCGGTTCGCTTAATAAATCAGGGTGGGTTGTCATATCGCAGTACACAATTTCTTTCATGCGACCGTCGCAATATCCATCAATATTCCTCTTGTCAAAGAGTGGTTCATCACAAAACTTTTTCTTTTTAATCGTGTACTTAGTCCCTAATATCGATATTTTCCTCTTTTTCATCTTCATTTTCCTCCTCTTCGGAAAAAACATTCTGGTATAATTCAGCTTTCTCCTGCTCTTCTTTTTCTTCCTTCTGCAGTTGTTTCAGCTCTTCATCCACATTTTCCACAAAAGGATGATTTTTAAGAATCGTTTTCTTGCTTATGATTCCCGTTGAATCCCGGCAGATCTGCGCCTGCTCTGTTTCGTTTTTTATCCGGGTGCGTTTCCAGGTCTGCGTGATCACGTCGCACGGTATACCGGCATATTTACATAAAGCGCGTATAAGTCTGGCAAATCCAAGGCGGAACTCTGTCTCCATCAATCCGGTTTTCATCTCTAACAGAGAGTACATAAACTTAAGGGCCTCGCCAGACTGATTTCCAAAATTCTCAGGACGGGGATCAAATCCTTGTCCCTGTTCAAAGATGGCCTTTCTTGTTGCCTCCAGGACACTGTTACGTGCTTCGATCGGTATCTCAATATTTATTGTACTAACCCCTGGAGTTCTTTCATTGGAATCCACCTCGATAACCTTATATTTCTTTAAATCCTGGAGAAAACCATCTAAGTCCGTACCTCCATATCCAGAGAGTACAAATATAAGTTCCTGTATATCTTCCAGATCATTAATAAAACCACTGAATACTTTGTCATAGACATCTATCAGCGGCTTTATATTTTTTAAATCGTCCGTTCGTATGTTGTTGTTCCAGAATGGTATAAACGGCACTTCGCCAAATTCATGTTTATATCTGTCTACTTCCTCTTTGGTTTCCTGGTTAATGAACATTTGATAATATACCAGCCCTTCCGAAAGAGTATCTTCTGCTTTCTTTTTGAAAGCCTGGCATTCTTTGTCCGTCCAGTATTCATACACCTTGTATTCTTCTCCGGCATCCGAAAAAATCGGATATTCTCGAAGAACTCCGATCAGTTTTTTCTTTAGGCTTTTGTCAAACACTGGTGTGATCTGCTTGCTGTCCACTACTGCCCATTCAATGCCCTCTTCACCAACCCAATAATGCACCCATCCTGCACACATATTAGCGGCATTCACGCAGAGTTCCATACAATTTTTCGTAAATTCATCACCGAGCAGTTCTGTTACTTTTTTGTTTGCTGTGGTATTGCCGATATCAAATGTCGGTGGTATTGTAAAGGCATATGCCGCTTTCTGATTCACAATCAACCCATGGAAATTTCTTGGAATACGGTTATCTGCATTTCTTAAAGGATTCCCTCCTTCTGTTTGTTCTGATTTTTTTTGGAATAAGATATCCGTTTCATTCCGATAATATCGTTCTGCTATCTCCGCATTCCTGACGTACTCCGCGTGCCTGGCTGTGTATTTTTCTATTAGCTTTTGGGCTGTCTCCAGGTCCATCCTATCCACCTCACTTTAATATTTTGATTCCGTCCCCGCCACGGATAATCGTATAACAAAAATACCTAATGCTGTCCATACAATGATCTCTGGTTTTGATCGGTTTGTCTTCCCCTCGTTCCGTCGCCTTACTGTCCCATATATAAGAATTGAACTCAAGAATGGTATTTTTGCACTCATGGTATATCCCAATCTTGTCTTTATTTAATAACGATGAAACGTACCTGATGCCGTCCAGAACATCATTTTTTGCCTTTTTTATCCGAAATCCTCTTTTCTTGAGCTCGGCAATAAATGAGGCTGCCGATGGATCAATGATGATCTTCCGCGGGTTTATGGCATTGAGCCACTCTTCCAGGTCGTCTGCATACTCTGTATCCGTCTTTTGCTGTTCCTCGTCCCGTCCACTGTAGTAATATTCCTTAAGACATATCCATTTTCCAGAAGCCTCTTTTGACCATAGGAGGAATACCGTAGCATTCTGTGTTCCGTAGTCGCATGACACATAATAATCACGAAACACAAGACCTTTCAGGGATTTAATGATATGACGTTCTTCGTGGAACATGTCATAAATAATTCCTTCCGCGACAACCCAAAGTCCAAGAATGTACCGCTTGTAAAACACACCGCTATACATGGAGCGATACCGTTCCTTTATTCGTTCGCTCAGACTAAGATTGTCCTCCATGGAGAAATGAAGATATAGCAGGTGCTTTTTATCCCTCTTGTCAATCCAATTTCTCTTAAACCAGTGATATGGTCCATCTGGGTTACAGTTAAACCAATATTTAGAGCCATCTACCGAACAGCGTCCCGTTGCCTGGTTTACAAAACTCTCTGGCATAAGTGCCACTTCATCAAAAAGGCAGCCTGCAAGCGTAATGCCCTGGATCAGATCCTGCGACCGCTCGTCCTTCCCGCCAAAAATGTAAAAATAATTTGTCCTGCTGCCTTTGGTAATGACAACCAAATTATCATTTCTGTGGTCTGTTACGCCATAACCTCTTGACCGCAACATCAACTTTAGCCAAAAGAGAACGTTTCTTCTGAATGATCCGATGGTTTTGCCACACATACCAAAATTCTGGTCTTCAAAGGACGCCATCGCCCACATCGCATATGATAATGACATGCATAACGTTTTTCCAGAACGGATTGCACCATCCGCAATGATCCCATCCATTTCCTTTACCGGCGAATCTCTGCACCACCAGTTCAGAACCTTCCTTTGCTTTTTTGAAAAAGGTCTAAATCTAAAAACTTTTTTAGTAATCCTCTTCATCGCGCCAATCCTCTCTGGAAGTTGCGTTCAAGGCATCGATAAAACCATCATCCTCCTGTCCGGTATCATCACTCTGCTCCATCTTCGCTTTTATTGCTTGAATTTCAACGCGTTGCTTTTCTGTCGCAAGATCCATATGGTCACTCAGCCACTGCAGCGCCTTCATCCGATCAGAAAGTTTGATCTTTGCACCATCTCTGCCCTGTGATACCTCTGAAATTAATGTGCCATCTACTTTGTTACTGTCTTTTAGATCTACAAAAGGCATATTAGCTTTGTGTTTTATGCCTTTTTTATCAAAATATTCTACTTCTTTAGTCCCAAAGACCGCATAATCCGTTATGTCCGCAAAGGCTAAGTCAATATATTTTTGAAAAATATCTTCCTCGCTTAAAAGTTCCCGATTAAACCGTTCTTGTTTGAGCTCGATTATCCTTGCTTTTACTTTAGTGTTTCTTAGTAGCAAGGAACCGTTTGTAGCTGCTGCTGAGTAACTGCACTCATAGGCTTTTTGGTAAGCCTTTGTTGCATTAAAGCAACGAATGTAATGGATACAAAAAAGCTGTTGTTTACTGGTTAAATCGTTATTTTCCAAAACCGTTTCAACCTCTTCAACAGCACCCTTCTTTTTTTTGTTTGCAACGTTGCAATCCTTTTTATGCAACGTTGCGTTTCTATCTCCTTCCCATTTGTAACGGTTTTTCCAACTCCTTACAGTTCCCTCTGCTACATCTAACTGTTTGGAGATTTCAATGAGTTTCAGCCCTTCTTTATACAATTTGAAGGCTTCCTCCACTCTTTTATCTTTCGCCTTCGGCAAGGGCTCACCACCTTTGATATTTTATTAACTCCTAATAAGGAGGGAGGATTCCCTCACTTGAGAATCCTCTACACATGTATGCAAAAAAGAAGGACACAGTTCCCTTACTGCATCCTTCTTTCAGTTTATATATTAACACATCAAAACGGCTCATTGTGGTTCATCTTTAAATTTTTTATTGCCTTTTCGTGAATTCTTTTTATCTGGGAACGGCTATAGCACATTACTTTACTTATCTCCTCCCACTTTGCAAAGTATATGTACCGAAACCGCAACACCCTGGCTTCCTCTGGATCTTTCAACTTCCACAGCGCCTCCTCGATCTCCAGCTTTATCTTACAAGATTTCATGATGGCGTCGGCAATCTGTGCCTGCAGATCCTCCAGCTTAACCATCAGATCTGACAGGTCCTGGTGGCGGTTGTTGCCTTTTGGCATGTCTGACAGCTGTTGTGACTTGACGCTCTGCTCAATCTCCCGGAGAGATTCCAGTTGCTCTTTCAGACTTTCGATTTTTTTACATGCTTTTCGATAGCCTGTTAGATATTCTTTTTTGCTTTGATATTCCTGATATTCTTTTTCGTCCATTCGGTCTCTCCTTACTTGCGCCGGCGCAACGCTGGTTATACTACTGCCTGGTTGTTTGGTTTATATGGCTCTGGTAAGGGCTGCCATGCGGTCACGTCGTAAAATTCTGCTGTGACCGGATCGTACCATTCCCCATTGCCAGCATAATATAGCATGGTAGATTTTTTCGCGCCATACATCGTAACAATGCATTCCTGCAATATTCCATCTTCTACCATACATTCCAGTTCTTCCGTGGTAAGTGGTATTTGGGGCGGCTCCTTAGGAAGACGATCACTGCAGGGGATCCATTCATCTGTTATGGGCTTTCCAACTGCTGCCTGTTTCAAATATTCCGGATTGTCAAAGATATTGCCGATAATCTCCATGAGGCTCTGATTTGCAGAAACAAAACACGGTCTGCCGAGCAATTCATCGTTTCCTGTCAGTTCGTAAAACGCCTTTTCTTGATCATATTCAACTTTATACTGATAGGTTTTTGGCAATGCTCCTTCCCTTGCTTCCTGAAAAACAACATTGGCAATATCATTTTCAAAAATCTTCTTACCGTTCTTGTCGGTCAATCCGGTGTACTGGCAGACGGTCTCCGGGTCTACAAGATACCAGTTTTTAAAGCCTAGATCATTATTTTCTGATTTTGTAAACATATCTGAGTTTTCTTTCGGTATGATGATCGCCCGGTATTCTTCAAACGAATCATTTGACCAGACGAGATTGCCCTCTACCCACCATTCTTCTTTGAGCAGCTCCCTCCAGTTTGCACGTTTTGCCTTGAATAATATTTCTCTACTCATTCCCGTTCGCCCCTTTCAAAATCTCGTCAATGCAAGTGTTTCTACCCCTTGCGTAATCCTCACTGTACCATCTGTTTTCGTCTGTCATTTTTTCTGGCACATCTTTCAGCGGACACCAATCAGGCTTTCCGTGACTGTCAATGTCTTTTCCATTCACACCACAACAATCTGTTGCAACTTCCAGAAAGCATGGGCATTTACCACAACATTCTGGCGTATCAATCACTAAAATAGATTTACTCATTTCCTGCCTCCTTCATAATATCATCAATAATCATTTGCTTATCTTCCTGTCTAAATCTCCTATTAAGTTCATGTAGCGTTGTTCCATCTGGCCGAAATGTTTTCGGACTGTCCTTATCAAGTCTTAGCATAGTCTCCCATTTGTCGGGGTATTTTTTTCTCAAATCCCTTAACTGATTAAGTGTCTGGTAATGGCAAAACCAACAACCGTCTCTTGAAAAATTCTCGTAAACTGGACTTAACAAGTCATTTTTTCTGCACCAATCATAACAATCTCTTTCAGTTAATCCCGCTTTGACAAGAGGGTACATATTTAGATCTGTGCAATTTCTGATTTTCTCCTGCCTTTCGGCTTTCTTTTCATCTATTACATATCCGATATACCAGAAACTTTTTCCTAACTGCGTTTTATACTTCTTAATAGCAGACATTTTCAAATCGCTGTTACACCATGCCCCACGCACAATAGGAAATCCGTATATCTTTCCTCTGTTCTTTTTCCTCGCTCTTTCTCCTCGGACTTGATAAAACCTATCCACATAGGTCAAATCCGCCCTTAAATGCTTTATCTCAAATCCGTATCTTTGCTTTATAATTTCATCTGCCCTCTGTCTAAATTCCTCAACTTCTGGATAATAAGCAGAAATTGTATTGTTAAACATAACATCTACTGTCACAATTTCATCAAGCGGAAGTTTCAAGTCATTCAAAACAACATCAATCATTTTAAGGCTGTCCTTTCCGTAACTGCAGCTTACAATAAATTTCATAACACCACGCTACAAATACCGTATCGTGGATAAGAGGTATCAGGCTACCCATGAGTTTTTCATACTCGCAACTACTCAACCTCTTTTTCGCCATGGCTTACACACCCGCCAATTCAACCCGGTTTACCGGGATTCGTTATTCCTTTCCGCTTTCAGTTTCTGTTTTTATGCCTGTGACCTTCTCAAAAATTTTTCTGTTAAAGTTTGGTATACTCATGATTATTTCTTTTTGACCATCCCTTAAACCGTCCCACCAGAGCTGGGCACATTCAGATTCATTAAGCGCTTTCAGATAACCGCCTGTTGTTTCATATGTTGGATTTTTTACCTTTTCTTCCTCCGTCATATCCTCCGAATATATCCATTCCACAACATTCTTTGGTATCTGATTTAAAAACCGCCTAGCTTCACTGTTCCGCCAGTCCATATATGACCAGTCAGAAGGTTTATTAAATAAACTGATCCTTGGTTCTTCCGTCATAAAACAGCCTGTATTAAAAGACGATTCGTTCCAGTCTCCGGTGTTCCAGTCTCCGGTGTTCCAGTTTCCGGTGTTACGGTTTCCGGTGTTCCAGTTTCCGGTGTTACGGTTTCCGGTGTTCCAGTCTCCGGTGTTACGGTTTCCGGTGTTACGGTTTCCGGTGTTCCAGTCTCCGGTGTTCCAGTCTCCGGTGTTACGGTTTCCGGTGTTACGGTTTCCGGTGTTCCAGTCTCCGGTGTTCCAGTTTCCGGTGTTCCAGTTTCCGGTGTTCCAGTTTCCGGTGTTCCCAAAACCAGTACAGTCTTTCCCTATATTGACGATTCGCAACACTTCATCCCACGGAATTTCACGAACAATTTCAAGATCATCTGTGCAGCATTTGTCATCACCCTGCACCACTTTGCCGTGTGCAATAACTTCTGCGACATGGTTGTTTGGGTCAAATTCGTAGTAAGTAAAACAGTCTTTAATATCCAAACAAAAATGCATTCCTTCCCCACACAGCCGCAGAGATATGTTTTCCTCTTTGAACCGTCCTGGGCATGTATATTGTTTATATCTACATATCCAGTCTTTGTTAAATACTTTATATCCTCTTACAATTTCACTCATTTTATTTCATCCTTTCATCTCAGTTTCCATCTTTGTATCTGTGATCAATGCCAGTGTGGCAAGTGCAAGCCGGACCGAAAACTCACAGTGGTATC
>CAMTDY010000050.1 GCA_947070915.1 uncultured Roseburia sp.
GCATTATATCGGATGGAAATTTTTCAGGAATGCCGACTGGACATTTCCTATTGGCATGCATAACGGCCTGACCTATCCATATTATGTCAGTGTGCTTTATACGGATTCCATTCCATTATTTGCCATTTTCTTTAAGCTTTTTTCTCCGATTCTGCCAGAGACATTTCAGTATTTTGGGCTTTTTGGCCTGATGTGTTTTATGCTCAATGGAGGGATCGGGGCGCTGCTGGTTTCAAAGATCAACAAAAACAGATTATTTTGTCTCTTTGGAACCGTCTTCTTTATTCTGTCTACACCAGTTCTACAGAGACTTTTTGGCCTGCTGTCAGAAGACTCCAGACATACTTCTCTGGCGGCCCACTTTTTAATACTGGCGGCGCTGGGGATCTGGATGTATAAAGAATCTTTTGAAAAGTATTGGAAAGCTGCTCTGGCTTTTAGTGTGCTTGGTGTTCTCTGTATTCTGATCCAGATGTACATCATTTTTATGGTGGGAGGGATCATGTGTGGTTATCTCCTGCACTATCTCTTGAAATATAAGGACTGGAAGCGGCTGGTGATCGTATTTCCCAGTTTTATGATATGTTCCCTGGCTGCTTTTTATGTGGTTGGAGGATTTTCCAATATCTTGAAATCCACAGCGGGAGGTTTTGGTCTGTATTCTGCCAATATCAACGCTCTGGTGAACCCATTTAATTATTCGACATTTTTTCACAAATTACCCTGGCATTCCGGCCAGTATGAGGGATTTTCCTATCTTGGGCTGGGAATCCTCTTATTGTATCTGGTCTGTGCAGTACTGCTGGTAGTAAAGATCGTTAAGCTTGGCGGAGTACAAGCTGCCAGAAAATGCCTTTTGGATAAATACCGCAGGCACAGAGCCGGCGTGATCTCCCTAGCGGTAGTAGTGATCGTATTCTGGCTGCTGGCCCTCACGGCCTCGGTCTATTTTGGCAACCGTATGGTAATGTGGGTCTATATTCCGGATAAATTGTTAGACCTGCTTGCGGTGATCCGTTCATCCGGCAGATTTATGTGGGTCATCATGTATCTGTTGATGCTTCTGGGAATGTATGTGATCACCCGGTTTATTCATGACAGGAGACTCCAGAAAATAATACTGCTGTTTTGCGTCTGTCTACAGATCGCTGATCTGGCGAAACCCATTGTGAAAATACACAGCCAGTATACTGGAGAAGCGGTGGAAGAGGATATTTACGCGAAGGATGCTTTTTGGACGACCAAACTGGGCAACTATCGCCACATTGTGTACTATCCCCTGGATTCCTGCAGTTTTTATCATATGCTTCAGATTGGCACAAAGGCGTCGTATTTTAATATGGATATGAATTATTTTTACATGTCCCGCTATTATAAAGATAAGCTGGCGAAGCAGGAAGACCGGAAAAACAAAAAGGTGTTTGAGGAAGATCAGCTGGCGGAAGACACGGTCTATATTACCGACTATGCCAACGCCCATAAGTTTAAAGACCGGTGCCATCTGTATCTGGCTGACAATCTGATCCTTGCCCTGAAAGATCCAGTGGAGGGTCTCAAACCATACAATGACGTATACATCAGCAAAGAGGATCCCTATCTGGAGATGGATTTTTCTTATACTGGTCAGGCGAGACAGTTTGCCCATAACGGCTGGAATCTTCCGGATTATGGGGAAGAGGGTATGTGGACCACCAAACAGAGTGTACTGCGGCTCTATTCCGGCGGAGCGAAGAAAGTGCGTATTACTTTGGAGTATGAAGCGGGCAAAAAGAGAGGAAAGACCACGGTTAAAGTCAATGGAAGCAAGAAGCTGAGTATCGATAATAAGCAGTCAGGCATTGTTTCATTTGATACGGAGCTGAAAGAAACCATTGATGAGAAACGACGGATCGGTGTGAACTGGCTGTTTTTGAACACGGATGATATATTTAAAGTGAAACAGAATGGTTCCGAGGAGGACCGGGGAATTTTCGTGAAGAAGATGACGGTGACGTATCTAGAATAGTGCAAGTGGAGGAAACTATGCAGAAGATCAAAAAGTATTTTAATGATTTCAACCATGTGGCGGCAGGTCCCTGCCGGGCAGAATATATTGTGGGTGCCCTGATCGTTATCGCTGCGGCCTTTATGTTTTGTTTTACGAAGGATTTTAAGCTGACGGTCACACAGTCCCTGGATTTTAATGATTGTTTATTCCATGGGAAGCTGTTCCGCTATTATAGTGAGATCAATGAACTGGCGCTTTCGGGACATTACAGCAAGGCATGGCCCCAGACGCTTCTGGCGGGGGCCAATTATTCCATCATTAATTATGCAACGGTTGGATTGATCTGTCTGCCAGTATATATTTTTGACCGTCTTTTCGATCTGTCGGTTTCTTTTCTTGTGTATGAGGCGATTGTGAAAGCTGCCTTTGCGGCGATCATGATCTATATGTCAAAGCTTGTGTATGATATTGGTAAGATTCTCAAATCAGATGAGAAAGATGCTGGCTGGACGGCCCTCTGCTTTTTGACTTCCCCAGTATTTCTGTTTGCCTCGATCATTATATCTCATCTGGATATTTTTTCGATTCTGTTTCTGCTTCTCGGAATAAAATATATGGCCAAGGGGAATCACTGGCTGGAACTGCTGTTTTTTATGCTGGCAGCTTCCTATAAACCCTTCGTGTTGCTGGGGATCATCCCGATCCTGCTTCTGCGGGAAAAGAGAATTCTCTATCTGATCCGGGATGCCGTCGCAGTGATGGCTGGTATCCTCCTGCAGAATGTGGTTTATGGTTTTGATCCGGGATATCAGGAGACACAGAAATTTATGAGTGAAACCTATGGTTTCATCGGAAGATTTTTTGGAGTGGGGTTCGCTTTCAAGAGAAATTGTTACGATTCTACTGTGAGTTATTTTATTGTTGCTTTTGTGCTGGTCTGTGCAGCCGCCTACATGATCCGGAAAGTGAGATGGGAGCTGGTGTTCGCTCTTCCTTTTGCTGTGATGGGAGCCTTTGTGCTGTTTGTCCAGTGGCATCCGAACTGGATGGTCCTTGTGGTTCCATTTGGCACTTTGATGCTTTTGTATACCTGCAATATCCGTATTACATGTATTCTTGAGTGCCTGTTTTCTGTGCTGATCATTCTCGTAACGGCCCTGGGCTGGCTGCATAATTATGATGTAAGGATGCTCAATGGAGGCGTTATTCCGAAGCTTCTGGGGCTGGAGATCAATAAAAAATATATGATACACAAAGTGCTGCTGCGTAAGTTTCCGGACATTCCGATCGATATCTATTCTTCTCTTTTATGCGGGATTGTATTGGCAATGATCTTTGTCTTTGCCTACGACTGTTTCAAGAGAAGGAATATGTGTGAGGCGGCAGAGAAAATGAGAAAATGGGAAAGATATGCTGTCTGGTGCAGAGTTCTTCCTGCCGTCGGGTTTATGGCATATTCCCTGCTGATCTGTTTTTTATAGAAACAGGTTTTGCTGGGGGTTATGAGGAAACGTTATGGAGAAAAAAGATAAGTTTTACACCTGTGTCTATGCGGTTATTGCCGCGCTGGCTTTCGGGGGTATGCTGGCATATTCCGGGGTTCAGGAATTCTGGTATGACGAAGTCTATCAGCTCGGACTTGTGGGGCCGGATAAGGGGCTCGGAGAGGTGTTTCAGTCTTATATGCAGCTAAAGGATTATACCCCTCCTCTATATGCTGTCATAGTATGGATTTGGAGGGCTGTGGTTCCCTTTTCTTTCCCCTGGCTGCTGCTGGTGTCGGAAGGATTTACTGCTGCTAGTATTTATTTTACTGCCCTGGCCGGCAGGGAGCTGGGGGGTAGAAAGCTTGGATTATTGGCAGAAATCCTGTCTGCAGCCTCCACGGTGCTGATTCTGCATGCAGGATACGAATTCCGTTCGTATTCCCTGTATTTTATGTCGGCGGCCCTGCTGGTCTTTGCCCTGGTAAAACGGGTCCGCAGTTCAGGGAAAAGGGGAAATATTTTTATGGTGATATCCCTGCTTTTGCTTTTATACTCCCATTATTATGGCTGTGTGATAGCAGGGGTGCTTTTTCTTTGGGAACTGGTCTTTGTTATTGCCAGAAAGCAGAGGATTCAAAGCATTTATCCTTATCTCGCAGCAGGCGTCGGATTTGCCCCCTGGCTGCTGCTGGTTTTTATCAACCACACGAGAAGCATCACAGAATTCTGGATCCAGCCGCCAGATCTTGGATCACTGTTTGATCTCCTTCACTTTTTGTGCAGTGAGAATGAGTTTCAGCTCTGGACTCTCTGCCTGGGGATTGCAGGGTGTCTTGTCGGTTTTGCGGCAAAGTGCCATTCGGGAAGATTTATTTATAATGAGGATGCGGAAAAACTTTATCTTCCCGGGCTTGTGGTCGCAGTGCCCGCGGTCATGTATCTTTATAGTACCGTGATCAATCCCTCCGGAGGAATTTTTTATAACCGCTATTTTATCGGCTTGCTGCCTTTTTGCTATCTGATGATGGCACAGGTGGTATTGTGGGGATGGCAGCTGGCTGCCGGCAGAGAGCGAAATCGTGAATTTGCAGCGTTATGCGTGGGGATTGCTCTTGTACTGGCGGTGCAGAATGGAACTTTGCTTTTAGAAGAGCTCCATCAGGAACAGAAAATTTCATATCGCGGCTCTGTAGGTGCACTAGCAGAAAAGAGTGATATTATGGAAGAGGGCGTTGTCGTTGTGACCACGGATAATTCTTATGTGCGGGCCGGGATTGAGATGTATTTTGAAGGATTTTATGGAACGGGGCCCAAGGTTATTTCCCAGCATGATAATAATTTCCAGGAAATTGTAAAACATTATAAGAAAGCGTATTTGTTTATCGGAAAACAGCCTTTGACGGAGGAGACCAGAAAGTTGTTTACGGAGTATCATATGGTTTCGAGAGATAAGAAAAACAGGATCCGGGAATATGTTTTGGAACAAAAGGAAGATCAATAGACGAAAAGGATGAAACAAGATGAATGGAATTAGTGAAAAATTATGGGGCATAATAGAAACGATAGTGAGAGGGATCTTTGGTTTGATCTTTAAACTGATTAAAATGGATCCGACGGAAGAGCAGTGGGATGCGTTGTTCCAATTTGTAAAGTTTGGCATGGTAGGCGCATGGAATACCGTATTTTCTTATGCGATAAATGTTGTGTGCCTGCTTTTATTTAAAAAGGCAGGTGTTCTGCAGACCGCAAACCTGGATATGTACGTAGCGAACACCATTGCCTTTATTATCAGCGTTCTGGTATCCTTTCTTCTTAACAGTAAATTTGTGTTTACGCTGGAGGAGGGGCAGAGCCGGAATTTCTGGAAAGCTTTGATGAAGAGTTATCTGTCTTACGGCTTTACGGGCATCATTCTGAATAATCTTCTCGCTTATTTGTGGGTGAATGTGCTGGGAATAGATAAATTTATAGCCCCCCTCATCAGCCTGATCATAGCGATACCGATAAACTTTATCATGAATAAACTTTGGGCATTTAAAACGGAAAACAAGTAAAAATCCTTTTCAAATCCGCCAACATATGGTAAAATGAACGCATAAGCACGAACGCACCCTCTCCTGGAGACAGCCTCCTGCTTGCAGGAGAGGCTGTCTCCAGGAGAGGGTATGTGAGTGCAACGAACACTGTGCTCCTTCGGGGCACCGAAGGAGCACAGTGAGTGCTTATGCGAGAAGCACGAAGATGCTTATGCGAGGTAAGCAGGAAGTTGCTTATGCGTTGGAAAGCGTAAGCACGGAAGTGCTTATGCGAGAAGCACGGAGTTGCCAAAACGTAAAGAAGAAGACAGTAGAATAAATTTGGAGGAAAGCTCATGGGAATCAGTGTGGTTCTGCTGGCATACAAAGAAGAGGAGAATCTTAAAGTCCTTTTGCCGCAGATAATCGATAATGTTAAGAAGACAGGAGAAGAATTTGAAATTCTTGTAATAGATACGGCGGAGCCGCTGGATAATACCAAAGGCGTCTGCGAAGAATTTGGAGCCAGATACATCAATCAGGAAGAGCCTGCATTTGCAGGAGCCTTTAAAACGGGCATCAAATATGCAGAGATGGATAAATTTCTTATCCTGGACAGCGACGGATCCCACAATCCTAAATACATCCCTGGAATTTATGAGAAATTTACCAGGGAAAACTGCGATGTGGTTATTGGTTCCCGCTATGTTGAAGGAGGAAAGACCAACGACGCCAAGAGTTCCATTATCATGTCCCACATATTGAACGGTATGTTCCGGTTCTTTCTTGGCATCAAAGCGAAGGATATATCCACGGATTACCGGATGTATCATACCGATGAGCTCAAGAAGGTGTCGTTGTCCTGCCATAACTATGACGTACTTCAGGAGGTGTTGTTACGCCTTCGTTTGAATAAAAAAGATAAAAAACTGAAGATCGGTGAAGTGCCGATTGAATTTGACAAACGGATCTACGGGGAATCGAAGAGACGCCTGATTCCGTTTATTATGAGTTATATCAAGACATTATGCCGGCTCACGGTGACGCGTATCGCCGGTAAATGATAGGAAGGTTTATTTATGTATCCGATGAAATTATCTCCTGTGTATAAGGAATATCTCTGGGGAGGCAGAGAGCTGGAACGGCTGTATGGCAAGTCCGGAGGAGGTCTCTGTACTGCGGAGAGCTGGGAACTTTGCTGCCATCCGGATGGACAGAACAAGATCATCAACGGCAGATTTAAGAGGCAGTTTCTGAGTGATATCGTAAAGGAATTTCCGGAATATGTATCTCCGGATTTTAAGCCGGAAGATAAATTTCCGATTCTGATCAAATTTATAGACGCCAAGAAGAATCTCTCCATTCAGGTTCATCCCTCGGATGACACCGCCCTGCGGGAGCGGGGAGAAGAGGGAAAAGCGGAGATGTGGTATGTGGTCTCGGCAAAACCCCGTGCGTTCCTGTATTACGGGCTGAACCGGATGATCAGCAGAGAAGAGCTGGAAAAAAAGATTCAGGACGGTACCGTCTGTGAGGTGCTGAATAAAGTTGAAGTACATGCCGGAGATGTATTCTTTATCCATCCTGGTACGATACATGCCATCGGAGCAGGGGCTGTGATCGCCGAGATCCAGCAGAACTCCAATACTACATTCCGGGTATATGATTATCTGCGGAAGGACAAGGATGGAAATTACCGGGAGCTGCATGTGGAGCGTGCCATTGATGTGATCGACCGGACCCCGGTGATCCCCTCCCAGGTGTTTGATAACAACGAGGTACGCCTCAAATCAGGAAGTCTACGAAGACTCTTTGAGTGTGATTATTTTAGTGTGTTACGTATCCAGGTAGACAATGGAAAGATTAAGTTCTGGTGCGACAGGAGCAGCTTCCATTCTCTTCTTGTCGTTTCGGGAAACGGGTTTCTGGAGCATGCGGGAAAGCGGTATGATTTCCAGGCGGGAGACAGTATGTTTATTCCGGCGGGATTTGGGGAGTATTATATACATGGAACAAATGAGATACTAATGTCTAAATTATAAAATACAATTTTGGCCGATGGTGTCACCGGCCGGATACAAAGCATTCAGAAAGGAAAAAGATTATGAAGATAACAGCGATGATCATGGCAGGAGGCCGGGGAGAGAGATTCTGGCCGAAAAGCCGGAAAAATCTGCCCAAACAGTTTTTGAGCCTGACTGACGATGGCGTTACGATGATCCAGCACACAGTGAAGAGGATCCAGCCTCTGGTGAAGATGGAGGATATTTATATTGTTACGAACCGGGATTACAAAGGGCTTGCCATGGAGCAGCTTCCGGAGCTTCCTGAAGAAAACATTCTGTGTGAGCCTGTCGGCAGGAATACGGCTCCCTGTGTGGGACTGGCAGCGATGCATATCAGTAAAAAATATGAAGACGCGCTGATGATCGTACTTCCCTCGGATCACCTGATCAAGTATAATTCTATGTTTGTGGATGTATTAAAGGATGCCTGTGCCGTGGCGGAAAAAGGAGACAACCTTACCACCATCGGTATTACGCCCAATTATCCAGAGACCGGATACGGGTATATCAAATTTGATCCGGATCAGAGTGAAGGACGTGCCTATGGTGTGGAATGTTTTGTAGAGAAGCCGGATCTCAAGACGGCAAAAGAGTATCTGGCTGATGAATCCTATCTGTGGAACAGCGGCATGTTTGTGTGGAAGATTTCCACTATATTAAAAAATATAAAAGAATTTCTGCCAAAGACTTATGAAGGACTTGTGAAGATCAAAGCAGCTATCGGGACCGAAGACCAGGAAACGGTACTGGAAACAGAATTTGAGCAGTTTGACTCGGAATCCATCGACTATGGTATTATGGAAAAGGCAGATAATATTTATGTCCTTCCAGGGACCTTCGGCTGGGATGACGTTGGGTCCTGGCTGGCGGTGGGACGGATCCGCTCCACCAATGAATTTGGCAACACGGTTCAGGGAAATGTGATTACGGTGGAAACTAAAAATTCTATCATCGAGGGATCGGACAAGCTCATCGCGGCAGTGGGGTTAGAGGACATGATCGTTGTGGATACGGAGGATGCTCTTCTGATCTGCGACAAGAACCATGCCGGGGATATTAAAAAAGTTCTTGAAAATCTTAGAATCTGTAACAGAAATGAATACATCTAAGGTTTTTTACAGAAATATGCAATTTGAAAGGAGATATCATGAAGAAAGCATTAATTACAGGTATAACAGGACAGGACGGTTCCTATCTGGCGGAACTTCTGCTGGAGAAGGGATATGAAGTATATGGCATTATGCGCCGTAAGAGCGTAGTTGACTATGGAAATGTAGAGCACATTAAGGATAAGCTGAATTTTATCTATGCCGATATGACGGATGTGGTTTCTCTGATCCGCGCCATGCGCATCAGCCAGGCAGATGAGATCTATAATCTGGCAGCACAGTCTTTTGTTGCCACCAGCTGGGAGCAGCCTCTTGCCACAGCTGACATCGATGCCCTTGGTGTGACGAACATGCTGGAGGCGATCCGCACCGTAAAACCAGAGGCGAGATTTTATCAGGCTTCCACCAGTGAGATGTTTGGACTGGTTCAGGAGATGCCACAGAAGGAAACAACGCCGTTTTACCCGCGTTCCCCTTATGGTGTGGCAAAGGTGTATGGACACTGGATCACCAAGAACTATCGTGAGAGCTATGATATGTATGCCTGCTCTGGTATTCTTTTCAACCATGAATCCGAGAGACGTGGCCTGGAGTTTGTTACCCGTAAAATCACGGACGCAGTAGCAAGGATCAAACTGGGTGTGCAGGATCATGTGGAGCTGGGAAATATGGATTCCAAGAGAGACTGGGGACACTCCAAGGATTATGTTCATGCGATGTGGCTCATGCTGCAGCAGGAAAAAGCAGATGACTATGTAGTGGCTACTGGAGAGACCCGTACGGTCCGTGAGTTTGTGGAGCTGGCTTTTGGCCATGTCGGCATCGATGTGGAGTGGAAGGGCCAGGGTGTGGATGAGATCGGAGTGGATAAAGCTACTGGTAAGACTATCGTGACGATCAATCCGAGATTCTTCCGTCCGGCAGAGGTAGAGGTACTTCTGGGAGATCCTGCGAAGGCAGAGAAGGTTCTGGGATGGAAGCGGAACATTTCTTTCAGCCAGCTGGTGGAGGGAATGGTAAAGAACGATCTGGCACTGGTTGAGAAGGAGATCAAAGTACAGTCCATCTGAAATATTTGGCGTCAAACATGATGTATGTCATGAGGCGCTGTTACATTAGCTTAGCGGCGCGAATTGGAACCCGCCTGAAAACGGAGAATTCGCGCCGCTGCCTTATATATTCCTCTATAGAACGAGGGAGTGCAGCAATCCTGCAGGACAGGAAAATAAGTGCTAACTGGAGGAAATAATGAAAAAAGTATTGATTATCGGCGGTGCCGGATTTGTAGGGCGGTATCTGGCAGAATATCTGACTGGGGAATGTGGATATGAGGTCAGTATAACAAAAATGAAACAGGAAGTGCTGGAAGAAGCGAACTGCAACATACTGGATATGGATCTTCTTGTAAAAGAAGAGGTGGAGCAGGTATTGGAGAAGTGTGCTCCGGATTATATTTTCCACCTGGCGGCCCAGAGCTCTGTGGCCCTATCCTGGTCCAACCCGCAGCTTACGGTGGATGTAAACATTAAGGGGACATTAAATCTGCTGGATGTGTTAAAAGAAATAAAGTATCCGGGAAGAGTGCTTTTGATCGGATCCGGAGAGGAATATGGCTATGTCAATCCCGATGAGGTTCCGATCTCCGAGGATACGGTTCTGCGCCCCGGAAATATCTATGCCGCCACAAAAGGGTGCCAGAATATGCTGGCGTCGATCTATGCCAGGGCATACCAGCTGAATCTTGTAATGGTCCGCGCCTTTAACCATGTGGGGCCGAGGCAGTCCCCTCAGTTTGTGGTGTCGGATTTTTGTAAACAGGTAGTGGAAGTGGAAAAAGGTCTCCGGGAGCCGGTGATCCATGTGGGAAATCTGAAAGCAAAAAGGGATTTTACAGATGTGAGAGATGTGACCGCCGCCTATGAGTGCCTGGTACGTCAGGGACACGCTGGGGAGACCTATAATGTGGGAGCGGGAAATGCGTATTCGATCCAGGAGATCTTAGATCAGATCATTGCCCTTTCCGGACAGGAGATCCGGGTGGAGGTGGAGGCGGAACGGCTGCGGCCCATCGATGTGCCGATCATCTCAGCCGATATAACGAAAATTACAGAGCATACGGATTGGACGCGGAAGATCAGTCTGGAAAAGACACTGGAAGATACGCTGGATTATTGGAGAGAGCAGATTTCATAGCGGAGGATATATAAGGAGGAATGACAGATGATGGATATTATTTCTAATTATAAAAGATGGGTGGAGCAGGTAAAGGAAGAGGATCTGCTGGAAGAATTAAAGAGTGTGGAGGGGAAGGAAGAAGAGATTAACGACCGCTTTTACCGGGAGCTGGAGTTTGGCACCGGCGGGCTCCGCGGCGTGATCGGCGCCGGGACCTACCGCATGAATGTGCACACTGTGGCAAAAGCGACCCAGGGCTACAGCAATTATTTGAAAAAGGTTGTGGCAGAGCCTTCGGTGGCCATCGCCTATGACAGCCGGATCAAATCCGATGTATTTGCCAGAACAGCCGCCGGGGTTTTTGCGGCAAATGGCATCCAGGTTCATATCTATAAAGAATTGATGCCCACACCGGCGTTGTCCTATGCGGTGCGCGCCCTTCACTGTGACGGCGGCATCGTGGTAACGGCAAGCCACAATCCGGCGAAATACAATGGGTATAAGGTGTACGGGGCAGATGGCTGCCAGATCACGCTGGAGGTGGCAGAAGCCATCCTGCATGAGATCGGCGGCGTGGATGTATTTGATGATGTGGTGCAGATGGATTTTGAAGAGGGATGCGGTCAGGGAAAGATTCATTTTATCGGGGAAGATGTCATCACTGGATTTATCGATGCGGTGTCTGAGAGGGCGCTGAACCCGAAAGAAATCGACAAGGATGTATCTATCGTATATACGCCGCTAAACGGTACCGGACGTATGCCGGTGACAAGATGTCTGAGGGAAAACGGATATACCAGGATTACGATCCCGGCGGAGCAGGAGATGCCGGACGGGAATTTTACCACCTGTCCCTATCCGAATCCGGAGATCCGAGAAGCTCTTGAGGTCGGCTTGAAAAAAGCGAAAGAGATCGGAAGTGACCTGTTGCTGGCGACGGATCCGGACTGTGACCGCGTGGGCATCGCCGTGAGGGATGGAGAAGATTATAAGCTCATATCCGGCAATCAGATGGGAATCCTGCTCTTTGACTATATCTGCAAAACTTATACCGACAATGGAACGATGCCAAAAGATCCGGTGGTAGTGACTACCATTGTGTCCACAAAGATGATCGATAAGATCGCCGCCGATTATGGCGTGGAGGTAAGGCGGGTGCTTACAGGATTCAAGTTTATCGGTGAGCAGATCGGCTTTCTGGAGGCGGCGGGAGAGGCGGACCGTTATGTTTTCGGTTTTGAAGAGAGTTATGGATATCTCAGCGGCAGCCACGTAAGGGATAAGGATGGTGTCAACGGGTCTTTGCTGATCTGTGAGATGTTTGCCCATTATAAAGCAAAAGGCCGTTCTCTTGTGGAGGTATTGAACGCTCTTTATGAGAAGTATGGGTACTTTAAGGAGGCGCTGCAGTCCATCACTTTTGAGGGCGCCAGCGGGGCAAAGAAGATGACAGAACTGATGGATTCCCTCAGAAAGAACCCGCCCTCAGAGATCGCCGGATTTAAGGTGGAGGATGTGAAAGACTATGGAGCAGGAGTGGGAGATCTCCCTAAATCCAACGTGCTGGAATTTAATATGGAAAATGACGTAAATGTGCTGGTAAGGCCGTCAGGAACGGAGCCAAAGATCAAGATGTACTATCTGGTGAAGGGAGACAGCGAGGAGGCTGGAGACCGGATCACAGCCTCTCTGGAAGCATATTTTACGGAGGTATGTAAGGGATGAAAAGAAATAAAAAGCAAAAGGCACTCTGCTTTTTGCTTTTATTTTCCGTTGTTTTTGTGGTAGTTTTTGGCTGCACGTATTTCGTTTTCTGGAAGAATGGAAAGTCCTTTATCTGGAATTATGACGGCATCAAACAGCATTATGCGGCGCTCTGTTACCTGGGCAGATATTATCGGGAATTTTTTTCTGGTATGCTGCGGGGGGATTTTGTGCCGCCAATGTTTGACCTCTCCCTGGGAATGGGGGAAGATATAATAACCACCCTGAATTTCTACGGGCTGGGAGATCCACTGACCTTACTGGCAGCGCTGGTGCCGGAGGAGAAGACGGAATACCTGTATGATCTTCTGGTGGTTCTCCGGATGTATCTGGCGGGGCTTTCCTTTTCCTGGTGCTGCCGGAAAAAGGGAAGAGGCTGGAGCGTTACCCTGATCGGGGCGCTGGTGTATGTTTTTTCTGGTTATATACTGCATGTGGCAGTAAAGCACCCCTTCTTTGTCATTCCTATGATCTTCCTGCCGCTGGCGGTGGTGGGAGTGGACCGGGCGCTGGAGAATAAGAAACTGACACTGCTAATGCTTGTCGCCTTTTTTACCGCTCTGAACGGATTTTATTTTTTCTATATGAACACGATCTTTCTGGGGATCTACGCATTGATCCGGATGATCTGCCAGAAAAAACTGTTTGTCCGTTGCTGGCGGTGCATAGCGGCATATGTCATGGGAACGGCGATGGCGGGAATACTTTTTGTGCCATCCATCGCGGCGTATCTTTCCAGTACCCGTAGTGAGAGCGCTTTTGATCCTGGGAACTTGCTGCTTTTTGATGCCAGCCGTTATAATGCCATTTTGACACGGATCATTGGGCCGCCCAGGATCACCTGGGACTATCTGGGGATGGTTTCTCTCGTACTGCCGGCGGTTCTTGTGCTCTTTGCCGCCGCACGGAGGAAGAATCTGGAGTTAAAGGCAAATATTCTGTGTTGGACGATACTGATGCTGGTTCCTTTTGGCGGCTATATGATGAATGGCTTTTCATATGTTTCCGGGCGTTTTCTGTACTTAACTACTTTTGTATATGCCCTGGGTATGGTTTATGGGCTGCCGGAACTGTTAAAACTGACGAGAAAAAAACTCCTGGTCTGTCTCGGCGCTGCAGGGATCTATTTGGTTCTGGTAATTCTTTCCAAGGACGTGGACCAGCTCACCGGTTGGTTTGGTTTTGCCATGCTGGCGGGGACACTGCTGGTACTGCTGCTCTGGAACTGGTGCCAGGCAAAAGAGGGCTTTGGGGGAAGACAGCTGCCCCCATCCCTGGCGGGATGGCTGAAAAAGAATATTTTTGTGCTGCTTACCTTGACAGTTTGTTTGAATATCATAGGCAGCGGATGGCTCCTGTTCAGTAATAAAGGACAGGGGTATGGGGAGAGTTTTATCGGCCGGGGAAGGGCATACCAGTACGTCGCGGGCTCCCCGGAGGCAGAGGTGAAGGAAGAAGCAGAGAAAGAAGCCTCCCAGATCGGTGCGGTCAAGGGGATTTACCGGACAGATTCTCCGGCGAAGCGGACGGAAAACACCGGAATGATCACTGGGAAGTATGGGGTATCCAGTTATTTCAGCATGTCCAACCCCAACCGGATCCAGTATCTTCTCCAGATGCAGGACGGCGGGGTGTCAGACAGCATGTTTAAGATCCAGGGACTGGATGACCGCACCTGGCTGGCAGCCCTGGCATCTGTGGGATACTATGCGGTGGAACAGGGAAAGGAGTACCAGCTTCCCTATGGATATAAGCTGGTTAGGGAGTTTAAGCGGGGGAAGAAGACCTATGGACTATATGAAAATCAGTATTTCCTTCCCCTTGGTATTACCTATGACAGTTATATGACGGAAGAACAGCTGGATAAAGAGGTCAGCAGGGATGGTGTGAAGCTGCAGGAGCTCATGCTTAAGACGGTGATCCTGAAAGAGGCGGATCTGACCGATGCGGCTTCTGGTTTACAGAGTGAACTGGGAGAGGTGAGCAGAAGGAGCAGTGTGCCAGAACTAAACAGCAGAGAGATTCCCTATGAGATCCAATCTACGAACCAGGTTGAGATCCGGGGAGGAAAGGCTGTGGTGAAGAAAAATGGGGGAAGCCTTACCCTTCGCCTGCGGGAGCCCCTGCCGGAGTCAGAGGTGTACCTGCGTCTTCCGGGGTATCAGATGGCACAGAAGAACCGGACCTATTGTGACATAACAGCGGTCAGAGGAAAGCAGAAAAAGACCATCCGGGCGCTGACAAATCAGTGGAATTGGTACTTTGGCAGAGAGGAATATTTGTTTCATCTCGGCATGGCAGAGGGGCGGGAAGGAGAAACCCTCTGTAAGATCCGTTTCCAGTTCAAAGGCAGCTTTGATCTGGAGAAGTTAAGGCTTATCGCCCAGGGAATGGAAGATTATGAGGAAACGATCCTGGCGAGGAAAGAACACGCCCTGGAACATGTGGTGACTGATAAAAATTGCATTCGCGGCGATGTGACAGTGCCGGCGGACCAACTGCTGTTCTTATCCATTCCCTATAGCGGGGGGTGGAAGGCAGTGGTCAATGGAAAGGAGACTCCGCTCTGCCGTGCTAATACGGCCTATATGGCACTGCCGTTAAAAGCGGGCGACAATTCTGTGGAGCTGTATTATGAGACGCCTTATCTCAGGCTGGGGCTTGTCATCAGCCTGGCAGGACTTCTGTCATGGGCCGGTTATTGGATCGCCTGCAGTGTTTTGAAAAAGAGAGCGGCAGAAAAGAAGGAGAGAAGCGGTGGAATATCAATATAAGTTCTCGGTGGTGATACCGGTTTATAACGTGTACGGATATCTTCGTGAGACACTGGATTCCGTCATACAGCAGGATATTGGATTTGAGGAAAACATTCAGGTCATTCTGGTGAATGACGGAAGTCCGGACCGGAGTGAGGAGATCTGTCTGGAGTATCAGAAACGGTATCCGGATAATATTGTCTATCTGAAGCAGGAAAACCAGGGAGTGAGTGCGGCCAGGAACCATGCCATTTCCTATATCCGCGGAAAATACGTGAATTTTCTGGATTCCGATGACAAGTGGACGAAAAACAGTTTCCGTGCGGTGTATGAATTTTTTGAAAAGCGCCAGGATAAGATCGATCTGGTTTCCTGTCCCCAGAAATTTTTTGAGGCCAGGAATGAGTATCACTGGCTGCGGTTTAAATATGAAAATGGGAGCCGGATCATTGATGTGCTGGATAAGTACAATTTTATTCAGATGCATGTCACCGCTTCTTTTGTAAAGGCAGAGGTGTTGGAACATCACCGCTTCGATGAACAACTGAAATATGCAGAAGATTCCAAGTTCGTGACCTCGGTCATCTTAGAGAAGCTCAAGTATGGGGTGGTGGCAGAGGCGCTTCATCTGTACCGCAAGCGGGTGAATGCCTCTTCGGCGATCCAGAATAAAGGGACTTCCAAGGAGTGGTATCTGGACACTCCCAGGCATTATTATCTGGAGATCATCCGGGAGTCCATCGAAAAGTATGGGAGCGTTCTGCTCTACATCCAGTACCT